>DATLGC010000130.1:0-6573 GCA_035540655.1 Sphingomicrobium sp. | reverse complement strand
CTTAGGCCAGCTTGATCTCAACGTCGACGCCGGCGGCGAGATCGAGCTTCATCAGCGCGTCGACCGTCTGCGGCGTCGGCTGCACGATGTCGAGCAGCCTCTTGTAGGTCCTCACCTCGAACTGCTCGCGCGACTTCTTGTCGACGTGCGGCGAGCGGTTGACGGTGAACTTCTCGATGCGCGTCGGCAGGGGGATGGGACCGCGGATGAGAGCACCCGTCCGCCGAGCGGTGTCGGCGATGTCGCCAGTGGCCTGATCGAGCACGCGGTGATCGAAAGCCTTCAGACGAATCCGGATATTCTGCGTTTCCATGTCCCTGCCGATGCGAAAGAGCCGCGCCCCTCACCAGTTGAGGATCCGGGCAAACCAAACGAGCAAGCTCAACGTCGTGGAGCCATTCGGCCCATAACGCCGGCTTGCTTCAACCTGAAAAGCGAGCCGCGCGAATCTGCGAGAGAACCGCGCGGCCTGCGCCCTATATTACTTCGTGATGGAGCCGACAACCCCTGCGCCGACGGTCCGGCCGCCTTCGCGGATCGCGAAGCGCAGGCCCTGGTCCATGGCGATCGGGGCGATCAGCTTGACGCCCAGCGTGACGTTGTCGCCTGGCATCACCATCTCGGTGCCCTCGGGGAGGACGACCTCGCCGGTCACGTCCGTCGTGCGGAAGTAGAACTGCGGACGATAGTTGGCGAAGAACGGCGTGTGGCGGCCGCCCTCGTCCTTGGAGAGGACGTAGACCTCGGCCGAGAAGTCCGTGTGCGGCGTGATCGAGCCCGGCTTGCACAGCACCTGGCCGCGCTCGACGTCCTCACGGCCGACGCCGCGCAGCAGCGCGCCGATGTTGTCGCCTGCCTGGCCCTGGTCGAGCAGCTTGCGGAACATCTCGACGCCGGTGACGACGGTCTTCTTGGTGTCGCGGATGCCGACGATCTCGACTTCCTCGCCGACCTTGACGATGCCGGTCTCGACACGGCCGGTGACGACGGTGCCGCGGCCCGAGATCGAGAACACGTCCTCGATCGGCATCAGGAACGGCCGGTCGAGCGGACGCTCCGGCTGCGGGATCCACTCGTCGACGGCCGCCATCAGCTTGATGATCGCTTCCTCGCCGATGTTCTCGTCGCGGTCCTCGAGCACCGCCAGGGCGGAGCCGGCGACGATCGGAATGTTGTCGCCGTCGAAGCCGCGCTTGGACAGCTCCTCGCGAATTTCGAGCTCGACGAGCTCGAGCAGCTCGGGATCGTCGACCTGGTCGACCTTGTTGAGGAACACGACCATGGTCGGAACGCCGACCTGCGCCGCGAGCAGGATGTGCTCCTTGGTCTGCGGCATCGGGCCGTCGGCGGCCGACACCACCAGGATCGCGCCGTCCATCTGCGCGGCGCCGGTGATCATGTTCTTCACATAGTCGGCGTGGCCGGGGCAGTCGACGTGCGCATAGTGGCGGTTGGCGGTCTCATACTCGACGTGGGCGGTCGAGATGGTGATGCCGCGCTCGCGCTCTTCCGGCGCCTTGTCGATATTGGCGAAGTCGACCGCGACGCCGCCGCCGGACTTGGCCAGCACCTTGGTGATCGCCGCGGTCAGCGACGTCTTGCCATGGTCGACGTGACCGATGGTGCCGATGTTGCAGTGCGGCTTGTTCCGCTCGAATTTCGCCTTCGCCATTTTAAGCCTCTTCTACGTTGGATTACCGGGTCGCGGCCCGACGTGCGAGCGCGCCCATAGCCATAAAAAAACGGTTACGCCAGCTTCGCCTTGACCTCGTCGGCGACGTTGGCCGGCACTTCGTCATAGTGCGAGAACTGCATCGAATATTGCGCGCGCCCCTGGGTGAACGAGCGCAGCTGGTTGACGTAGCCGAACATGTTCGCGAGCGGCACCATGGCCTCGACCACCTGGGCATTGCCCCGACTGTCGGTTCCCTGGATCTGGCCGCGCCGGCTGTTGAGGTCGCCGATGACGTCGCCGAGATAATCTTCGGGAGTCACCACCTCGACCTTCATGATCGGCTCGAGCAGCTTGATGCCGGCGCGTTGCGCGGCCTCGCGCATCGCGCCTCGGGCGCAGATTTCGAACGCCAGCGCCGAGGAGTCGACGTCGTGGTACTTGCCGTCGACCAGGTGCACTTCGAAGTCGATGATCGGGAAGCCGATCAGGCTCCCGGTCTCGGCGGTCTCGCGCATGCCCTTCTCGACCGAGGGGATATACTCCTTGGGAATATTGCCGCCCTTGATCTCGTCGAAGAACTGGAAGCCCGAGCCGCGCTCGCCGGGAACGACGTTGATCTTGACCTCGCCGAACTGGCCCGAGCCGCCCGACTGCTTCTTGTGGGTGTAGGTCAGCTCGACCGGCTTGGCCAGATATTCGCGATAGGCGACCTGCGGCGCACCGACATTGGCCTCGACCTTGAACTCGCGCTTCATGCGGTCGACCAGGATCTCGAGGTGGAGCTCGCCCATGCCCTTGATGATGGTCTGGCCGCTCTCATGGTCCGACGTCACGCGGAACGACGGGTCCTCGCGGGCGAGGCGGTTGAGGGCGACGCCCATCTTCTCCTGGTCGGCCTTGGTCTTCGGCTCCACGGCGACCTCGATGACCGGGTCCGGGAACTCCATGCGCTCGAGGATGATCGGCGCGTTGGGGGCACACAAGGTGTCGCCGGTCGTGGTGTCCTTGAGGCCGGCCAGAGCGACGATGTCGCCGGCATAGGCCACCTGGATGTCTTCGCGGTCGTTGGCATGCATCAGCAGCATGCGGCCGACCTTTTCCTTCTTGTCCTTGACCGAGTTCATCACCTGGCTCGCGGTCTCGAGCTTGCCCGAATAGATGCGGGCGAAGGTCAAGGTGCCGACGAACGGGTCGTTCATGATCTTGAACGCAAGCGCGGAGAACGGCGCGGCATCGTCGGCCGGGCGGCTGTCCTCGGTCTCGCCGTCGAGCTTCAGGCCCTGGATGGCGGGGACGTCCAGCGGGCTCGGCAGATAGTCGACCACTGCGTCGAGCAAGGGCTGCACGCCCTTGTTCTTGAACGCCGAGCCGCACAGCACCGGCACGAAGGAGAAGTTGAGCGTCCCCTTGCGGATCAGGCGCTTGAGGGTCGCCGTGTCCGGCTCGGTGCCTTCGAGATAGGTCTCCATGACCTCGTCGTCCTGCTCGACGGCCATCTCGATGAGGTTCATGCGGGCTTCGGCGGCAGCGTCCGCGAGCTCGGCCGGGATCTCCTGATACTCGAACTTGGCGCCGAGGCTCTCCTCGAGCCAGATGATGGCGCGGTTCTCGACCAGGTCCACCAGGCCCTTGAAGCCGCTCTCGATGCCGATCGGCAAATAGAGCACCGCCGGGCGGGCGCCGAGGCGGTCCTTGATCATGCCGACGCACATTTCGAAATTGGCGCCGGTGCGGTCGAGCTTGTTGACGAAGCACATCCGCGGGACCTTGTACTTCTCCGCCTGCCGCCAGACCGTCTCCGACTGCGGCTCGACGCCGGCAACGCCGTCGAAGCAGGCGACGGCGCCGTCGAGCACGCGAAGCGAGCGCTCGACCTCGATGGTGAAGTCGACGTGGCCCGGCGTGTCGATGATGTTGATGCGGTGCTCTTCGCCCTTGCCCTCAGCGGCGCGCCAGAAACAGGTGGTTGCCGCGGACGTGATGGTGATCCCCCGCTCCTGCTCCTGCTCCATCCAGTCCATGGTCGCGGTGCCCTCGTGGACCTCGCCGATCTTGTAGGACTTGCCAGTGTAATAGAGGATGCGCTCGGTCGTCGTCGTCTTGCCGGCATCGATGTGGGCCATGATGCCGATATTGCGATAGCGCTCGAGCGGATGGCTGCGGGCCATGACTTGTTCTTCCTTAGCGATGCGGGGAACCGGCGGTACCGGACCTCCACGATATAGGTGTGAAACTTACCAGCGGTAGTGCGAGAAGGCGCGGTTGGCCTCGGCCATGCGGTGCGTGTCTTCGCGCTTCTTGACCGCGTTGCCGCGGTTCTGCGAAGCATCCATCAGCTCGCCCGACAGGCGTGCCGACATCGTCTTTTCGGAGCGGGCGCGGGCGGCCGAAATCAGCCAGCGGATGGCCAGCGCCTGGGCCCGCTCGGTGCGGACTTCGACCGGCACCTGATAGGTCGCACCGCCGACACGGCGGGAACGCACCTCGATGCCAGGCTTCACATTGTTGAGCGCATCGTGGAACACTTGGATAGGGTCCTTCTTCAAGCGCGCTTCGACATTGTCGAGGGCGCCGTAGACGATGCTCTCTGCGACGGACTTCTTGCCGTCGAGCATGACGCTGTTCATGAACTTGGACAGCACGACATCCCCGAACTTCGGGTCGGGGAGGATCTCGCGCTTCTCTGGGCGGCGGCGACGGGACATAACTTTTTCCTTTCTCTTCAGCCGGGTCCGGAACCCGTGGATCCCATCAAAATGCCATTTTGATGGAGCCCTGTCCGGGGCTTACTCGCTGCTTATTTGGGACGCTTGGCGCCGTACTTCGAACGGGATTGCTTGCGGTCCTTGACGCCCTGAGTGTCGAGGACGCCGCGAAGCACATGATAGCGAACGCCCGGCAGGTCGCGGACTCGCCCGCCGCGGATCAGGACGACGCTATGCTCCTGAAGATTGTGGCCCTCGCCGGGAATGTAGCTGATCACCTCGCGCTGGTTGGTCAGGCGCACCTTGGCAACCTTGCGGAGCGCCGAGTTCGGCTTCTTCGGGGTCGTCGTATACACACGGGTGCAGACGCCGCGCTTCTGCGGGTTCTGCTCCATCGCAGGCACCTTCGACTTGGCCTTCTGCGGTTCGCGACCCTTGCGGATCAGCTGGTTGATCGTCGGCATGAAGCCCTTCACCTTGTCTATGCCGGAAACCCGGCGGTTACTTTGCCCAACAGGAAATGCGCGAAGCCCAAGCAGCCGCCCGGCCGCCTGGCCATCACGCACGTTTGAGCAATGTTCAGCTCTTTGCCCGGCGGGAGGACGGAGCGACCCGCGGACGGGCGGCGACATAGCGATGGCAGGCAAGCGGGTCAACGGGCCGAAGGCGCTATTCCGTCGTTATCCCCTCCCAATCCTCGGAACGGTGCCGCTCGTCTGCCGCTTCCTCGCTGTTGGCGCGCTTATTGCGGCTGCGGGAATTGGCCGCTGCCCGGCGGATGCGGCGCCGAGCCGCGCGGGCTGTCGCGGCCCTCGCGGATCGGCTCGCCCTCCGGCGAAATTAGATACCACCGCCCCCACCGGTCGTGGACGTTCTGGCCGGCGACCTGCCCCGGGTCGCGGTCGGCGCGATAGTAATAAAGCGGCCGGCCGTTGTAGGTCAGCTGCTGACCGTCGTCCCTGGCGACGGTGCCGAGCCTGGAAGCATCGACATTCGTGCCACCCCGCGGAGCGCCGGCAGCCATGGCCGGCGGCCATTCGCCGAGGCACGCGTCGGTGCAATTGTCGGCGGCATTCGGCCGCGCGGGGGCGTTCGGCTCGAGAACGTAGAGCGTACGTCCGGTGCCATCGACGAGATAGCGGCCGAACGGTTCGCGCTCGGCAACGCTAATCGCGCCGACTCCGCGTGGGTCGGCGATCATGCCGTTCTCGCCTTCGACGCCCGCAAGCGTAGCATTTGCGGCGCCCTCGGCCTGGTTGACCGGGTCCGATCGGCCCTCGCAGCCGGCGACCACCAGGGCGATGAGGGCGGCAGTCATTGCTGAAAGACGCATTGGCGATGGTCCCCTCGCTGGTGACGGGAAGCCGAAATGGGCCGCCTTGCTAGACAAGCGCGCAGGGCACGGAGCGGTTCCGTTCAGATATGCACGACCCGGCCGAATGCCGACAGGACGCTTTCATGCATCATCTCGCTCAGGGTCGGGTGCGGGAAGACGGTGGCGATGAAGTCCTGCTCGACAAGCTCGGCCTGTTTGCCGACCGTATAGCCCTGGATCAGCTCGGTGACTTCCGCGCCGATCATATGCGCGCCGAGCAATTCGCCCGTCTTCGCATCGAACACGGTCTTCACGAACCCCTCGGTTTCGCCAAGCGCGATCGCCTTGCCGTTGCCGATGAAGGGGAACTTGCCGACCTTGACCTCATAGCCCGCTTCCTTCGCCTTGGCCTCGGTCAGGCCGACGCTGGCGACCTGCGGCCGGCAGTAAGTGCAGCCCGGGATGTTGCGCACGTCCATGGCATGGGGATGAGCATCCTTGTTGCCCAGCTCGCTGGCGATTGCCTCGGCGGCGATCACGCCCTCGTGGCTTGCCTTGTGCGCCAGCCAGGGCGGGGCGGTGACATCGCCGATCGCCCAGATGCCCGGCACGTTCGTTCTGCACATCTCGTCGGTGTCGATATGGCCTTTCGTCGTCTTGATGCCGAGCTCGTCAATGCCGACGCCTTCAGTGTTCGGGACGATTCCGACCGCGACAATGGCATGGCTGAAGCGGTGCTCGGCGGACTTGCCGTCCTTGGTCTTGATCGTTGCAGCGACGCCTTTGGCATCCGCCTTGAGGCTCTCGACGCTTGCCGAGGTGTGGACGGTGAGACCCTGCTTCTTGAGGCTCTTTGCCAGCTGGTCGCTGACCTCGGC
>DATLGC010000129.1:0-12442 GCA_035540655.1 Sphingomicrobium sp. | reverse complement strand
GGCGCAGGCGCCACCTCGTCGCCTTTGCCGGCGGATCGGGGATCACGCCGGTGATGTCGCTGCTCAAGACGACGATGCGCGAGGAGCCGGACAGCCGCTTCACCCTGTTCTACGGCAACCGCGATTCCGCTTCGATCATCTTCCTCGACGCGCTGGCGGACCTCAAGGACCGTCACCTCGACCGCTTCGAATTGTTCCATTTCCTCGACCAGGAGCAGGGCGATTTCGAGCTGCTCAACGGTATGCTCGACCGCGAGCGGTGCGTCGAGGCGATCGACCATCTGGTCCACGAGCCCGAGGCGGTCGACGGCTGGTTCATCTGCGGCCCCGGGCCGATGATGGATTCGGCGGAAAGCGCGCTGCTCGACCGAGGCATCGAGCGGGATCGAATTCACATCGAGCGTTTCACCGCCGGCCGACCGTCGGCGGCGCTGGCCAAGGAAATGGCCGAGCTTCAGACCAGGGCCGCCGGGACGACTGTCCTCGTCACGCTCGACGGGCGCACCCGCAAGGTGCCGTTCTCGCAAGCCAACATCCTCGACAGCGCGCGCGAGGCGGGGCTTCCGGCGCCCTTCGCCTGCAAGGCGGGGGTGTGCGCGACCTGCCGCGCCAGGGTGACGAGCGGCAAGGTGTCGATGGCGGCGCGCTACGGCCTCACCGACGAGGAAGTCGAGGCGGGATATGTGCTGACCTGCCAGTCGGTGCCCGCCGGGGATGGCGTGGCGGTCGATTATGATGCTTAATCGTCATTCCCGCGAAAGCGGGAATCCCGCTTGCGTTTCCTGCCATTCACAAATCAAGCGGGACCCCCGCTTTCGCGGGGGTGACGGAAAATGGACGGGCATTCCTCTTCGCGCTAGACGCTTCCCATGCTGAGCCGAACCGACGTCAAGGCAAGGGGGCTTGCCGACCTTCCGCCGGTCCAGAGTGACTCGCTGCTGGCGCTGATCGCGCTGTGCGTCGCCGATCAACGGCCCGACAAGATCGACGTCGGGGTCGGAGTGTTCCGCGATGGCGAGGGCCGGACCCCGATCCTCAAGGTGATGAAGGAGGCCGAGAGGCGCCTGCTCGAGAGCCAGGAAACCAAGGCCTATCTCGGCGGGGTGGGCGACAAGCGCTATGCCGAGCTGCTTTGCCCGATCCTGCTTGGCGAGCATGCCGGCGACGAGCGTATCGCCGGGGTCCAGACGCCCGGCGGCTGCGGCGCCATTCGCCTTGGCCTGGAACTGATCGCGACCATAAACCCCGAGGCGCGGGTGCTGGTCGGCACTCCGACCTGGCCCAATCATCCGCCGATGATCGCCGGCGCGGGTCTGAATCTGGTCGAATATCCCTATTATGACCGCGACAGCGGCAGCGTCCGCTTCGATGCGATTCGCGAGGCGATCGCCGCTGCCGAGCCGGGCGATGTCGTCCTGCTGCACGGCTGTTGCCACAACCCGACCGGCGCCGACCTGGACGATGATCAGTGGGCGGAAGTCACCCGGCTGGTAGCCGAGCGCGGCCTGCTTCCGTTCGTCGACATCGCCTATCAGGGCTTTGGCCGCGGCCTCGACGAGGATGCCGCCGGCCTTCGCGGGCTGCTCGCCGCCTGCGACGAAGTCATAGTAGCCCAGAGCTGCGACAAGAATTTCAGCGTCTATCGCGACCGCGTCGGCTCGCTGTTCGTCAAGACGGGGTCGGTGGACGCGACCGGCCGGGCGCTAGCCCACGTGCTGCAGCGGGCGCGCGAAATGTGGTCGATGCCGCCCGATCATGGCGCCGCGGCGGTGCGCATCATCCTCGACGATGCCGAGCTTCGGCAGCAATGGCTCGGCGAGCTCGACGCGATGCGGGATCGAATCAATTCGCTTCGCCGGCGGATCGCCGCCGCCGACCCGCGGCTGGCGTTCATCGGCCGCCAGTTCGGCATGTTCTCGATGCTCCCGCTATCGAAGGAGCAGGTCTTCGCCCTGCGCGAGCGCGAGGCCATCTACATGGCGGACAGCGGCCGGTTCAACGTCGTCGGGATGAGCGACGGGCAGGTCGACCGGTTCATCGAGGCCGTCGTCGGGGCAATGGATGGCTGACCGGGATTTCGGCCGAGTGTCCGCCGAGGTCGACTGGCGCGAGGTCGCCCGGCTGGTCCTCACCAGCCGCGAGATGGACCGGCTCGAGGAAGAAGAGCTCGTCCCGGCCAGGAAGGTGCTCTACCAATTCTCCGCTCGCGGCCATGACCTGGCCCAGGTGCTGCTTGGGCTGCAACTGAAGGACGGCGATGCCGCCTGCGGCTATTACCGGTCGCGGCCGATGCTGCTGGCGCTCGGCGTCCCGCTGGCCGACGCCCTCGGCTCGGGCATGGGGCTGGCCGGCGGCTATTCCGATGGGCGCGATATCGGCGTCGTGTTCAACTATCCCAATCCCGGCGGAGCGCATGCGCTGCCGATGTGCGGCGGGGTCGGCGCGCAATATACGCCGGCGGCGGGCTGGGCGCAGGCGATTGCCTACAAGCATGAGCAGCTCGGCGAAGGGCCGGACGATGCGATCGCATTGGTCCTTGGTGGAGATGCCAGTGTCGCCACCGGTGGTTTCTGGTCGGCGCTGACCATAGCCACCACGCAGCAGCTGCCGTTGCTCCTTTACATCGAGGACAATGGCTACGGCATTTCGGTGCCGGGCGAATATCAGACTCCCGGCTGCGACATCGCCGCCAACCTCGCCAGCTTCGCCGGCCTGACGATCTTCAACGGCGACGGCACTGACCCGGAGGAGGCGGCGCGGCTGGTTGGGCAAGCGGTCGGGCATGTTCGCGGCAAGCGCGCGCCGGCGCTTCTGCGCCTGAAGGTGCCCCGGCTCGAAGGGCACAGCTTCCAGGACACCCAAGGCTACAAGAGCGAGGAGGAGATCGCCGCCGAGTGGGCGCGCGATCCACTGCCGAAATTGAAGGCGCATTGCGCCCGGCTGCAGATCGGCGAGGAAGACTGGGAGCGGCTCGCCGAGGAAGTGCGCTGGACGGTCGACCAGGCCCGCGCGGAGGCCGAGGCGCGGGGCGTGAGCTCGCCCGAGCAGGTGACCGACCATGTCTTCTATGAAGACGAAATACAGCAGGTCGGCGGGCTGTGGAACGCCGGCTACCAGCCGCCGCCGGCGAGCGACGAGCCCAAGCCCGAGGGCCAACGGATCAACATGGTCACCGCCATCCGCCGGGTGCTCGATCAGGAATTGGACAAGAACCCGCGCGTGCTGGTGTTCGGCGAGGACGTCGGCCCCAAGGGCGGAGTCCATGCGGTCACGCTCGGCCTGCAGGAAAAGTACGGCAAGGCGCGCGTGTTCGACACGTCGTTGAACGAGGAGGGGATCGTCGGCCGGGCGGTCGGAATGGCGCTCGCCGGGCTGATGCCGGTGCCCGAGATCCAGTTCCGCAAATATGCCGAGCCGGCGACCGAGCAGATCAACGATACCGGGACGATGCGCTGGCGCACGCACAATCGCTTCGCGGCGCCGATGGTGCTGCGGGTTCCCGGCGGCTTCTTCAAGTGCGGCGACCCGTGGCACAGCCAGACCAACGAGGTGCAATTCGTCCACAATCCCGGCTGGAAGGTGGCGGTGCCGTCCAACGCCGAGGACGCGGTCGGGCTTCTCCGCGGAGCACTGCGCGGCAACGATCCCGTGCTGTTCTTCGAGCATCGCGCGATGTACGACGATTCCTGGGCGCGGCGGGCGTGGCCGGGCGACGATTATGTGCTTACCTTCGGCCGGGCGAAAAAAACGCGGGAAGGCGACAGGATCACCATCGTCACCTGGGGGGCGATGGTGCCGCGCTGCGAGGCGGCGGCGGAAGGGATCAGCGCCGACGTCATCGACCTTCGCACCCTGATGCCGTGGGACAGGGACATGGTGCTGGACAGTGTTCGGCGCACCCGGCGCTGCCTGATCGTCCACGAGGATTTGCGCACTGGCGGCTTCGGCGCCGAAATCGCCGCGGTGGTCGCCGACGAGGCGTTCCTCGACCTCGACGCGCCGGTCGCCCGGGTGACGATGCCCGACATCCCGAGCCCGCATCACCCGAAGTTGATGGAATGGGCATTGCCGAGCGTCGAGCGAATCCGCGGCGAGATCGACCGGCTGGTGGGGTTTTGATGGGAAGTGGGGGGCAGGGCTGCGGTCCCTCTTCCCCAAGGGAGAGGGTGCAAGTGATCGACGTCGTCGTTCCCGACGAGCAGGAGGGTACCAAGGCGGTCGTCCGCGCGTGGCTCAGGAAGGTCGGCGATGCGGTCGCCGAGAACGATCCTTTGGTCGAGCTGGAGACCGACAAGGTGACGCAGGAGGTACCGTCGCCGGCGGCGGGCGTGCTCGCCGAGATATTGCTCGATACCGACGCCGAGGCGGTGCCTGGCGCGGTGCTGGGGCGGATTGATTCCAGTTCCCCGGCGAAGGCCGGGGCCCAGGAGGCGCAGCCTATTGATCCCGCTTCGGAGGAAGCGCCTGACGGCGCTCCTGGGCCCCGGCCTTCGCCGGGGTACGGCGATGGGGAAACCCGCCTTTCCCCTTCGGTCCGCCGGGCGCTTCAGCAGCACGGCATCGACCCGTCGAAGATCAAGGGCACCGGCCGCGGCGGCCGGATCACCCGCGAGGACGTCGACCGGGCGGTCGCGGCGGCGACGGTGGTGACGGTTGGCGAGCCGGCGACGGCGCAGCCGCGGCAGTTCAGCGCGCAGGACATCCCGCACGACCGGATGCGGCTGAAGATCGCCGAGAACATGGCCCGCGCCGTCGCCGAGCAGCCCCACGTCACCGCCGTGTTCGAGGCGGATTTTTCCGCAGTCGCGGCGCACAAGGCGGCGTTGGCGGCCAAGGGGGTCAGGCTCAGCTACACCGCCTATATCGTCAAGGCGGCGGCCGAGGCGATGGCGGTCGCGCCGGCGATCAACGGCCGCTGGGAAGAGGACCGGATCGCCATCTCGCCGACCATCGACATCGGCGTCGGCACCGCGCTCGGCGAGAAGGGCCTCATCGTCCCGGTGGTCAGGGATGTCGGCCGGCTCAATGTCGTTCAGGTCGGCGAGCGGCTGGACGATCTCACGCGGCGCGCGCGCGACGGGAAACTGACCGGCGGCGATGTCTCGGGCGGAAGCTTCACCATCTCCAATCACGGCGTGTCGGGATCTCTGGTCGCCGCTCCGATCATTATTCACCAGGGGCAGGCGGCGATCCTCGGCGTCGGGAAGCTCGAGAAGCGGGTCGTCGTTCGCGAAGTGAACGGCCAGGACGCGATCCTCGTCCGGCCGATGGCCTATGTCACCTTGACCATCGACCACCGCGTCGTCGACGGCCACCAGACCAACGCCTGGCTGACGCGCTTCGTCGAAATCCTCGAGACGTGGGACGTTCCGGGCAAGCAACCATAGGAACATCGCAGGCGCGCCTTGGTTGGCCTTCTGTTCCAGGAGGCAAGCGATGGCGGACAGATTTTCAGACGATTCACGGCAGCGGGCGCTGATCGGCGCGGGCATCGCGGCCGCGGCAGCGGCGGGAGCGGCGACTTTCCTGTTGGCTAAGCGGACGGCCGACATGCGCTCGGGCGGCGAGACGATCAGCGACGCGCCCGACCATGTTCTGCGCGGCAAAGCCAAGGAGGATCCGGCGCTGGTCGGGCGGACCGTCACGATCAATAGCGAGGCCAGGAAGCTGTACGACGCGTGGCGGGACGTCAGCCGCTTTCCCGAGTTCATGGAAAATGTCGTCGCCGTCGAAGTGCTCGACGACAAGCGATCGCGCTGGACGGTCAAGGCGCCGGCCGGGACACAGGTCGAACTGGTCGTCCGCCGAACCGAGGACCGCCCGGGCGAATTGCTCGCCTGGGAAAGCGAGCCTGAATCGCAGATCGCGACCAGCGGACGGGTGGAATTCTTCTCTGCCGGACCGGCGCGGGGCACCAGCGTCCGGTTGACCATGACCTATGATCCGCCCGGCGGAACAATCGGGCGAGGCATCGCCAAATTGTTCCAGCGCGAGCCGAACATCCAGGCGCGCCGGGACCTGAGGCGGTTCAAGCAGCTGATGGAAACTGGCGAGATCACCACCAATGCCGGCCCTTCCGGGCGCGGCGAGCCCGTCACCGAACCCAAGATTTAAGGAGCGACCGATGCGCGCAATCACCTGGCATGGCCGCCACGACGTCCGGGTCGACACCGTCCCCGATCCCGAAATCGTCAACCCGAGGGACGCGATCATCAAGGTCACTTCGACCGCGATCTGCGGTTCCGACCTGCATCTTTACGATGGCTACATCCCGGGCATGAGGTCTGGCGACATCCTCGGCCACGAATTCATGGGCGAAGTCGTCGAGACCGGCCCCAAGAGCACGCTCGAAAAGGGACAGCGGGTGATCGTTCCGTTCACCATCAGCTGCGGCAGCTGCTTCTTTTGCGAGCGCGAGCAATATTCGGCCTGCGACAACAGCAATCCGGCCGAGACCTCCGACGCATCGGCGATGCTGGTCGGCTATCCGATGTGCGGCATCTTCGGCTATTCGCACCTCACCGGCGGCTATGCCGGGGGCCAGGCGGAATATGTCCGCGTGCCCTATTCCGACGTCGGTCCGCTTCCCGTCCCCGACCATCTCGAGGACGAGCAGGTGCTGTTCCTCACCGACATATTGCCCACGGGCTGGATGGCGGCGGAGAATTGCGACATCGAGCCTGGCGACACGGTCGCGGTCTGGGGCTGCGGGCCGGTCGGGTTGTTCGCCGTCCAGTCGGCGTTCGTCATGGGCGCCCACCGGGTCATCGCCATCGACCATTATCCGCAGCGGCTCGAGCTGGCGAAGAAGTTCGGAGCCGAGATCCTCGACTATCGCGAGGTCAACGTGTCCGAGGCGCTGGCCGAAATGACCGGCGGGATCGGTCCCGACGCGTGCATCGACGCGGTCGGAATGGAGGCGCACGGCCTGTCGATCGACAATATCGCCGATACACTGAAGGCCCACGCTTTCCTGACCACCGACCGGGCGCACGTCTTCCGGCAGGTGATCCTGGCCTGCCGCAAGGGCGGCAGGGTATCGGTTCCGGGCGTCTATGGGGGCTTCGCCGACAAGTTCCCGGTAGGGGCCTTCATGCAGAAGGGCCTGACCCTGAAGACCGGCCAGACCCATATGCAGCGCTACACCAGGCCGCTGCTCGAGATGATCGAGCAGGGCAAGCTCGACACGACCTTCCTCATCTCGCACCGCGCCTCGATCGAGGACGGGCCGCAGATGTACAAGCACTGGCACAGCGACCAGAACAGCTACACCAAGATCGTGCTGAAGCCCGAGATGGCCAAGTCGAAGGTCGAAAAGGTGCGCGAGGAAGCCATCGCCTGATCAACTCGTTGGCTTCGCGGAACAGTGGCCGTCGCCGAGCGCTTGTAGGGTGAGACAGGCGCGGAGCGACGATGGCTGCTGAGGGAAAAGAGCAGGGCAGCGACAGAATCTTCATCCGGCGAGTGCTGATCGCGCTCGCCCTGGCTGCCTTCGTCTACCTCGTCTGGCACCTGCGCGGACTGGTGCTGATGTTGTTCGGCGCGGTGGTTATCGCGACCATCTTCCGCGCCCTCGCCGACCCCATCCGTCGCTGGACCCACGTTCCCGAAGGCGTTTCGGTGGCCCTCGCGGTCGCAATCGTCCTGGCGATCCTCGGCGGGGTCGGATTCCTGTTCGGATCGCAGATCGGCGCGCAGTTCCAGACGCTCGGAACGACCCTGCCCGACGCATGGGAGTCGTTCGAGCGCCGAATCGGAGACATGGGCTTTGGCGAGCAGCTCGAAAGCTGGGTCGCCGGCGGGTCCGGCGGAGTGCTGTCGACCGCGGGCCGAATGGCGATGATGATCACCGGCGGGATCGCCGACACTTTGGTCATCATCTTCGGCGGCATCTTCCTCGCCTCGCAGCCGCGTTTTTACCGAAGCGGGGCGATCAAGCTGATTCCGCCGACGAAGCGCGCGCTGGTCGCCGATGCGATGGGCCATAGCGAGCGCGCGCTTCGAATGTGGCTCAAGGCGCAGCTCATCTCGATGACCGTGGTCGGCACGCTGACCGGCATCGGCCTGTGGCTGCTGGGCATGCCTTCGGCGCTGGCGCTGGCGCTCATCGCCTTCACGCTGGAATTCATTCCCTTCGCCGGACCGATCCTCGCCGCCATCCCGGCGGTTCTCATCGCGCTGTTGATCGGTCCGGAAATGGCGCTGTGGGTGATCGGCCTCTACCTCCTCGTCCAGCAACTCGAGGGCAATGTCGTCTATCCGCTCATTCAGCAGTGGGCGGTCCATGTTCCAGCCGCGGTGCTGCTCTTCTCGCTGATCGGCTTTGGAATGCTGTTCGGGATCATCGGCATCATCTTCGCGGCGCCGCTGACGGTCGTCACCTATGTCCTGGTCAAGCGGCTTTACGTGCAGGAAGCCCTCGACACGCCCACTCCGCTGCCGGGGGAAAAAGAGGCCTAGCCGCCGCCGAGCAGGCGAAAGCCGATTCCGGCGGCGGCGGCGATGAGCACTGTCGTCGCAATTCCCAACTTCAGTCGGAACAGCGCAAAAGCAGCAAGCAGCGCAAGCAGCACTGCCCAGGGATCGAGCGACTCGAGCACGGGCAGGTCAAAGTGAAGCGGACCGGCGGCGACCTCGGTGCTTTGCGCGAACAGCGCGTGGATGCCGAACCACAGAGCGAGGCTTGCGATCACTCCTACGGCCGCCGCGAGGATTCCGGCGAGCGCCCCGGAGAGGCGGGCATTGCCGCGAAGCCGTTCGACATAAGGCGCTGCGGCAAAGATCCACAGGAAGCATGGCGCAAAGGTCACGAAGGTGGCGATCAGCCCGCCGATGGTCCCGGCAAGCAGCGGGTTCAGCATTCCCGGGTCGCGATAGGCGGCAAGGAAACCGACGAATTGCAGGACCATGATCAGCGGGCCCGGGGTGGTTTCCGCCATTCCGAGGCCGTCGATCATCTCGCCCGGCTGAAGCCAGCCGAACCGTTCGACGGCCTGCTCGGCGACAAAGGCAAGCACGGCATAGGCGCCCCCGAACGTGACCAGTGCAGCGATCGAAAAGAAGCCGGCGACCTGGGTCATCACATGTTGCGGTCCAAGCAGCGCCACCAACAGGATCAGCGGCCCGACCCAGACAAGCAGCCAGGGCAGGAGCCGTCGAAAAAGCGATGGTCCGGCGGGCTCCGGGGTTTGGTCGTGGGCGGCCGGCCGCGCCGCGCCGCGGCTCAACCACCAGCCCGCCACGCCCGACGCGGCCACGACGACGGGGAAAGGGACGAAAGTGAAGGCGATGACCAGGAAGGCGGCCAGCGCCACCCATCGCTGCCAGGAAAATCGCAACGCTCGCGACGCGAGGCGCCAAAGCGCTTGGACAACGATCGCCAGCACCGCCGCCTTGAGCCCGAACAACAGGCCTTCGACCGCGCCGACATCCCCGTAGAGCACATAGGCCCAGCTCAGCGCCATGATCGCGGCGATTCCGGGGGCGATGAACAGCAGGCCGGCGACCAGGCCGCCGCGGACGCCGTGCATCATCCAGCCGATGTAGGTCGCCAGCTGCTGCGCCTCGGGGCCGGGCAGGAGCGTGGTGAAGTTGAGCCCGTGCAGGAAACGCTGTTCGTCGATCCATTTCTTTTCGTCGACGAGGATGCGGTGCATCAGCCCGATCTGGGCAGCCGGCCCGCCGAACGACAGCAACGCGATCCGGGCCCAGGTTCGGCTGGCCTCGCCGAGCGACACGGTCGGGCTGGCGGCGGAGCTCATCGCCGCTTTGTAATCAGATTTCCAGCAGAGTGTAGGGCCGCCCGAACTTCTCGCGGAGCACGAATTGCGCGCAATTGTAAACGGGCGTCCCGCGCATCGTCCTGCCTTCGTAGCTGCCGTGATGCGCGTGGCCGTGAACGACCGCTTTGACATTGTCGAAACGATCGATCGCGTCAGCCAGTCGGGCCGATCCGAGATATTGAAAAATCTCGATCGGCTCGCCCTGGAGCGTGTCGGCGACCGGCGAATAATGAAGAACCGCCACCGAACGATCGGTGCGCAGCGAGCGAAGCGCATTTTCGAGCTTGCGCGCCTCGTTCAGGGCGATGTCGACAAATGCCTTGATCTCGGGCTCGCCGAAGGGGGCGAGCTCGCCCCGGCCATAGCCGCCGATGAAGCCCTTGACCCCGGCGAAGCCGACGCCGCCTATTTCCACCGCCTGCTCGTCGAGCACGGTCATTCCGGCATCGTGCAGGATTCTCGCCACCTCCTCGGGCTGGCCGCATTCGTAATCGTGGTTGCCGAGCACTCCCAGAACCGGGATTTCGCAGGCGCGAATGTCCTCGGCGAGGATTTCGGCCTCGCTGGTCTTGCCGAAATTGGTGAGGTCGCCGCAAAGGAGAAGCACATCGGCCTCCCCGGCGATCTCGACAAACAGCTCGCGATAGGGAGCGACATTGTCTTCGGTTACGTGCAGGTCGCCGATCGCCGCGACCGTCATTCCCGCCTCAGTGTTTTTCGTCATAATTTTCTTCGAGATTGCCGACGGCTTCGGAAAAGCCCCAGCCATTGACGTCGATCTGATAGTCGCGTGGGCTGAAGATCCGGCCGCGGCACACCTTCATGTCCGGCTGAGGCATGTCCAGCTGGGTCCGCAGGCGCTCGAGCAATTCGTCGAGCAGCCAGCGCGGGACCAGGTCGCGCTCGCTCGGGTAGATGAAGCGGAAGTTGAGGAGCGCGATCAGCAGCACCTCCCAGTAAAGCTCCATGTGCGACAGGAGCCTTCGCCAGTCGATCTCCGAGTGGCGCTTGAGGATCATGTGGGCGACGTCGGCCCCGTCGTAGCGATAGCGGTCCTGAATGAAGATTTTCGACCAGACGAATTCGGTCGGCGGGACAAGGCTGACGTCGGTCTCGAAAATGCATGCCCTGGGCGCGTTCTCGAACCAGCGCTCGGTGACGTGGACCGATGCGGTCGGCATGTTGAAGATGATGTCGACGAACAGCTCGCCCTTGACGATCCTCGCCAGCCAGCGCTCGTCGACGATCTGGACATCGTAGCCTAGCTGCTTGAAATAAGACAGCATTCGAAGGCTGTCGCCGGCGGTGGCGAACACGTCGACATCCTTGGTCGGCCGAGTGATCCCGGTGTAGCAGGCCAGCGCATAGGTGCCCGACAAGAGGAACGGGATGCCCGATTCGGCCATGGTCCTCACGCAGTCGGAATAGAAGGCTTCCGCCGGCGCGGACGCGTCGAATTCCGACGGCGGGGAAAGCAGCTGGTCCATGTGCCAGCGACTAACGGAGCGCGCACCGCCCGGTTCCGGCGGACAGAGCGGCCCGTTTCCCGATCAATCGGCCTCGACTCGGGCGTCCTCTTCCTCTTCCGCCCGGCCAAGCCGTTTGAGTGGCGAAAGCAGCCACAAAGTGACGACCATCGCGACCGTCAGCATGACCGCGACATCGTAGCTGCCGAGCCCGACCGACACGCCGATCGCGCCGGTTGCCCACAGGCTCGCGGCGGTCGCCGTGCCGCGCACCGAATCCTTCATTCGAAGGATCGCGCCGCCGCCGATGAAACCCATGCCGGTGATCACCCCCTCGACGATCCGGGCCATGGCCTCGGGATTGCCGGCGACCAGCGCCTCCGATGCCTGGATGAACCCGCACGAAGCGACCGCGACCAGCGGAAAGGTGCGAAGCCCGGCGCTGCGTTCATGGAGCTCGCGGTTCCAGCCGATCGGGAAGGCGAGGGCATAAGCGGTGCCGAGCGCCGCGAGATGCGGCAAGACGTTGAAATCTTCGGCCCCGAAAAGCTGCGTGAAGTTCATCGCGCGGTCTTAGCGGGCGATCGACAGCTTGGGAACGAGGAGGATTGGCGCACCCAAGAGGATTCGAACCTCTGACCTCTGCCTTCGGAGGGCGCTTGTCGGATGGCGGATTTGAGCGTTTTTCTCTCTTAGGCTATTCGCTGCTTCACGTCCAAGAACCTTCTTGAACCCCCTAGAAATTCCGTATTTTTTCCGTACAGTGAGCTCTGCCTAATCGCGTTTCGAGGGCAGAGGCATTGGGCGCGTACGGAAAAGTACGGAAACGGGAGCTGAAGATGACGGACCTCAGCAAGGTAAAGGACCGAGAGGCGTTGAAGAGCCGGCGAGAGCCGTACTGGCAACGGCTGCAAGCGGGTCGCTTCCTCGGTTATCGGCCATCGACTCGCGAGGGGGCCGGAACCTGGATCGCCCGCGCCTATGATGAAAACTCACGCAAGTACCGGCTGAAGTCGCTCGGCGACTTTGGCGACAGAACGCCGAGCGAACGCTTCGCGATCGCCAAGCGCGAGGCTGAAGAATTTGCTTCAACGGTCGAATCGGGTGGCCATATGCGCGACGCTGCCGAGACGGTTGCCGACGCGTGCCGCAATTACGCGAAGGTCAATCTGGAGGCCGAGGGCCGGTTTAAGC
>DATLGC010000128.1:0-2365 GCA_035540655.1 Sphingomicrobium sp. | reverse complement strand
CGTTGCTCCAGCGACAGGGTACGGTCATCGTCCCGGGTTAGCGCGACGCGCACCCGGCCGCGCTCGACCAGCAAGTCGCGAAGCTCTCGCGCCAGTGCCAGGGTCAGCTGCTTTTCATTAACCGTGCCGGAAACCGCCGTAGCTCCGGGATCGCGGCCGCCATGGCCCGGGTCGATGACGATGACCGGTCGTCCGGCCCTGCCGCTGACGGCGACGTCCTCGACTGCCGGTGCGAGCTGGACGGTGACGCTGCCGCGCCGGGCCTCGCCGACCAGCGCCCGCTCGCGCCCGGCCGAAGAGGCCGCGCCGACCTCAACCGGGCTGAAGGCGATCAGCGCCACGGCCCCGACGCTGGCAGCCAGCGCGAGCCCGACGAGCGATCGTCTTGCCTTGGGTCCGGTCGTCATTGGCCTTCCGCTCTGTCGACGAGTGCCTTGTATCACGGCAATATGGTTAACGGCCACTTATCATGACCTTCACCGATTTGGCCTTGCGCGGTTGCGGCTGCTTCCCCCGGATGCTAACCGGGTTTATTCCGCAGGCCACCAGGCCGAGCGGTAGCGTTGCGGCTCCTCTGGTCCGCAACTCTCACAGGTTGACGCTGCATGACGCCACAAGACGCCCTCCGTCCGCTCGCCAGTGAGCAACGGGGCGTGGTTCCCGAGCCGCTTGCCGGGATGGCGCGTGCAGCAGAGGCATTTCACGTAAAATTCGCCACCCTGTCCGCTTATCCGGCGGGGCTGGCCACAGCTTATGCGCGCACCGGGGCCCCACGGGGCCCCCGGCGCGCCTGGAGACAATTCAATGACCATGCGCATGCTGATCGATGCGCGCCACCCGGAGGAAACCCGGGTCGCCGTCGTCAAGGGCAACCGGATCGAGGAGTTTGACTTCGAATCCGCCGAGCACAAGCAGCTCAAGGGAAATATCTATCTCGCCAAGGTGACCCGGGTCGAGCCGTCGCTGCAGGCGGCGTTCATCGATTACGGCGGCAACCGCCACGGCTTCCTCGCCTTTTCGGAGATCCATCCGGATTATTATCAGATCCCCAAGGCCGACCGCGACGCCTTGCTTCGCGAGGAGGCCGAGCATGCCGCCGAGGAGGAGCGGCTGCGCTCCGCCGAGCTCGACGCGGACGATGCCGCAGACACGGCCGAAGGCGACCGTGATTCCTATGCCGGGGACGATGAGTCCTTCGCCGAGAACGGCGATTCCGACGCGGGCGGCGAGGCCGATGGCAATGAGAATGGCAGCGACGGCGACGACACCGAGGAGACGGGCACCGGCTCGAGCCGCTCGCCGGTCGACGAAAGCGCCGCCAACGAGCTGCGCAAGAAGCGCCAGGCCCTCCGCCGGCGCTACAAGATCCAGGACGTCATCCAGCGCCGCCAGGTCCTTCTCGTCCAGGTCGTCAAGGAAGAGCGCGGCAACAAGGGAGCGGCGCTGACCACCTATCTCAGCCTCGCCGGCCGCTATTGCGTGCTGATGCCCAACACGAGCCATGGCGGCGGGATCAGCCGGAAAATCTCCAACGGCGCCGACCGCAAGCGGCTGAAGTCGATCATGTCGGACCTCAAGCTGCCATCGACCATGGGGCTGATCGTGCGCACCGCCGGGCTGTCGCGGACCAAGACCGAGATCAAGCGCGACTTCGACTATCTCGCTCGGCTGTGGGACGAGATTCGCGAGAACACCCTGAAAAGCACCGCTCCTGCGCTCATCTACCGCGACAGCGACCTCATCAAGCGTGCGATACGCGATCTCTACCACCGCGAAATCGACGAAGTGATCGTCGAGGGCGAGGAAGGCTACAAGGCCGCCCGCGGGTTCATGAAGCTGCTGATGCCCAGCCACGTCCGGCGTGTGCAGCTCCACTCGGAGACCACGCCCCTGTTCCAGCGGCATGGGGTCGAGGACCAGCTGTCGGCCATGTACCAGCCGGTCGTCCAGCTGAAATCGGGCGGATACCTCGTCATCAACCCGACCGAGGCGCTGGTGTCGATCGACATCAATTCCGGCCGCTCGACCCGCGAGCACAATATCGAGCAGACCGCCTTCGCCACCAACCTCGAGGCGGCGGCCGAGATTGCCCGCCAGCTCCGACTGCGCGACATGGCCGGGCTGATCGTCATCGATTTCATCGACATGGAGCAGTCGAGCCACGTCCGGAAGGTCGAGAAGGCAATGAAGGAAGCGCTGAGGAACGACCGCGCCCGGATCCAGGTCGGCCGGATCTCGAGCTTCGGGCTGATGGAGATGAGCCGCCAGCGGCTCCGCACCGGAGTGCTCGAGGCTTCGACCCGGGCCTGCCCGCATTGCGATGGCACCGGCCTGATGCGGACTGCCGCCTCGTCCTCAATGATCC
>DATLGC010000127.1:0-7380 GCA_035540655.1 Sphingomicrobium sp. | reverse complement strand
GCTCCGAGATGCTCGATGCGCTCGCTGCCCGAATTGACGATTCCGCGGTCGAGCTGATCATCGACGCCGATGATGCCGAACGGGCCGCGGCGCTGGCCGTTGCGATCGCCAGCCGATCCGATCCGCTTCGGGTCGCGGATGCTGCCGCCGACAAGAATGCGGCCAGGCTCAGGCAGTTGAGCGACGAAGTCAGCCGCATCGCCTCGACCCTTGCCCGCCTGTCGGCGGGACCCGGCGCCGCCATCCGCCCGGTCGAGGCGCCTCCGCCCAACGTACCCGAAGTTTCGGCCGAGACCGTGCGCTCGGTGATCCGCGCCCGGCGGCTTCGCTCGCGCTATTTTTCCGAAGGGCTGTTCGCCGATCCCGCCTGGGACATGTTGCTCGACCTGCTTCAGGCCGAGATCGCCCAGCTGCGTGTGCCGGTTTCCAGCCTCTGCATTGCAGCGGCGGTGCCGGCGACGACCGCGCTCCGCTGGCTGAAGAGCATGACCAGCCAAGGGTTGTTCATTCGTCGCGCCGACCCTCATGACGGGCGCCGCGTCTTTGTCGAATTGGCTCCTGAGACCAGCATCGCGCTTCGTCGCTATTTTGCCGAGGTCGGCAGCGTCGTCGCGATTTGAACCTGTCGGCGTCGGCAGGCCGGGGGGGAGCGAGCCTTGGATGGTAATGGTGGGCGGTGACGGGCTCGAACCGCCGACCCTCTCGGTGTAAACGAGATGCTCTACCAACTGAGCTAACCGCCCGGCGTCCCCGCACTGGTGATCGCCGCCACTGCAGTCAAGCGGGTCAGCCGAAATTGACCCAGCCGAGCAGCATCAGCAGCAGCAAGGTGCCGATGATCGTCAGCAGCAGCGATCCGACGCAGCCCATGCGGTTCGAGAAGAAAAAGAACATTGCGGCCTGAACCGATACGGCGGCTAAAGGCTCCGAACCAGCTTCACCGCCATTGCGATCCAGGGCGGGTCGGAAACGACCTGCTGGCGACCGCCGGCTCCGGGCGGAAGCAGCTGAAGCTTGCCGCCTGATCCGTCGCTCGCTGGCTCGCGGTTGATCATCCGGCCGAACAGGAAGCGGCCGGCGGGGCGGGGGACGAGCACGTCCCGGTTGAGCGCCCGTCCATAGTCTTCAGGCTGCAGGGTCTCGCACCAGATCTCGTCGCCGGAGCGATAGTCGCCGAGGCTTGCTGACACGGTGAGAGCAATCAGGCCCGGCCCCGCCCTGGGCGGAACGACAATGGCGGTTCGCTTCGGAGCGGTCGCCCCGGAGGCGCCGAGGATGGCGGCGACCGGCAGCTCCGAGGGATCACCGCGATCGACCAGGTCGCTCGCCTCGACCCCGAGCGCTGCCGCGATCCGGTTGAGCCAGCCTACCGAAACGGTGCGCGTTCCGGTCTCGAGCCGGCCGATGGTCTGGGGCGTCGTCGGCGGCTCGCAGCGCCGGGCAACCTCCTCGAGCGTCAACCCGCGAGCGCGGCGGACTTCCCGAATGCGTGTAATCACGGTTACCCCCCAAATCTAACCCAAATGGTTTTTCCTCTGTCCTACAGTTTTGCCGTTGTGGCAAGCTATGCGAATCACCAAAACGAAAGGAGAGCGTATGGCGGGGATCGGTAAGGGGCGGCTGCTCAGGGAACGGGCGATCGGCATGGAATCGTGGCCCTCCGCCGGCCGCCGTCGCCGGCCGGCGCGGTCGGTCACGGTAAACCTCGCCGAATCTCCGCTCGGCTGGCTGTTTTCGCGCGGAATCGTCTCGCAGGCGCAGTTCGATGCCGGCGAGCGGCTTCGCGCCGACTGGGAGCGGGCCCAGCTCGCGCCGCGAGTGACGATGGACTGGGACTCGGCGCCAGTCGCCCGCGGCCGCGGCGGTTCGACCGCTGGGCCCGATCCATCGACAAGCCAGATCGATTCCCGGCGCCGGTTCGATGAGGCGATCGCTTGCGCCGGGCCAGGCCTCGCCGACATATTGTGGCGGGTGGTGTGCGCGGGCGAAGGTATGCGCCAGGCTGAAAGCGCGCTTGGCTGGCCGGCGCGCGCCGGCAAGCTCGTCCTCATATTCGCCCTCGACCGGGTCGCGGCTTACTACCGGACAGGTTAGCGATCCGCGCCTTTCTGTCCGGACTTTCGCGCGGCGGAGCCCATTTCGGTGGTCGCCGCTGGCTTGCCCGAAGACGGCGTGCCGGCCTTGGGCTTTTGCTCCCGGTCCCGGAGCGTCGGGTCGTGAAGGTTGTTGCGGGCTTCGTCCCTGCCGCTGTTGCTGCGCATCTTCCACTCCACTGCTATGGCGACCAAACGATCAAGAAAAGGGCATCGAGCTGGAGATCCAGCGGACCGGCCTTGGTCACGAGAATGCCGACTTTCTCGCCGCAATCCGTTCGCAAGATGCCGGCACTTCGCGACGGGGATTACTGCCTCGCCGATTCCTCAGCCATTTGTCGCGTTCATGGCCAGGTTCGCCGGCTGAAACAGAAGCGCCGCGCCTCTCCGGCGGGAAGCAGCGGCGCCGCTGTTTCGAGGAAGGCGATCAGCCGTTGCCGCCGTCCTCGCCTTCGTCCTGGGCGCCTCGACCCTGCTCGGCAAATCCGCTTTCAGGGCTTCCGCCCTTTTGCAGATAGTCGTCCGAACCGGTGCCCTGCTGGCCGATGAAGCCTTCGCCCTGGCCGCCGCCGGTACCAGCACCGCCGCCGCCAAAGCCACCGCTTTCACCGGTCGAGCCGTCGCCGCCGCCGGCCACTCGGTCGGGGCTCATCGTGCCGACTCCGCCGCCCTGCTGGCCGGCTTCGCCGGTCGAGCTCTGCCCGCCTTGCTGGCCGAACTCCTCGCTGCCGGCGCCCTGCTCGCTCTGGCCGCCGCCGAAATCGCCGCCCTGCTGGCCCTGCTGCTGCTGGCCGGCCTGGCCGGCGCGCTGATTGTCGGTCTGCTGCCCGAGTGGGGGCTGCTGGCCGCTAGCCTCGTTCTGGTCGCGCTCATTCTCGTTCATGTCACGTCCTTCCGGTCACTCGCCCCGCTTGCTCGTGACGGGTAACCGGAAAGCCGTGGCAGCCGTTCCGCCGCCGAAGCGGCGGATGCGACGAGCCGAAGCGGCGCTTCAGCCCTGCTGCTGATCCTCGCCGCCAGATCCGGCCTCGCCGGCCGGAACATCGCCGGCCTCCGCCGACGCCTCGGCGGTGGCGCCGGGCTCGGCGTTCGGATCGAAATCCTCGGTGAAGTCGGCACTGTCGCGCTCGAACATCTGGGCCATGACGTCGACTCCCTGGGCCTGGAGGTCGGCCTCTTCGGGCGAACGGGCGACGTTGACCTTGACCGTCACCGACACTTCGGGGTGAAGCGCGACCTTGACCTCGTGAACGCCGATGGCCTTGATCGGCCGGTCGAGAACCACCTGGCTCTTGGTCACTTTGGCGCCTTCGGATTCGAGCGCCTCGACGATGTCGCGGGCGGACACCGAGCCGTAGAGCTGGCCGGTGTTGGACGCCTGGCGGATCAGCTGGACCGACTTGCCGTCGACGCCCTTGGCCGATTTCTCGGCTTCCTTGCGCCTGTCTTCATTGTCCGATTCGATCCGGGCGCGGTTGGCCTCGAACAGCTTGCGGTTGGCCTCGTTGGCGCGAAGCGCCTTCTTGTTGGGCAGAAGGTAGTTGCGGGCGAAGCCGTTCTTGACGGTGACCACGTCGCCGATCGCGCCGAGCTTCTCGACCCGCTCGAGGAGGATGACTTGCATTGGACCGGCCTCCTTATTTGACGACGTAGGGGAGAAGGCCGAGGTGGCGGGCGCGCTTGATCGCCTTGGCCAGCTCGCGCTGCTTCTTGGTGGAGACGGCGGTGATCCGGCTGGGAACGATCTTGCCGCGCTCCGAGACGAAGCCCTGAAGCAGGCGCACGTCCTTGTAATCGATCGCCGGCGATTCCTTGCCCGAGAAGGGGCAGCTCTTGCGGCGGCGGAAAAATGCCCTGGCCATGATTATTCGGCTCCCTGCTCTTCGCGGCGCGGCAGGCGATCGCCCCGGTCACCGCGGTCGCCGCGCGGGCCGCGATCGCCGCGCTCGCGCTCGCTTCGCCGCATCATCGCCGACGGGCCCTTTTCATGGGCGTCGACGCGGATGGTGAGGAAGCGGATGACGTCCTCGTTGATGTTGGTCTGGCGCTCGAGCTCGGCCAGCGCCGCCGGCGGGGCGTCGAGATCGAGCATGACGTAATGCGCCTTGCGGTTCTTGGCGATCCGGTAGGCGAGGGAGCGAAGCCCCCAGGTCTCGGTCTTGACGACCTTCCCGCCATTGTCCTCGATGATCTTGGTGGCGTTTTCGGCAAGCGCGTCGACCTGGGCCTGGGCCAGATCCTGACGCGCAAGGAAAACATGCTCGTAGAGCGGCATGTGTCTCGTCTCTCTTTTGGCCGATCGCTGACGCCGCCCGTTGCGACGCCCCTCCGGCTGTCGTTCATGAAACTGGGGCGCGAGACCAGCCCGCACCCCATCGGCAGCGCCTATGGCGAAACCGGGATGAAAAGGCAAGGGACCGGCGCCGGCGCGAAGAGTCATCGCCGCGCTGTACATCGCACGAGCGGAGGCGCGGAAAGTCGCAAAAGTCGCGGCACGTCCCCGCGACCTTCGGCCGCCGAGCCGGGGCCGCGCCGTAACTGCGCTGGCGCGGGACGGGGGTGCAGGGGATGTGGTTGGCGGGGTCGGCGGCTTCCGCCTCGAACTCGTGCCAGTCGAAGGGGGTAGTGGTCATCTACGAGTCTATGACCCAAACCCGGGTCTGTAGGACAGGGATTTTTTTGCGCGGGCGCAGATGACGTCGGCAGTGGGTGGAAAGCGAGCGTTCGCTGCTAATGTCCGCAATGGGTGGAAAGCCGACACTTCGCTACCCGGCCGATGCGAATACCAATGTATTATGTTATCCCGCTTTCGGGAGGACTGGGTATGCAAGCGCCCGTTGATCTTGCTCACGAACCGCCTTTTAAAATTGGCGAGCTTGATATCTACCCCTCTACACGTGAGATCGGCCGGGACGGTCAGACGATCATCGTCGAACCTCGGGTCATGCAGGTTCTCATCGCACTGGCGCGCGCTAACGGCACGGTGGTCACCCGAAACGAGCTCGTCGAACAATGCTGGCAAGGCCGCATCGTCGGCGATGATGCAATCCATCGGGTTCTCTCACGATTGCGGCGCGTTGCGGAGGGAATCGCACGTGGCCAGTTTAGCATCGAAACAATCACGAAGGTTGGCTACCGCCTGACGTCACAGGGTTCAGAACCATTAGTTGCACGGCCTTTTGAGACAGGACCAGGCGAGCAAGCCAAGCCGAGTACCAGGGATGCCAAATTCGATAGGCGCGTAGTCTTGGCTGGCGCCGGCGCGGCAGTCATGATTGCTGGCGGTGGCCTCTGGCTCTTCAATAGAACCGACGGCGTGCCGAATGAGGTCCGCGCCTTGCTCCATCAGAGCCGAGAATCGCTCAAGGAAGGCACTGCCGACCGCATTGCGTCAGCGGTATCCCTGCTGCGCAAGGCAACCGAGATCGCTCCTCAAAGAGCAGAGACGTGGGGGGCGCTGGCGCTGGCGTACCAAAGGCAAGCGATGCGGAGCAGCTCGGCGGCCCGGGAGCAGGTCGAGGCGCGGGGCGTGTCCGCCGCCAGGAAAGCGCTGGCACTCGATCCCGACAATGCCGACGCGTTGACGGCGCTGGCGACGATGCGTCCTTTTTTCAAGCGCTGGGCGGCCTACGACGCGGCCTGCAGGCAAGTGCTGGCAAGATATCCCAATCACTGGGAGCTCAATATCAGCTACGGTCATTTCCTCAGCGCTGCTGGGCGGTCCCGAGCTGCCCTGGATCACTTTAACCGAGCGATGTCGGTCGACCCGTTGTCGCCTCAGCTTCAATGGCAGATAGCGCAGGACCTGTGGTGTGCGGGCCGGCTGGACGAAGCTGATCGGGCGATGGACCGCGCGTTCGCGTTGTGGCCGCGACATTATGCCGTGTGGTTCGTCCGCAACCGGCTGCACAACTACACCGGCCGCGCCAAGGCTACGCTGGCAATTTTGGAGGATCGCGACGCCCGGCCTGTTGGGATCCCCGAATGGAATTTTGAGCTTAGCCGGCTGGAAGCCCGGGCACTCGACACGCGCTCCCCGGCCGACATCGGAGAGGCGCTCGATACGTATTTAAGCGCGGCGCGACGAGCGCTCGTCTTTGCCGAGAATGCCGTGATGTTCGCGTCGGCAGTTGGGCATCTCGACAGGGCGTTTGAGGTCGCTAATGCCTATTTTTTCGATCGTGGCTTCAAGATGAGCGACCAGCGCTTCACAACCGAGCAAGGCGCATACGGCGCTCGAAGCCAACGCTTTACGGCCTTCCTCTTTGTTCCGCCGAGTGCGGCGCTGCGCGCTGATCCCCGCTTTGGGCCGCTGATTCGCGACATCGGCCTTGAGGATTACTGGCGGCAGACCGGCACATCCCCGGATTATCGTCGCGGATGAGGACCGGACGCGCGCATCGCAAATTCCGGTCACCGCCAATCGGCCAAATGTCGGTCATCCATCGACGCAAAATCGGGTCCTAATCCTGTCGATCGGACGAACTGACGGGCACTCATGAATTGACCGGCGCAATCTCGCCCGGCTGAAAGATTGAGGGCATCATGCGGACATTGATTATCTCGACGTTGATAGCTGTTACCGCCGCATCTCCTGCTGGCGCTCAGGGGCGCACTGCTGAAGGCAGAGCGACGGTAGAACGAGTTTCCTTCAAGGATCTAGATTTGAACACGACTGCTGGGCTCAGACAGCTTCGTCGACGGATTGCCAACGCCACCGAGGCTGTCTGCGATTCTTATGCGGGCAAAGAACAATATGAGCAGGACCAGGTAACGCGGTGCCGCAAAGCGGTCGCCAGGATGGTCGAACCTCAACTCGCGCGGATCATGCGTCAGGATGATGTCCAATCTGCAGCGACCGTTTCACGGTGACAGGAGTTTCGAAATGCCATTCTGGGTCGAAAGCGGACATTTGCGGGCTAATTTCCGGAAAGGGTGGGAAGCGGACGTTGGAGCTCCGCTTGTGATGGTCATTCGCCAGCGTACATTGGTGACTGCCGCGTTCGGGTTAGTACTCCTGGGGAAGATAGAGGGGGGCAACAACATGAAATTGATCTCTGCAACCGAAGCGTTGAAGGTCGCCGCTGCAGCCGCAGCCGCGGCGGTTGGGCTCTTGGCGGCCGGAGCAGCTGCGAGTGGCCAAACTGATGCCTCCCCACCGGTGACACAGGAACAGATCAAGCAGTGCCGGGAAGTGTTGAATCCAGAAGATCGCGCACGCCCTGGCGGCCGAGAGGACGCCAAGCTGAAGGCGTTCTGCAAGGAGTTGATGGAGAGAAAATCACCC
>DATLGC010000126.1:0-5250 GCA_035540655.1 Sphingomicrobium sp. | reverse complement strand
CAGGCATTCGACCTCGAAGTGCAGCTGGGCGCCGAGCTCGAGGGCTCGGTCCTGGAGGATTTCGAGCAGGCGCTTGCGGCCGATGCCGATGAAGCCGTGGCCCGACGAGGTGACGGTCTGCCCGCGATAATGGACGTCGATGTCGTCCCAATGGGCGAATTCGTCGGCGATGACCTTGGCCGAGACGGGGTCGTTGCGCTCGAGATTGTCGACCGTCTGGTCGGAAAAGACGACGCCCCAGCCGAAGGTGACTCCCGGCGGGTTGCGCTCGAACACGTGGATCTCGTGGCCGGGATCGCGGAGCTTCATCGAGATTGCGAAATAGAGGCCGGCCGGGCCGCCGCCGACGCAAGCGATCTTCATGACGGCCGCGCTTTCATGGCCTTAAGTTCACTAATGTCCCGCAGAAGGGCGCCATTTCCGTGACCATAGCGGCTGGCCGGGGCTCGCCCGTGAAACGCAGCGAACGCAGCAAGCCTATGCGCGCGCGTACGCGCAGGCGCGCGCGAAGCGTGCGCGCTTGCCGGCGAACTCTGCTTCGGGCCGGTGACGATGCGCATCGCCGCAACATGACACAGCAGCAAGTCTGTAGGACAGGGGAAATGTCTGTTGGGGGGAAAAGGGGGGACATCCCCACTTTCGTCATTCCCGCGAAAGCGGGAACCCAGATCAGTCCAAGGGCTCAAATCCAAGGTCCTCGGCGAGATCGCGCCAGTCGGGGTTCGCGGCCTCGATCAGCTCCAACTTCCAACTCCTGTTCCACTTTTTGATGCGCTTTTCGCGAAGTATGGCCTGTTCCATCGTCGAGTTCTGCTCGAACCAGACGAGCATCTTTCACCTCATACTTTCGCGTGAAGCCTCGGAGCTGCCCAGTTCGGTGCCTGTAGACGCGGCCAGCGAGGTCGGAAGTCACGCCCGTGTACAACGTGCCGTTCCGCCTCGACGCCAAAATGTAAACCGTTGGACCGAATTCGCGCCGCACGACGTGGCGTTACTGGGTTCCCGCTTTCGCGGGAATGACGAGTTAGGCGCAAGCTGTCATTTCGCCTCAATCCTCCGGCGTGCCATGTCCCTCCGATAGCAGCAAACGCGCTCCGCGCACCCAACCCCCTACCCCTCCCTTCCAGGGAGGGGAGATTGGCGGGTGGCCTCAATCCTCCGGCGCGACCGTGACGGTGAGGCCGTCGAGATCGTCGCTCACCTTGATCTGGCAGGACAGGCGGCTGTTCGCCTGGCGCCAGTCGGAAAAAGCGAGGATCGTCTCCTCCTCCGGCTGGATCGGCGGCAGCCGCGAAAGCCAGTCCTCGGCGACATAGACGTGGCAGGTGCCGCAGCTGGCGCAGCCGCCGCAGATTGCCGCGATCTCGTCGATGCCGCCGCCTTTGAGGTTGAGCATCAACGACCGGCCGGGCCTGGCGTCGACCTCCCGGGTCTCGCCGTCACGCGTCGTGACCCAGACGCGCGCCATCATGCTCTCTCGATGATCGTCACATTGGCGATGCCGCCGCCCTCGCACATCGCCTGGAGGCCGAAGCGCTTGCCGTGGCGATGCAGCGCGTGGACGAGCGTCGCCATCAGCTTGGCGCCGGACGCTCCGAGCGGGTGGCCGAGGGCGATGGCGCCGCCGTGGACGTTGAGCCGTCCGGGGTCGGCGCCGGTCTGCTGCAGCCAGGCAAGCGGCACCGGGGCGAACGCCTCGTTGACCTCGTAAAGGTCGATGTCGGCGATTGAGCGCCCGGAGCGCTCGAGCGCGGTGCGGGTCGCGCGGATCGGCTCGTCGAGCATGATCACCGGGTCGCCGGCGGTGACAATGAGCTGGTCGATGCGGGCGAGAGGTTTGAGGCCGTGGTCTTTCACTGCGCGCTCGCTGGCGACCAGCAATGCCGAGGCGCCGTCGCAGATCTGGCTGGCGTTGCCGGCGGTGATCACCCCGCCGGGCTTCAGGGTCTTGAGGTTGGCTAGCCCCTCGAGCGAGGCGTCGTAGCGTATGCCCTCGTCGCTGCGGTGCATGTCGCCGTTGACCTTCAAAGGGACGATCTCGCGGTCGAAGGCGCCGGCCTGCGTCGCGGCCGCCGCCTTGCGGTGGCTTTCCAAAGCGAAGGAGTCGCAATCCTTGCGCGAAAGACCGTATTTTTCGGCCATCATTTCGGCGCCGCGGAACTGGCTGAACTCGGCGACCCCGTAGCGCTCCAGGATCGCCGGCGGCCACGGGCCCGTGCCGATCCCGGCCTGCATCGGCAGGACGACGGGCGTGCCCATCGGCACCCGGGTCATGCTCTCGACTCCGGCGGCGATCACCAGGTCCTGGGTGCCGCTCATCACCGCCTGGGCGGCGAAATGGATCGACTGCTGCGATGACCCGCACTGGCGGTCGATGGTCACCGCCGGGACGCTGTCGGGAAGCGAGGAGGCGAGCACCATGTTGCGGCCGACGTGGAAGCTCTGCTCGCCGATTTGGCTGACGCAGCCGACGATGACGTCGTCGATCGCCGCCGGGTCGACGCCGGCGCGGCCGACCAGCGCGTCCAGCACGGCCGCGCCCAAGTCGACCGGGTGCCAGTCCTTGAGCGCCCCGTCGCGCCTGCCGCCGGCGGTGCGAAGCGCATCGACGATATAGGCGGTCAATCTCACCTCCACTTGGCCGTCGGGCAGCTCCTAGCCGCCACCGGCGGCGCTGGCCACAGGGGCGGCCATCTCCCGAGTCGCGAGCCGTGAGTCAGGCCGCCGACCGCCGCAAGCGACCCCATTCGTCTCGATTCGGGACTGCGCAGCAAAGATTTTTCGAGCCATCGCAATCACAAGCGAAGTGCCGAAGCCGGACGGAATAACCTCGACGGCAAAACGATGTTAGAATTTCGGTAACCGGAGCCAGTAGGATTAACGCTGGGTAAACGAAACAACATCGTCAGATTTTACTTCCAGAAAAACAGTGCTCCATCTGTCATGCGCTGGAAATACCGGTCAAGATAATCCAAAGTCGCCCATTGTGCTGCTAAGAGCAAAGAATAAGTCGCAGCTGTTAACCAATTTGTTCTTACAACATGATTCGGTCATAATGGTTGCTCTGGCAGAGGTTGGCGAGCAAGACCTTGCATTAACCGGGCGCCAGTGGTCTTTTTCGTTATACACGCGTGGAAGCAGATCCAGCTGTTAACTCTGTCGGGTAACCGGCGAGGTTGAGGGGGGACTTCTCAAGCGCAGACGAAAGCGTCCCGGCTGCGGCCGGCGGCGAACAGGGAATGAGGGTTGGCTATGACTTACGATGACGCTTCCGGCAGCTTCAGCAGCGCAGCAGGCGCAACTCCCGACGCGCGCGACGATCTCGACGCGCTGGCCGCGGGCGACATGGGCCCGGCAACCGGCAATGCGATCAGCGGCTCGGGCACGCTCACCGGCGCTTCGGGTGCCGACCTCCTCGCCAACCCGCCCGGTACGGTCGTTGCCGTCGAGGGCGCAGGCGGGGCCGCCAGCGGCGCCGGCGAAGTGCTGCAGGCCCAGGGGCAGTATGGCGTCCTCACCATCTCCGGCGACGGCAATTACAGCTACGTGCGTCACGCGAGCACGCCCGACGGCGTCCAGGACGTCTTCACCTACACGCTCGCAGATGCCAGCGGCCAGCGCGACACGGCGACTCTGACCATCGACATCGGCCGCAACGTCACCGGCCAGACCGCGCTTCAGCAGCTCATTCCCGGCGCCGACGGCGCCATCGTCCTGCCCGAAGGCGTGCAGCTGTCCGACATCACCGTCTCCGGGCGCGATCTCGTCATTCGCCTGCCCGACGGCTCGACCATGATCATTCCGGACGGCGCGGTGTTCATCCCGCAGCTGGTGCTGGGCGACGTCGAAGTCCCGGCGGCGAACCTGGCCGCGCTGCTGATCGGCTCCGAGCCGAAGCCGGCCGCCGGCCCGCTTCTGTCGAGCGGCGGCAATTTCGCGGTGGCGGTCGGCCCGCTCGACCCGGGCGTTCCGCTCGGCGACCTGCTGCCGCCGACGGCTCTCAGCTACACGCCGCCGACTTTCCAAGACCTCGGCCAGTTCATCGACCAGGAGCCGACGATCATCATCGAGACTCCGGACAATCCGGCCGGCGTCACCAACGCGACCGCGACGGTGCACGAAGCCGGGCTTCCGGCGCGTCCGGGCGAATCGCCGGGGTCGAACAGCGCCGCCGACAGCGAGTTCACCAGCGGCACCATTCGCTATACCGCGCCCGACGGGTTCCATTCGGTGAGCATCAACGGCGTCCCGATCGCGGTCGGAACGGTGATCACCACCGACAAGGGCGTCCTGACCATCACCGGCTACGTCAACGGCAAGGAGGGGTCGTTCAGCTACACCTACCAGCTGCTCGACAATACCAGCGGCGACGCAACCGCCGACATTTTCACGATCACGGTGACCGACAGCGACGGCGACACCGCCAGCGCGACCCTGACGATCAACATCGTCGACGACGTCCCGACCGCGCGCAACGACAGCGCGACGCAGGCGGTCGAGGACGCTCCGGTCACGGTCAACGTGTTCGCCAACGACACTCCGGGCGCCGACAGCGTCAATCTGGCGACGGGCGTGGCGTTCGTGGCAGGCTCGCTTAGCGGCGGCGGAAGTGTCGTCTACAACGGCAACGGCACCTTCACCTACACGCCGGCCCCCGGCGAAGAAGGCATCGTCACCTTCCAATACCGCATCACCGACGGCGACGGCGACGTGTCGACCGCGACGGTGACGATCACCTTGCTCGCCGATTCGGTCCCGACGATCACCATCGCCGGCGGCAACAGCGTCAACGAGGCCGGGCTTCCGGCGCGTCCGGGCGAGTCCGAAGGCTCGGGCGAGGCCGCGGCTCCGGGGCCGAACGGCGACCCGAGCGAGACGACCAGCGGCACCATCACCGTCTCGACCGGCGGCGACACGCTCGTCAGCCTGGTGATCAACGGCGTCAACGTCACCGGCGGCGGCACGGTCGCGGGCGCGCATGGCATCCTCACGGTGACGCTCTCGGGCGGAGTGTACAGCTACAGCTACACGCTCAGTGACAACACCAGCGGCGACACCACCAGCGACGTGTTCAATGTCGTTGCGACCGACAGCGACGGCGACGTCACCTCGGCCAATCTGACCATCGCCATCGTCGACGACGTCCCGACGGCCCGCGACGATGTCGTGACTCAATCGGTCGAGGATGCGCCGGTCACGGTCAATGTGATGGTCAACGACACTGCTGGCGCGGACAGCGTCAATTTGGCG
>DATLGC010000125.1:0-4127 GCA_035540655.1 Sphingomicrobium sp. | reverse complement strand
CCACCTACGCCGAGCCGCACCCGCGGTTTCGCCGGCTGGTCGACATCCTCTTCATCATCGCCGCCGCCCTCCAGGCGGCGGTCTGGGCGCGCGAGCTAATCCTCGGAGCCATCAGCCGCCGGGCCGCGGACGAACCGGGCGAATCGACCCTGGCCAACGGCATCGCGGTGATCCGGGTGCTGATCAGCGTTGCCTTGTTCGCGATCGCCTTGATCGTCATCCTCGACAATCTCGGGGTCAATGTCACCGCGCTGATCGCCGGCCTCGGAATCGGCGGCATTGCCATCGGCCTCGCCGCCCAGGGCATCTTTTCCGACCTGTTCGCAGCGCTTGCGATCCTGTTCGACCGGCCGTTCCGCCGCGGCGACACCATCCGTTACGGGACCAGCGTCGGCACCGTCGAGAATATCGGCCTCAAGACCACGCGGCTGCGCTCGCTCGGCGGCGAGCAGCTGGTGATGGCCAACACCAAGCTGCTCGAGCAGGAAATCCACAATTTGGCGGAAGGTCACAGCCGGCGCAGCACCCTGACCTTTGGCCTCGTCTACCAGACTTCCCCCGAGCTTCTCGAGCGCGTGCCCGAGATCGCTCGGGCGGCGGTCCAGTCGCGCCCCGGCTGCTCGTTTCTTCGCTGCGCAATGACGGGCTTTGGCCAGTCGAGCCTCGATCATGAACTGCTTTACGACAACGCTACCCTGGACATCGACCGCATCGCCGCCGACCGCTCCGCGATCATGCGCCAGTTGCTGACCGAATTCCGGTCGAACGGCATCGAGTTCGCCTACCCCACCCAGACCACCTACACCGCCGCGCCGGACGGCAGTCTCGTGCTCCCGTACCGCCAGACCGGCCCGAGCGCGGACTGATGCCGGCCGCCACGCTCGAGGATATTCGCAGCCGCATCGGCACGGAGGTCGGAGTATCGAGCTGGTTGACGATCGACCAGAACCGGATCGACGCCTTCGCCGACGCCACCGAGGACCGCCAGTTCATCCACGTCGACCCCCGGGCCGCCGCCCGGACTCCGTTCGGCGGCACCGTCGCCCACGGCTTCCTGTCATTGTCGATGCTGTCGCGAATGGCGGCCGAAACGATGCTTGTCCCCGAAGGGCTTAGGATGGCGGTGAACTACGGGCTCGACCGTGTGCGCTTCATCGCGCCGGTTCGCTCCGGCAAGCGGATCCGCGGCCGCTTCACGCTCGATTCCATCGACCAGAAAGCACCGGGGCAGATTCTCCTGCGCCATACGGTCACCGTCGAGATCGAGGGCGAGGACAAGCCGGCGCTAACCGCCCAGTGGCTCGGTTTGCTGTTCGTTTGAATCGACAAGTGGAACGCCATCGGTATTGCGATCGCAACTGATCCAAGGAGACCATCGATGCCCCGCGACGCCGTGATCGTTTCGACCGCTCGAACCCCAATCGGCAAGGCCTATCGCGGGGCCTTCAATGCGACTCCGTCCCCGACTCTCGCCGCCCATCCGATCCGCGCCGCGATCGAGCGGGCAAAGGTCGATCCGGCCGAGGTCGACGATGTCGTCATGGGCGCGGCACTGCAGCAGGGCGTGCAGACCACCATCGGCCGAACCGCCGCGCTCAGGGCGGGACTTCCGGTGACGGTCGCCGGAATGTCGATCGACCGCCAGTGCGCGTCCGGCCTGATGGCCATCGCCACCGCCGCCAAGCAAGTGATCGTCGACCGCATGGACATCGTCGTCGCTGGCGGGGTCGAGTCGATCAGCTTGGTGCAGACTGGCGAGATGCGGCTCGGCCCGGACCCGGAGCTGCTGTCGATGCACAACGGCGTCTACATGCCGATGATCGACACCGCCGAGGTGGTCGGCGAGCGTTACTCGATCAGCCGCGAGCGATGCGACGAATATGCGCTGCGCTCGCAGCAGCGCACGGCCGCCGCCCAGGCCGAAGGCCGGTTCGACGACGAGATCATTCCCGTCACCGCCCGGATGGCGGTCAAGGACAAGGAAACCGGCGAAGTGTCGATGCGCGACATCACCATCGACAGGGACGAGGGCAACCGGCCCGACACGACGCTCGAGGGCCTCGCCAAGCTCGAGCCGGTGCGCGGGCCGGGCAAGCTGATCACCGCCGGCAACGCCAGCCAGCTGAGCGACGGCGCGTCGGTGTGCGTGGTGATGGACTCTGCTCTTGCCGAAAAGCGCGGGCTCGAGCCGCTCGGCCGCTACATGGGCATGGCCGTCGCCGGCACCGAGCCAGACGAAATGGGCATCGGCCCGGTTTATGCCGTTCCGAAGCTGCTCCAGCGCTTCGGCCTAGGCGTGGACGACATCGGCCTGTGGGAGCTCAATGAGGCCTTCGCCGTCCAGGTGCTCTACTGCCAGGACCAGCTCGGCATCCCCGACGAGCGGCTCAACGTCAACGGCGGCGCCATTTCGGTCGGTCACCCGTACGGAATGTCGGGGGCGCGGCTGACCGGCCACGCGTTGATCGAAGGCAAGCGGCGCGGCGCTAGGCATGTCGTCGTCACCATGTGCGTCGGCGGTGGAATGGGCGCTGCGGGGCTGTTCGAGGTCCTGTAGGACCCGCGCGGCTTTGCCGGTCTACTTCAGATAGTTCTCGCCCCGGATCCAGCGGCTCGCCATCCATTTGACGCCCTGCGTGACGGGCAGTCCGGCATGGATCATGCGCTCGTCGAAATTGCCGTCGAGGGTGACGTTGCGGAACACCAGCATGTCTCCGACACCGCCGCGGACCTTGATGTTGATCTTGGGGAAATCGGTTTCGCCGCCCTCGAACTGATCGTTGAGCCAGATCAGCGCGGTCAGCAACCGAACCGAAACGTTGTCGGAGCCCGTCCCGTCATGATGTGGCCGATATTGCTGGCCCGGGGAATATTTGAGGATGTTGAGCGGCTCGCCCCATCCCCACCGCGTCCCCGTCGCCTCGGCAATGCAGCGGTTGATCTCCTGAACGACGAGATCCTCGGCGAGGTGCGGGATGCTGCAGGATTCGGCGTCCCGGACCTCGTCGAACCGAGCCTCTCCATCGAGGCCCAGGACGGAGGAGCGGTGCAGCCAGGGCGTTCCGAGCACCGCCAGATAATGGCACTCGGCCGGACTGAAGAGCTGCGGGTAGAGCGCTAGATAAGGGTCGGTCGAAATGACCGTCGGCGTGATTTGCGCGAGCCTCGCTCGACAGGTGACATGTTGCAGGATGCCCAGCTGCACGGCCGCGAAGCGGTCCTCCTTGGCCAGCTCGGCGAGCATCTTTCGGGCACCGTCCGGATCCGCCTTGCGGCCGATGCCCGCAGCGGTGAGGTAAACCCAGGCGCGGCGCCCGTCCTCATGGCCCAGCCGGGCGGCGCGCCGGACCAGTTCATAGGCGGCCTTCTGGTCCGGCTCGCAGTCGATCCCAAGCAGCCGGCGTTCGGCAAGGTCCATCGCCGCGGCTCCGCTCGTCTCGGCCCGGCGCTCGAGGTCGGAAAGCTCTCCCATCGGCGGCTGTCTGCCGCGAGAACGCCGCCTTGTCACCCCGTCGCTTCGCCCCTGTTCCCGGGCGGCTTTGGTAATTAGTCTTGGCCCCGTGAACGCGGTCGAGATCCTCGCCCTCGCCTCCTCGCTCAGCCTGCTCGCCGGCTGGCGGCTCTATTTCGTCACGTTCGTGACGGGCCTGGCGATGAAGACCGGCTGGATCGACCTGCCGGAGCAACTCGCGGCGCTCGACGTGCTCGCCAACAACTGGATCATCGCCATCGCCGGCGCCGGTGCGATCGCCGAATTCTTCGCCGACAAGGTCGCCTGGATCGACTCTATCTGGGATTCGATCCACGCATTCATTCGGCCGGTCGGCGGCGCGTTGCTCAGCCTCGCCATCGTCGATCCCGGCGATCCTGCCTGGCAGGTCGGCAGCGTCCTGCTGGGCGGCGGAGCGGCGCTTCTCGCGCACGCCGGAAAGGCCGGTGCGAGGACCATCGTCAACGCCAGCCCGGAGCCTTATTCGAACGTCGCCGTATCGACCGGGGAGGACGTCGCCACGGTCGGGCTGCTGTCGCTCGCCATCGCCTATCCTGTCGTGGCGGCCGTGATCGCCGGGGTCCTCGTCGCTCTTTCGCTTTGGCTGGTGATCGCTGCCCGCCGGGCGCTGAGGCGC
>DATLGC010000124.1:0-8878 GCA_035540655.1 Sphingomicrobium sp. | reverse complement strand
GCGCCCTTGCGGTGCATGATATTCTTGAATTTGGAATGGCCGGCCATCGGCGGTTCCTTACGCCAGACCCAGGGCCGAGCGATAGGTTTCCATCAAGGCGTCGGCTTCCTGGCGCGCATTGGCTTCCATCCTGCGCAGGCGGACGATGGCGCGCATCGTCTTGGTGTCATAGCCGTTGGCCTTGGCCTCCGAATAGACGTCGCGGATGTCGTCCGCGATCCCCTTCTTTTCCTCCTCGAGCCGTTCGATCCGCTCGATGAACAGCCGCAGCTGATCGGCCGCGACGGTACCGTCCGCCATATTTGAAATCCCCAATCTGGATGCGTGAAGAGCGGCTCTAGCGGCTTGAACCGTCATATCAAGCGGCTATGGCACGGTCCGTGACCGAACCGCTCCAGCCCCGATCGCGCAAAGTGAAAATCCTCGCCACGCTCGGCCCGGCGTCCGAGGATCCGGTGATGATCCGAAGGCTGATGAAGGCCGGCGCGGATGCCTTCCGGATCAACATGAGCCACGGCACGCACGAGCAGAAGGCGGCTCTTGTCGAGGCGATTCGGGCGCTCGAGAAGGAGCTTCGGCGGCCGACGACGATCCTGTTCGACCTGCAGGGGCCCAAGCTCAGGGTCGGGCGGTTCAAGGGCGGCGGAGCGGATCTGGAGAAGGGGCAGAGGTTCACGCTCGACCGGCAGCGGACCCATGGCGATTCCGACCGGGTGCAATTGCCGCACCCGGAATTGTTCGATGTGGTCGGAGCCGGCGACCGGCTGCTGATCGACGACGGCAAGGTGCGCCTGAAGGTGCTCGACGTCGGCGACAAGAGCATCGGCACCGAAGTGCAGGTCGGCGGCCGGCTGGCCGACAACAAGGGCGTCAACATTCCCGACGTGGTCGTGCCGATCCCGGCGCTGACCGACAAGGATCGCGAGGACCTCGAGTTCGCACTGTCGCTGAAGGCCGACTGGATCGCCCTGTCATTCGTCCAGCGGCCCGAGGACGTCGCCGAGGCGCGATCGCTGATCGGCGACAAGGCGGCGCTTCTGGCAAAGATCGAAAAGCCGGCGGCGCTCGACCAGCTGAACGACATCATCGCCTTGTCCGATGCGGTGATGGTGGCGCGCGGCGACCTTGGGGTCGAGCTTCCGCCCGAGGAAGTGCCGCCGCTCCAGAACCGGATCATCGCCAGCGCCCGCCAGTTCGGCAAGCCGGTGGTGGTCGCGACCCAGATGCTCGAATCGATGATCACCTCGCCGACCCCGACGCGTGCCGAGGTGACCGACGTCGCCACCGCGATCTACGACGGCGCCGACGCGGTCATGCTGTCGGCGGAAAGCGCGACCGGCCAATATCCGTGCGAGGCGGTGCAGATGATGGACCGGATCGCGTCGAGCGCCGAGCGCGACCCGATCTACCCGGCGCGAATCCATTTCACCGAGACCAGGCTCGAGCCGACCACCCCCGACGCAATCGCCGGATCGGCCCGGCAGATCGCGACGACGGTCTCTGCCAAGGCGATGGTCTGCTACACCAGCTCGGGCTCGACCGCGCGGCGGATCGCCCGCGAGCGGCCGCCGGTCGCGGTGCTGGCGATGAGCGCGTCGCAGGCGACCGCCCGGCGCATGGGCCTCTATTGGGGAGTCCACGCCGTCCATACGCGCGATGTCACCAGCTTCGAGGAGATGGTCGCCAAGGGCAAGCGAATGGCGCTTCGCCACAAGATCGCCAGCGGCGGCGACCGGCTGGTGCTGGTTGCCGGGGTCCCGTTCCAGACGGTCGGGTCGACCAACGTCATCCACGTCGTGAGGCTGGTCGGCGACGAGCTCGAGCGGCATCTGGCCGAAAAAACTTCAGCCAAGCAGTAGCGAGGGAATCTCGTCCGGGATCTGCCGGGCGAGAAAGCCGATTGGACCGACCTTGCGGCTGAGCGCTTCGCCGGCCTCGCCGTGGAGCAGGACCCCCCACAGAAGCGCGGTCAACGGCTCGGCGCCGCGGGCGGCCAGGCCGCCGACAATCCCGGCGAGCGTGTCGCCGCTGCCCGACACGCCGAGCCCCGATGCTCCGCCGCGATAGCTCCAGGCGGTTCCGTCGGCGGCGACGACATGGCTGACCACGCCTTTCACGAGCACATGCGCCTGGTAGAGATCGGCGGCCCGGCGCCCGCAACCGACCGGGTCGGCGACGACCGATTCCTCGCTTTTGTCGAGGAGATCGGCGAGCTCGCCGGAATGGGGGAGGAGGACCGGGGCTGGGCCTTGCCGCTTGCGCCTGGGCGGATCGATGCTGCGCAGGAGCGCTGCGTCGAGGACCAGCTGAGTGCCGCTGTCGCACAAGGCGGCGGCGATTGGCGCGCAGGTCTGCGAACGGGCCATTCCCGGCCCGGCGACGACCACGGTCGCTTGCGCCGCATGAGCCTTGATTTCGTCGATCGCCGAGCGGGCGAATCCGCCGTCGCGCGTTTCGGGAAGGCCGATGACCATCGCTTCGGGCATTGCGATGCCGAGCCCGGTGGCAATGCTTTCGACGCTGATCATGCGCAGCTTTCCGGCGCCGGCGCGCATCGCCGCGGTCGCCGCGAGCAGCGCTGCGCCCGGCGTGTTGCGGCTGCCGGCAATGACCAGGATTCGCCCCTTGCTCTCCTTGTCGCCGTCAACCACCGGCGGCAGCGGAAAGCGCCGTAGCGCCGAACGGGTGAGCGGCTTGGCCGCCTTCACCGGCTGCCCGTCATCGCATCGGGCTCGGCGGTCTTGGGAGCGCCTTCCGCTTCGAGCGGGGCGCCCTGGTTCCACAAGGCCAGCCGGGGAACGCAAAGGCCCTTCGGATCGGGCTCGAATTCATAAGCGCAGATGCCGCAATTGAGGATGTCGCCTTGCCGGTCGACCGCGAGAATCTCGGATTCTTCCAGTCCTTCTAGCATGTAGCGCATGCACAGCACGACGACCTGGTGGCAGACGATCAGCACCCGCCGGTCGCAAAAATGGAGGTTGATGGTGTTCATCATCGATCGCAGCCGGAGGATGACGTCGGCCCAGCTCTCGCCGCCGGGCGGTCGGTGGTAGAATTTGCCGAGCATTGCGCGGTGCGCGGCTTCCTCGGGATATTTGTCGCGGATGCCGATGGTTGTCAGCCGGTCGAATATGCCGAATTCGCGTTCGCGCAGGCGCTCGTCGACGATCAGCCGCCGGGGACCGCCGACCGCCGCCAGGGACTCGCAGATCGCCTGCGCAGTCTGCCTGGCGCGGACGTAGGGCGAGGACAGAAGGATTTCAGGCCGTTGATCGTCGGGGAGCGCGGCGAACCAGTGACCGGCCGCTTCGGCCTGCCGATGGCCAAGGTCCGACAAGGGCACGTCGACGTCGCGCACGTGAATGTCGATCATCGGCAGGCCGGCTTCGTCGGCGGCTTCGCGCGCGACATTCCCCTGGCTTTGCCCATGGCGCACCAGCCATAACCGCTCGGGCCAGTTCTGACGCATTGCCGACCTCCTATCGGGACAGAAAGTCGGGGCCGCTAAACTGTTCCTGACGGATTTCGAACCCGTGTCAGGCGGACTGCCTGAGCGTCTCGGCGCTGTCGACAAACTCGGCGATTGCCCGATCTAGCGGACGCAGCAGAAGGCCGCGATTGCTGGTCAGGCTGGTGTCCGCAGCTTCGCCATCATCGGTGTGGGTGATCTTCCCGCGGTCCAGCCTTGCGAGGTCGGCCGCCTCACAGGCCAGTTCATGCCAGCTGACCGCCCCCTGGTTGGTCAAATGCCACAGCCCGCCTTCCTCATCGAGCAGCAGGTCGAGCGTCGCCTGGACCAGGTCGGGGACGTAGGTCGGCGAGATGACCGAGCGGTTGCTGGCGACGACTTCCTCGCCGCGTTTCAAGCGTTCGATGGTGTTGAACAGGAAGTTGTAACGGTCCCACGGCCCGAAGAAGGCGCTGGTGCGGATGACCAAGGCATCGGCATCGATCGCCATCAGCCGAGCTTCGGCCTCGGCCTTGCTTCGGCCATAAGCGCAGGCGGGGGCCGGCTGGTCCGGCTCGACATAGGAACGGCCGAGCTGGCCGTCGAACACCAGGTCGGAGGAGAAAGTGACGAAGGGAATGCCGCGGAGCTTGCAGGCTCTCGCCAGAAGCTCCGGCCCGGTGACATTCGCCTTGAAACATTCGTCCTGCTTTTCGTCCGCCTCCCAGGTGCGGACGAAGCCGGCGGTGTTGATCAGCGCCCAGGGCTTGTAACGTTCGATCGCCGCCGCGATCGATGCCTCGTCGCAAATGTCGAGCTCGTCGCGGCTGGTCACGACATGGGCCAGGCCGCGGTGGGCGCAGATCTTCGAAAAGGCCTGGCCGAGCGTGCCGGTCGCGCCTGTGATCAGGATCGGGCGCGCCTTGCTGCAGTCGCTCGGCAACATGTCGAAGCGCCGCCGGCCGTGACACCGGCCGGGCCGTTTCCACCAGCCGGGCAGGTCGAGCAGTGGATGCTCGAACGTCTCGCCGCGGCCTAGCGCCGAAGCGGCCCTGGCAACAAGGGTCGGGCGCGGAGTCGCCGAGCGGGTGTCGAACGCGCCGACATCGTAGATGCCGTCCTTGCGGGTGAGCAGCGAGCGCCAGTCGACCGCTCCGAACATCGACCACAAGGTCACCGCGCGGATGTCGGCACCCCGTTTGCGCTCCTGCTCGCACGCCTTCCACACGTCGATCAGCCAGCGGACCTGCTCGTCTCGGCTGCAGCCGTGGTGGACTTCGGAATAGACCAGCGGGATGTTGTAGCGGTCCCACACTTCGCGAAGCCTTTTGGCCGGGCCGACCTGATGCTTGAGGTGCGACATGCGAACCGCCTCGAGGTCGCAATAGACATCGACTCCATTGGAGCCGGGCTCGACGTCGGGGTAACGCTCGACTCGCTCGTCGAGAAACCGCTCGCTGGTCAGATAATGGTTGACGCCGATGATGTCGGGCGTGCCTTCGCCGGTCGAAAGTGCGTCGAGCATTTCCTGCGGCACGCCGCTTTTCAAAAGCCAGTTGTGGAACGGATGGCCGGGCACGACCCGGCCGCACAGAAGATCGATGCTCAGCCAGCGCCGGTTATTCTCATGCTCGGCCTGATAGGCGAGCCTGTCGCGGGCGAAGGTCTTGCCGATATCCTCGGTGATCATCAGCTTTGCGTCGGGATTGACCTCGCGGATGGCGCGCATGGCGAGCAAGGTGCCATGGCATTCGTGAGCAAGGGCAAGCAGCATCGATTCGATGTCGCGGGCGTGCGGGTACCAATGGCCGTAGAGGCAGGAGAAGCGCGCCGTGGTCAGCGGCTCGTTGACCGGAGTCCAAAGACCGATCCACGGATAGCGCCTGGCGACCTTGGCCGCGTAATCGGCAAGCAGCTCCGGAAATTTGGGATCGAGCAGGCTGGTATAGCGCGGCCCGGAGCCGTGGTGGACAAGGCCGCCGATAACCTTGATGCCGAGCTCGCGCAGCCGCTCAAGCCTTTTGTCGTGCCAGGAGAAGTCGAGCTCGGTCGGCACCTGGGGAGCGACCGTTTCCCAGACGATCGGATAGCGAGTCGCCTTGACCCCGAGCTCGGCCATGGCGTCGAGGTCGTCCAACCGCGACCAATGGCCGGTATCGACCAGCTGGTTGCGGAATTCGTCGCCGATGCGAACGACGGTGCATTCGACCCCGCCCCATAGCTCCAGAGGCGGAGCGGAGCGGCGGTCCAGACCCTCGTCGCGGGCCTGGACCGCGCTCATTCGGCTGCGACCGCGGTTGGTTGCGGCCTCTCCCGCTTGCGCTTCTCGTCCATTCGCCGGAACGTCGCCAGCGCCTGGCCGACGATCTGGTCCATGTTGTAATAGCGGTAGGTGGCGAGACGGCCGACGAAGGTGACGCCTTCGGTGGCGTCGGCAAGCGCCTCGTATCTCTTGAACAGCGCCTGATTTTCCTCGCGCGGGATCGGGTAGTAAGGATCGCCTTCCGCCGACGGATATTCGTAAGTGACGGTTGTTCGCGGATGATCCTGGCCGGTCAGGTGCTTGTATTCGCTGATGCGCGTGTAGGGCACGTCGGGCGAGGGGTAGTTGACCACCGCGACCGGCTGGAACTGCTCCTGGTCGAGAGTCCTGTGGTCGAACTTCAGCGACCGATACGGCAGCTTGCCGAAGCGGAAGTCGAAATATTCGTCGATCGGCCCGGTGTAGACGATGTGATCGGCCTCGACCTGGTCGCGGATGTCGCGGAAATCGACGCCGAGCTCGCGATCGATCAGCGGATTGTCGAGCATCTTCTCGAACATCGCCGTGTAGCCGTTCAGCGGCATTGCCTGGAACGTGTCCGAGAAATAGCGGTCGTCGGTATTGGTCCGGGTCGGGATCCGCGAGGTAACCTGCTTGTCGAGCTCGGACGGGTCGAGGCCCCATTGCTTGCGCGTGTAGCCGCGGAAGAACAGCTCATAGAGCTCGCGCCCGACCGCGTTGATGACGACGTCCTCCGACGTCTTGATATCCTCCACCGGCTCGGCCCGGCCGGCGAGATATTCAGCCGCTTCCTCGTCGGTCTTCAAATCGAGCTCGAACAGCTTGTTGAGCGTCGTCCGGTTGATCGGGATCGGCACCAGCCTGTCGCGAACACTCGCCAGCACCCGGTGCTCGTACGGCCGCCACTCGGTGAATTGCGACAGATAGTCGACCACTTGGCTGCTGTTGGTGTGAAAGATGTGCGGGCCATATTTGTGATAGAGGATGCCCGCCTCGTTCGGCTCGTCATAGGCATTGCCGCCGACATGGTTGCGGCGATCGACGAGGAGCACGCGCGCTCCCTGCTGACTCGCCAGTCGCTCGGCAATCACCGAGCCGGCGAAACCGGCGCCGACGATCAGATAATCGTAGCGCCTCCCGGCGCCGGTCGAGCCGCTCATTCCGCCGCCACCAGCAGCGCCTGGCTGTCTTCCCCGGCCTTTTCGCCAAGCGCATCGCGAACCAGGGCGGACATTCTCGCCTGGGTCGTCGACCAGCTCGAGGCCGACAGCATCAGGTCGGCCTCGGCCAACCAGTCGCCGTCCTTCTGCCTGGACAGATCGAGCATTCGTTCGCAGCAGGCGATGAAGCCGTCGGCGTCGCAGGCGATCTTCACGCCCTGCAGATGACCGTAATGGCGCACCACGTCGCGCACCGGCGTCGACACCACCGGCCGGCCGCCGGCAAGATATTCGGGGGTCTTGGTCGGGGAGATGAACTGGGTCGAATCGTTCATCGCGAAGGGCATCAGCGCGACGTCCCAGCCGCCCAGATAAGCGGGAAGCTGCTCGTAGGTCTTCGATCCGAGGTAATGAATGTTGGCCGCGCGCGGCAACTCGTCTTCCGAAATCTTGACCACGGGCCCGACCATGACGAACGACCAATTGGGGCGAATGTCCGCGATCTGGCGAAGAAGCTCGATGTCGAACCTTTCGTCGATCACCCCGTAGAAGCCCAGCCTCGGGCGCGGCAGATCGGCCTGATCGTCGGGGTCGGGCCGTCCGGCGCGAGCCTTGGCGAAATGGGCCCGGTCGACCGAAGACGGAAAGCAGTGGACGTTGTCGTGGCGGTTTTTCTTCGCCTCGTAGAGGCTGGAGCCGCCGGTGAAGACGACGTCGGCGGCCTCGATCAGCTCCTGCTCGAGGTCGAGAAGCCGCTCGGGGGCGAACCGGAATTTCGACAATTCGTCCATGCAATCATAGACCACTGCCGAGACATCGAGGCCGCGCGAGAAGGGCAGCATCATCGGCGTATAGTACCAAGCGATGAGCGGCCTGGTGAGGCCCGCCGAATAAGCGTCGAGCAAACGGCGAAGCGCTTCTTCCCGGCGCTCCTCGCTCAGCCCCTCGGGAAGATGGGGAACGACGATCCGAACTCCGGGCGCGTCCGCCGCTTCGCGGACCTTGAGGAACGGCGTCTCGCGGCGGCCGATGTCCATCGGCTCTTCCCAGTAGACGACCGTCATTTCGTCGGCGAAGCGGCTCATCAGATGCTGCGGGCGCTGAAAGACGAAGTCCCACCGCAGGTGCGAAAAGCATAGCAAGGTTGGACGATTTGGGTCCGGCGCCGAGGGCTCGGCTTGAGACTGTACAGGCACCCCGACGCGCGTGATCATTTTTTTCGTAACCCCTTGTGCTGAAATCCCACCCAAGAGAACGGCGCGAACGCGGTTGCGGTTCCGTAACACTGATCCAGATTAATCATTTTGGAGCCCTGCTGCAGCGCAGCAATCGCCAGGTCGAGCGGTTGACCAGTCGAAGCGTTGGTGGAAGGACGCGGATCAAGGGAGATCGACCTTGGCGACGACCATCGAGGAACTGGAAAGACGGCGCGAGCTGGCGAAGCTTGGCGGCGGCGAAAAGCGTATCGCGGCGCAGCATGGCAAGGGCCGCCTGACCGCGCGCGAGCGGCTCGCCGTGCTGCTCGATCCCGGCAGCTTCGAAGAATATGACATGTTCGTTGAGCATAATTGCTCGGACTTCGGGATGGAGGCGCAGAAGGTCCCGGGCGACGGAGTGGTCACCGGTTCGGGGACGATCAACGGCCGTCTGGTCTTTGTGTTCGCGCAGGACTTCACCGTGTTCGGCGGATCGCTGTCGGAACGCCACGCCCAGAAGATCTGCAAGGTGATGGACATGGCGATGAAGGTCGGAGCGCCGGTGATCGGCCTCAACGACAGTGGCGGAGCGCGAATCCAGGAAGGCGTCGCAAGCCTCGCCGGCTATGCCGAAGTGTTCCAGAGGAATGTGCTCGCCAGCGGCGTGATCCCGCAGATTTCGCTGATCATGGGGCCGTGCGCGGGCGGCGCGGTCTATTCGCCGGCGATGACGGACTTCATCTTCATGGTGAAGGATTCCAGTTACATGTTCGTCACCGGGCCCGAGGTG
>DATLGC010000123.1:0-2783 GCA_035540655.1 Sphingomicrobium sp. | reverse complement strand
GCTTCGTTGATCATCGGCTCGAAGCGGTGAGACTCGATCGCCTTCAGCGCGCCGGCGAGCGCGTAGATTGCGTTGTCCGGCCGCGGTACCGAGCTGTGCCCGCCGCGATTGGTTGCCACCAGCTTGTAATCGGCGTAGGTTTTCTCGGCGATCTGCAGATACCAGCCTTCGACCCGGCCGTCCTTGTAAACCGCGCCGCCGCCGGCATCGAAGTTCAGCGCATATTCGGCGTCGATCAGGCTTCGCCATTCGCTCGCCGCCCGGCGGACCGAGTGCATGTGGGTCTCTTCGTCGCCGGTAAACAGGACGATGATGTCGCGGCTCGGCTGGAAGCCCTGACGCCTAAGCTCCTGCAGAGCCAGGACGATCCCCGTCAGCTGGCTCTTGTTATCGGCCGACCCTCGGCCAAGGTAATAGCCCTCCTGTTCGCGAAACTGGAACGGCGGGTTCTGCCAGTCGGATGCCTTCGCCTCGACGACATCCATGTGCGCGAGCAGCAGGATCGGCTTCTTGCCGCTCGGCCTTGCCGCCGCCCAGCGCGCGATCAAAGTCTGGGTATTGTCGTGATCCTTGACGACAACGTTGGTGATTCCGGCCTTGCGGAACTCAGCGGTGAGCAGCGCGGTAAGCTTGCGGAACTCGGCCGGGCGGCCGTCGACGGTCGGGATTTCGACAATCTTCCTGAACAGCTCGCGCTCCGCCGCGCGTCGCGCAGGATCGACGGGCACCGCGGGCTGCGCCTGCGCGGCGCCGGCGGCGGCAGGACCCCCGACAGGCTGGGCCTCGCCGGCGATCGCTGTGGCCCCCAACAGACAGGCCAGAATTGCACGCATGAACTCGTCTCCCTGTCGTTTCGGGTGCGACGGCCCTTCGCCCGAGTCAAGTTCGGCCGATGCCGTGCCCCTTGGCCAGATATTCGCCGCTGCGCATTTCCTCGAGCCGGCTGACGGTGCGCTCGAACTCGAAGCTGCCATCGCCTTCGGGATAGAGGCCGGCGGGCTCGGCGTCGGCGGAAGCGAGCAGCTTGACGCGATGTTCGTACAGCGCATCGATCAAGGTGACGAAGCGCGCGGCCTCGTTGCGCATCTCGCGCCCCATCACCGGAATGCCGACGATGATGACCGTGTGATAGCGCTGGGCGAGGGCGAGATAATCGGCGGCGCCGCGAGGCTCGCCGCACAATCGCCTGAACGAGAAGACCGCGACGCCCTTGAGGCTCTTGGGCACGTGCAAGGCGCGGCCGCCGCCGACATCTAGCTCCTCGCTCGGCACCTTGGCACGGTCCTCGACCGGATAATCGGTCAAACGGAAAAAGGCGTCGGACAAGGCCTCTGTCGCTCGAGGGCCATTGGGAACGTGCCAGGTGGGCACCCCGCCGAGGCGGTCGAGGCGATAGTCGGCCGGGCCATTGATCTGGACGACCTCCATCTTCTTCTCGATGAGGGCGATGAAGGGCAGGAACAGCTCGCGGTTGAGTCCATCCTCGTAGAGGTCGCCTGGTGGCCGGTTCGACGTCGTCACCACCGCCAACCCGCGCTCGAGCAGTTTGTCGAAGAGGCGCGACAGGATCATCGCGTCGGCCGGGTTGGTGACGTGCATCTCGTCGAAGCACAGCAACCGCGCCTCGGCGGCGATCCGAGCCGCTACCGGCTCGAGCGGATCGCCTTCGGCCCTGGCCCGAGCCTCGCGAAGCCGGGCATGGGTTTCAAGCATGAACGCATGGAAATGCACCCGCCGCTTCGGCTCCACCGCAATTGTCTCGAACGCGAGGTCCATCAGCATCGACTTGCCGCGCCCCACCCCGCCCCACAAATAGACGCCGCTGCAGCGCTGCTTGCGCTTGAGCAGGCGGCCGAGCAACCCGCCGGGCCGCTCGATCTGGGCCGCCAGCCGGTCGAGCGCTTCGACCGCCTTGGCCTGGGCCGGATCGGGCCTCAGCTCGCCGGCAGCAATCAGCTCGGCATAAGCGATGCCGACCGGGCCGCTCACCGGTCGCGGATGCGCTTGAGCGTGCCGGTGAAGCTGTAGCAGGCCTCGCCCTCCTGCCGGACGATGCCCTGGAGGAAAACATGTCCGGGGGTCTGTCGGACCATTTCGACATAGGCGTCGAGCGGCGGCCCGGCGCAGCCCCGGCCGAGGAAATGGGTGGTCATATCGAGCGTCACATAATGGCCCTCCGCCATTCCGGCGCAGCGGCCGCCGGCGAACAAGGCCATGTCGATGAAGCTCATCACGGCGCCGCCGTGGAGCGACCCGCCCATGTTGAGATGGGCGTCGGTCGGAGTCATCCGGCAGATTCCTCGGCCGGGCCCGTCAGGCTTGAACAACAGCCGGCCGGTGGCGGCGGCAAAGCTGCTCGGCGGGAAGTCGCCCCAGCTGAACCAGCCAGGATTTTCCGCGTCCGGCTTTGCCCCGCTGGGCAGGCCGACATCTTCCATCAGGCGGCGCGCTCGGCGATCAATTTCTTGGTTTCGGCGATCGCCTTGGCCGGGTTGAGGCCCTTCGGGCAGACGTTCGCGCAATTCATGATGGTGTGGCAGCGGTAGAGCCGGAAGGGATCTTCGAGCTGGTCGAGGCGCTCGCCGACCATCTCGTCGCGGCTGTCGGCAATCCAGCGATAGGCCTGCAAAAGCACTGCCGGACCGAGGAAGCGGTCGCTATTCCACCAATAGCTCGGGCAGCTGGTCGTGCAGCAGAAGCACAGGATGCATTCGTAGAGCCCGTCGAGCTTCGCCCGGTCGGCCGGCGATTGCAGCCTTTCCCTGCCGGACGGCGCCGGCGAT
>DATLGC010000122.1:0-4594 GCA_035540655.1 Sphingomicrobium sp. | reverse complement strand
CAATGTCCGTCGCTGAAGCTGCTCATCGTCCTGCCAACCGCGGCGCGGCCATCCGGCTGTGGCTCGCTCTCGCGATTTTGATCGCCGCCGGAATCGGCCTGGCCTGGCTCGGCGCCGGCCAGATGCGCGGCGAAACCACGGCCAGCGGCCTCCAGTTCCGAACCGTCCAGGCAGGCAGCGGTCCGACGGTCCAGCCGGTCGACGGGGTTTTCATCGAATATGAAGGACGCCTGCCCGACGGCACCGTGTTCGACACCAGCGAAGGCCGTGGTCCGACGCCGATGATCGCCGGCCAGGTCATTCCCGGCTTCGCCGAGGCGCTGACCCGAATGCAGTCGGGCGGACGCTACGTCGTCCGGATCCCCGCCAGTCTCGCTTATGGTGCCGATCCGCCGCAGGGAAGCCCGATCCCGCCCAACGCCGACCTGGAATTCGACGTTCACGTGGTCCAGGTCGTTCCCAATGCCGGGCTCATGGGTCCCCAGGGACCGCCCGCCGGCCAGGGCGAGCCGCAGCAGCCCGAGTAGAGTCTTCGGGCTCGCCGGGGTCCGGCGACTGCTCGCCGCCGCGCAGCTTGCTGAGTTCGACCAGGGTCACCTTGAGCGCCGCCAGGATTGGATCGGCGAACAGCACGCCGAGGATTCCAAACATCGCGCCCATCAGCAGCTGCATCGCCAGGACCAGGGCCGGCGCCAGGTCGACGGCGCGCTTGGCGATATATGGGACGATGACATAAGCGTCGAAATTCTGGACGAGGAAATAGATTGCGATGGCGGCGATGCCCTGATTGGGGCCGGCGCTGAATCCGACCGACACCATCAACACGCCCGAGATGATCGCGCCGATGTTCGGGATGAACGCGAGCAGGCCGGTGATCAGTCCGAGCAGCGCCGCCATCGGCACGCCGGCCAGAGTCAGCAAGATCCAGGTGGCGACGCCTTCGAACAGCATTGCGATCAGGCGCCCGAACAGCAGCCGCCGGAGCGCCCAGCCGACATGGTCGGAAATGACGTAGAAACTGTGGCGGTAGCGGAGAGGAAGCATCCAGGCGATGCCGCGGTCGTAAAGCCTCGGCTCGGCGGCGATGAATATGCCGATGACGATCATCAGGATGAAGCTGGCGACCGCGCCGATCGCGCTGCCCACTGCGCTCGTCAGCCTTCCCACCGAACCCAGAAGCTGCTGGCCGAGAGTTGCGGCGGTCCCCCCTTCCGGGATGATACCGGCGGAAGCAGCGAAAGCGAGCGCGCGGGTGATTTGCAGGTCGACCACCTCGCGCAGCCTGCCGGCCTGCTCGGCGAAGGTCGTTCCGGCATACCAGAAGACCCAGCCGACGAAAGTGAAGCCGAGGACAATGACGATCGCCAGTCGCCAGCCGCGGGCGATGGGCAGGACTCGCCCGAGCATCCTCGCGCCACCGTCGAGAAAAACGGCGAAGATCATCCCGCCGATGATGAGCAAGAGCGGATGGGCTAGAAGGATGACTCCGGCGATGGCCAGGGCGAGGCCGAACCAGACGGCAGCGCGCTGCATCTCGCGCCGGACGATCGGATCGCGAAATTCGGTTGGCCCCGGGTGCTCGACATGAGCTTCGACCCGAGGCTTGCGAGCCATGTCAGTCGGCGCTCGCCCGGAGCGATTGGCCCGCCCTTCCAGAGCGGAAGGCGCGCAGCCAGCTCAGCGGGTTCAGCAGCTGGGTCGTCCCGTCGAGGGAGAAAGTGATGAATTCGGCGCGTCCGCCAATATTCTCCCACGGCACCGGGCCGCCGAGGCCAAAGTCGGGAGCGCCGAGCCCGAACCGGCTGTCGGCGCTGCGATCCCTGTTGTCGCCCATCAGGAAAACATGGCGCTCGGGAATCTGGAGAGGCCCGAAATCATCGCCGGCGCTGGGCCCCAGGTCGACCGTGTCGATTCCGACGCCATTGGGCAATGTCTCGCGGACCAGCGGCAGCCGGCAATAAGCGCCGCCATCCTGGGAGCGAACCATGTGGCCGGCGAACTCGAACCCGCAGGGCACATTGGCATCCACCGGGACCATCGCCGGCGGGCGCCGTTCGGAACGGACCGGCCGGCGGTTGATGACGAGCCTTCCGCCGCGGACCTCGATCGTGTCGCCGGGAAGCCCGACCACGCGCTTGATATAGTCCTCGTTCTGGCCCGGCGGGGTGACGATGACGATGTCGCCTCGCTCGGGCAACCGGCCAAACAGTCGGCCCTGCATCGGCGGCAGGGTGATGCCCCATCCTTCGCCGGTGCCAAGCACCAGTGATCGGAAGATCGCCGCCGGATTGGGGATGGTCGGAGAGACGAAGGAATAACCGTAAGGATATTTGCTGACCACCAGCCGGTCGCCCTTGAGCAGGCCGGGCATCATCGATTCCGACGGGATGTAGAAGGGCTTGGCGATGAAGCTGTGGAAGAGGAGCACCGCCAGCAGCACCCACAAAAGGCCCTTGACCTCGCGCCACAGAGCGGAGCCCTTCGTCTCCCGGCCTTTTCCCTTGGCCGGCGGCGGCGCCTGCTCGACGGTGAGGCTGCTATTACTGTCGTTCAATCACGGCTCCATCTTGCGGGCGGCGAGGATAACGAAGGCCTGCGCCCATGGATATTCGTCGGTGAGCGTCAAATGAATATCAACCGCGTGGCCCGCCGGAGTCAGCGCGTCAAGCCGCGCCCGGGCACCGCCCGTCAGCGCGAGCGTCGGCGCTCCGGAAGCCGCGTTGACCACGCCGATATCCTTCATGAAGACTCCGCGCTTGAATCCGGTCCCGACCGCCTTGGAAAAGGCTTCCTTGGCTGCAAATCTCTTGGCCAGGGTGCCCGCCCGCGTGAATGGCCGCGAGTCCGCCTTGGCTTGCTCGACCTGGGTGAAGACGCGCTCGACGAAACGGTCGCCGAATCGCTCGAGCGACCGCTCGATACGCTGGATGTTGCACAGGTCGGAGCCGATTCCGATAATCATCCTCTCGCCTCGTCCATCAGCCGCCGCATCCTCCGAACGCTTTCCTCGAGCCCGGTGAAGATCGCCTCGCCGATGAGAAAATGGCCGATGTTGAGCTCGGCCAGATGCGGGATCGCGGCTACGGCCGAGACATTGTCGAAGGTGAGGCCGTGACCGGCGTGGGGTTCGATCCCGTTCTTCTGCGCAAGCGCCGCGCAATCCGCGATACGCTTGAGCTCCGCCGCCCGCTCCTCGCCTTCGACATGGGCATAGCGACCGGTGTGGAACTCGACCACCGGCGCGCCAAGCCGAATCGCCGCCTCGACCTGGCGTTCGTCCGCCTCGATGAACAGGCTCACCCGGATGTTCGCCGAGCGAAGCCGGTCGACGTAATAAGCGAGGTGATTGTGCTGGCCGGCCGCGTCGAGACCGCCTTCGGTCGTGCGCTCCTCGCGTTTTTCGGGGACGATGCAGGCGGCATGCGGCCGATGGGCCAGCGCAATGGCCAGCATCTCCTCGGTCGCTGCCATCTCGAGGTTCAGCGGCAGGTCGATCTCGGCCATCAGTCGGTCGATGTCCTCGTCCGTTATGTGTCGCCGATCCTCTCGAAGATGCGCGGTAATGCCGTCGGCGCCCGCCTGCGCAGCCAAAACCGCCGCGCGCGCCGGGTCGGGGTGATCGCCGCCGCGCGCATTGCGGATGGTCGCGACATGGTCGATGTTGACGCCAAGGCGTAGCCGAGGACTGGTCACGCCGGCGCCCGGCTCCCAGGCTTGACAGCCGGGATCGCCGCCAGGTCGGGCGGAAGCCGGTCTACGGGATAGCTTGGGACCTCGATCTTGATGAGCGGGGTGAAAGGAACTCCAAAATCGATTTCGCCGCCAGAGCGATCCACCAGCGCCGCTGCGGCGATGACCTTGGCCCCCGTCTCCTCGACCGCGGCAATCGCCTCGCGCGATGAGAGGCCGGTGGTGACGACATCCTCGACCATAAGCACGCGCTCGCCTGGGTCGAGCTCGAACCCTCGGCGCAGCTCAAACCGGCCTTCGGGCCGTTCGACGAACATTGCCGGACGCCCGAGCGCCCGGCCCATCTCATGACCGATGACCACCCCGCCCATGGCCGGAGAGACGACCGCGTCGACGCTGTCGCGAACCTGCGCGGGAAGCTTGGCGGCAAGCGCCCGGGCCAGCCGTTCCGCCCGTAGCGGGTCCATCAGCACCCGGGCGCATTGCAGATATCGCGGGCTTCGAAGCCCGGAGGAAAGAATGAAATGGCCTTCGAGCAGGGCCCCCGCCTTGCGAAACTCGTCCAGAACCTGTTGTTCGGTCATGCCGGAAAATCGCCTTTCCAGCCCGGCAATAGGGCCGCCAAACCCCTGCTTCAACACCTGCTGAAGAGTCGCTTGAGAGAGCCGGAACCCGCGCCTATAAGGCCGCGCAATTGCAAGGGGGCCACTTCCCGGTGTCTCCGGTCCCAGAACTTTCGTCGGGGTGAAAATGAAACTGATTGGATGGGCGATCGCCCTTGCCGCGGCCGGGATGACACCTGCGGCGGCCGCGGCACCGCAGGCGAGAGCACCCGAGGCGGCAGCGCCCCAGGCGGCGCCGGGGACGCCGCAGGAGGCCGCGCCGGCAACCGGCACTCCATCGC
>DATLGC010000121.1:0-6433 GCA_035540655.1 Sphingomicrobium sp. | reverse complement strand
GAATTGACGATTCCGCGGTCGAGCTGATCATCGACGCCGATGATGCCGAACGGGCCGCGGCATCGCGGTTCACAAGGGACAAGAGCCGGTCCATTGGCTCGCCGCCGTCGCGGTCGAGCTCGACCCACAGCGCCGAAGCCGATGCCTGGCGTTCGATCCGGTCCGGCGCCGCTTCGACAAGGACCTGATCGGCAATCCGCATGCCGGAGGCCTCGACCGAACGGGCGGCGCGAGCGAGCGCGCTTTCACCGTCGCCGGCGATCAATACTGGGGAGGGATCAAAGCCGTGGCGGCTGGATTCGAGGTCGCTCAGATAGGCGTTCATGGGCTGATCCCCTTTGCAGATGCTTACCGAGCATCGGCAGACTTAACGCGCATTGTGGATGAAAGTTAGAGGAAATCATGTCCATTTCGGACAGATGCTCAACGCAGTGGCAACTGTTCCTGTTTAAGAGAAACTTAACCAGGAGGATCAGTTGGATCGCAAGTTCGGGGAGATGGCGGCGACGGAACGGGCGCGCTGGCTGGCCGATTTGGCCGCCGCGATCGAGCAGGCGCAAAAGCTGGCCTGGCGGCTGGGCGTGACCGAGGGAAATGACCCCGACGCGCTGGAGCTTTATGCCCGCCTCGAACTGGCCCGCGACGAGGTCGACGCGCTTCGCCGAGGGCGCTGGGCCAGGGAGCAGGGAGCGCTCGATCCGATCTGGATGAAATTTCTCCCGTGGCGCACTCAAATGGCGGAATCGTCGGACTAGACTCCCGCCGGCAAATCGCCGCCACCCGCGAACGGCTCGAGGAACGGCCCGACCGGCGGCGCCTGCCAGCCGGCGGTGGCGACGAAGCCGCGGTTGATGAAGGCTCGCTTGCCGTAGAGCAGCGGCGACCCGTCTGGTCCGTCGACCCGCCCGCCGGCGGCGAGCAGCACCGCATGGCCCGCCGCCGTGTCCCATTCGCTGGTCGGCGACAGGCGCGGATAGATGTCGGCTCGCCCTTCCGCGACGATACAGAATTTCAGGCTCGAGCCGACGCTGACATGATCGCAAACGCCGACCGCGGCGGCGAGATAGTCGACGGTCGACTGGGTCAGATGCGACTTCGACGCGACGGCCGCGATATGCTCGCCGCGCTCACGGGTTCGGATGGCCCGACGCTCCTCGCCGTCCTCCGCCCATGCGCCGCTGCCGACAAGTCCCGTGTGCAGCCGGCCGCTCGCCGGAGCAAAGACCGCGCCGAGCCGCGGAATGCCGCCGCTGACCAGGCCGATGTTGACCGTATAGTCATTGCCGCCGCGAACGAACTCCTTGGTGCCGTCGAGCGGGTCGACGAGGAAATAGGTGTCGCCATGGTTGGGGATTCGGCCGGCGGCGACCTCTTCCTCGGCGATCACCGGAATGCCAGGCGCCGCTTTCGCCAGCGCCGCGAGGATGATCAGCTCGGCGGCGCGGTCGGCCTCGGTGACCGGCGATGAATCGCGCTTGGTCTCGACCTCGAAGCCGGCGCGGACGATTTTGAGGATTGCTTCCCCGGCCTCGCGGGCAGCTTGGGCAATGTCGTCGAGGAGTATCTGATAGTCGATCACGCGCCCCGTCCGTTCGCATCGAGCGCAGTCGAGATGGCAAATCGGCCATGCCCCCAGCATGGCCTGGATCCCGCCATTCCCTCGACTTCGCTCGGGACGAACGAAACGAATATCACCGCGGCGCCATGCGGATGCCGCCGTCGAGCCGCACGGCTTCCGCATTCATATACGGATTTTCGACCATGAAGCAGGCGAGGCGGGCATATTCCTCCGGCTGGCCGAGGCGCTTGGGGAACGGCACCTGCTGGCCGAGCGCGTCCTGCACATTAGGCGGCATCATCGCCACCATCGGCGTCTTGAACACCCCGGGAAGGATGGTGTTGACCCTGACGCCGTCGTTCATCAGGTCGCGGGCGATCGGCAGGGCCATCGCCAGCACCCCGCCCTTCGACGCCGAATAGGCCGCCTGGCCGATCTGCCCGTCCTGGGCCGCGACCGAAGCAGTGTTGACGATGCAGCCGCGCTCGCCGTCGTCGAGCGGGTCTAGGCCGACCATGCCGTACGCCGAATGCGCAATGCAGCGGAAGGTGCCGATCAGATTGATCTGGATGGCGAGCTCGAACTGCATCAGCGGGTAGAATTTGGGTGCCTTGGTCTCCTTGTCGCGGCCGACGGTCTTGGCGGCATTGGCGACTCCGGCGCAATTGACCAGGACGCGTTCCTGATCGTGCGCCTCGCGCGCCCTGGCGAAGGCGGCGGCGACCTTGTCGTCGGAAGTCACGTCGACTTCGCAGAAAATGCCGCCGATTTCGGACGCGACGGTCTCGCCCTTGTCGGCATCGCGATCGAACACCGCGACCTTCGCGCCGCGCGCCGCAAGCTCGCGCGCCGTGGCCTCACCGAGCCCCGACGCGCCGCCGGTCACGACCGCGGAAATGCCCTGAATTTGCATTCCAAACCCCTCTCTCGTCATTCCCGCGAAAGCGGGAATTCACCTTGTCCTTGATCCGGCGCATTAAGGAAGGTGGACCCCGGATCAAGTCCGGGGTGACGATTGCGTCCCTTCCGGCTGCACCGTCACCAAAACCGCCCCCTCGGCCACCTGCGCGCCGGCGGTCGCATTCACTTCCGCCGCCACGCCGTCGAACGGCGCGACCAGCCCCTGCTCCATCTTCATCGCTTCAAGAGTGAGCAAACGTTGCCCTTTAACAACATTGTCCCCATGTGAAACATCGACGCTTGTCACCTTACCCGGCATCGGCGCGACGATGACGCCGTCGCCGGCATGAACGCCGGCACTGCCGCGCGAGGTCAGGTCGAACTCGTGAGCCTGACCTTCGCTGAACACCACGACCCGCTCGTCGTCGCGAAAACCTGAAAATGCCGCGATCTCGCCATCGCCGGGCAAGGCAGCGCGAAATTCGCCGTTGCGGCCGAGCGTTACGGCGTTCCGGTCCGGCGAGTTGAGACGGAATCCGGCCAAGCCGCCGACACGATCCCGATCCTCCTCGATCGCCAAGGCGACCGTGGCTGCGCCGCGCCAGATCGTATCGTCGGGCTCCGGATCGGGCACGAGTTCGTCGAGGTGGCGCTCGATGAAACCCGTGTCGATCTCGCCGGAGCCGAATTCCTCCTGGACGAGAGCGTTGAACAGGAAGCCGGCGTTTGTCCGCACCGGCCACACCTCGACCGCATCGAGGATCGCAGCAAGCTCTTCGATCGCCTCCTCGCGGTCGTCGCCACGGGCGATCAGCTTGGCGATCATCGGGTCGTAGAAAGGCGAGATCGCATCGTCTTCCTCGACTCCGGTTTCGATCCGGCCGTCTTCGCCCAGGTCAAAATGGTCGAGCCGCCCAACGCTCGGCAGAAACCCCTTCCCCGGGTCCTCGGCATAGAGCCGCGCTTCGATCGCGTGGCCGGTGATTGACAGCTCTTCCTGCCGTTTCGGCAATGGTTCGCCCGAGGCGACGCGCAGCTGCCATTCGACCAGGTCCTGGCCGGTGATCTCCTCGGTGACCGGATGCTCGACCTGGAGGCGGGTGTTCATTTCCATGAACCAGATCCGGTCGGCGCGAAGCCCCTCCGACGCGTCGGCGATGAACTCGACCGTGCCGGCATTCTCGTAGTTCACTGCCTTGGCCGCGCGCACCGCGGCCCCGCACACCGCCTCGCGGGTCGCCTCGTCCATGCCCGGAGCGGGCGCTTCCTCGATCACCTTCTGGTGACGCCGCTGAAGCGAGCAGTCGCGCTCGAACAAATGGACGACATTGCCGCAAGAGTCGCCGAACACCTGCACTTCGATGTGGCGCGGGCTTTCGATCCATTTTTCCAGCAGCACCACGTCGTTGCCGAACGCGCTCGCAGCCTCGCGCCTGCAGCTTTCGAGCGCGTCCATGAAAGCGCCGGGCTCGTCGACCTTGCGCATGCCCTTGCCGCCGCCGCCCGCCACCGCCTTGATCAGCACCGGATAGCCGACCGCGTCGGCTTCTTGTCTGAGGCGCGTGGGATCCTGATCTTCGCCGAGATAGCCTGGCGTCACCGGCACGCCCGCCTCGGCCATCAATTTCTTAGCCGCGTCCTTCAGGCCCATGGCGCGGATGCTGTCGGGCTTGGGCCCGACCCAGATCAGGCCGGCGTCGATCACGTCTTGAGCGAAATCGGCATTCTCGCTGAGGAAGCCGTAGCCCGGGTGGATCGCCGCGGCACCGGTCGCCTTGGCCGCGTCGATGATCCGTTTGCCGACGAGATAGCTCTCACGTGCCGGCGACGGCCCGATGTGCACCGCCTCGTCCGCCATGCGCACGTGCAGCGCCTTGGCGTCCGCGTCGGAATAAACCGCGACCGTGCGGATCCCGAGCCGCCGAGCGGTGCGAATCACCCGGCAGGCGATCTCGCCCCGGTTGGCGATGAGGAGGGAGGTTAGCATGCGCGAATGTTCACAAAGTTCGCAGTGACGCGCGTGGGCGCACATGCCCGCGCGCGAATGGGCTGGCAGACGCATTCGCAACCAGTCAATGCCAGCGAAAATGTACCATCTTGCATTGCGCCGCCCGTAACCCAGACAGCAGGCTGTAGGACAGCAAATTTCACTGGCTCACCGTCCGCAGCCCTCAAGAGCGAACCATCACATCCTGAACACGCCGAAGGACGGCCGCTCGGGGATAGGCGTGTTGAGGCACGCCGCGAACGCGAGGCCGAGCACGTCGCGGGTCTGGACGGGATCGATGATGCCATCGTCCCACAGCCGCGCGGTTGCGTGCCAGGGATTGCCCTCGTCCTCGTAACGCTGCCGGATCGGCGCCTTGAATTTCTCGGCCTCCTCCTCGCTCCATTTGTCGGCGTCGCGGTGGACGGTGGCGAGCACCGACGCGGCCTGCTCGCCGCCCATGACGCTGATCCGGCTGTTGGGCCAGGTGAAGAGGAAGCGCGGGCTATAGGCGCGGCCGGCCATTCCGTAATTGCCAGCGCCGAAGCTGCCGCCGATCAGGACGGTGATCTTGGGCACCTGCGCGGTGGCAACGGCGGTGACCAATTTGGCGCCATGCTTGGCGATGCCTTCTGCCTCATATTTCCCGCCGACCATGAAGCCGGAGATGTTCTGAAGGAAGAGCAGGGGGATTCGCCGCTGGGCGGCGAGCTCGATGAAGTGGGCGCCCTTCAGCGCGCTTTCGGAAAACAGCACGCCGTTGTTGGCGAGGATGGCGACGGGGATGCCCCAAATGTGGGCGAAGCCGCAGACCAGGGTGGAGCCGTAGAGCGGCTTGAACTCGTGAAGCTCGGAAGCATCGACGATTCGGGCGATCAGCTCGCGCACGTCGTAGGGCGAGCGGACGTCGCGCGGGATGATGCCATACAGTTCTTCGGCGTCGAAGAGCGGAGGTCGGGGTTCTCGCTGCGCGACCTGGGCCCCGGCCTCCGCCGGGGAACCGAGGTGGCTGACGATGTCGCGAACGATGGTCAGCGCATGCTCGTCATTCTCGGCGAGATGGTCGACGACGCCGCTCTTGCGCGCGTGCAAATCGCCGCCGCCCAGATCCTCGGCGCTGATCTCCTCGCCGGTCGCGGCCTTGACCAGCGGCGGGCCAGCGAGGAAGATCGTCCCCTGCTCGCGGACGATGACGCTCTCGTCGCTCATCGCCGGGACGTAAGCGCCGCCGGCGGTGCAGCTGCCCATGACGCAGGCGATCTGGGCAATGCCTTGCGCGCTCATGTTCGCCTGGTTGAAGAAGATCCGGCCGAAATGGTCGCGGTCGGGGAAGACCTCGGCCTGGTGCGGCAGGTTGGCGCCGCCGCTGTCGACCAGATAGATGCACGGCAGGCGGTTCGCTTCGGCGATCTCCTGCGCGCGCAGATGCTTCTTGACCGTCATCGGAAAATAGGTGCCGCCTTTGACCGTCGCGTCGTTGCAGACGATCATCACCTGGCGGCCCGACACCCGGCCGATGCCGGCGATAATTCCCGCGCCGGGAACTTCGCCTTCGTACATGTCGCAGGCGGCGAGCTGACCGATCTCGAGGAAGGGTGAACCGGGGTCGAGCAGCCGCTCGACGCGCTCGCGCGGAAGCAATTTGCCGCGCGAAACATGGCGTTCGCGATGCTTCTCAGGACCCCCCTTCGCCGACTCGGCGACGTCGGCGCGCAGCTTCTCGGCAAGCGCGCGATTGTGATCGAAGCGCAGGCGATATTCTTCGCCTTGTGTGTCGATCCTGCTGTCGATGCGGGGCGCGCTCATGGCGTTCGCCTAGCGGCTAGTCCGGACTTTGCAAACTACTGCTGCTGCTCGACGCGTGCCTTGACATAAGCGATGATCGCCGACCGTTCGGCGGGTGTGAACTTCGAAAAACGATGCCGGGAGGTCTCCGTCATGAGGCCGAGGTCTTCCCCGACCGCGACCATTTCGGCCGGATCTTCTTC
>DATLGC010000120.1:0-15459 GCA_035540655.1 Sphingomicrobium sp. | reverse complement strand
TCGGGCCAGCGCTTGAGAAGCTTGCGCGCTTCCTCATAGGGCCAGGCCTTGCTGGTCATTGCGGCGGAACGAAGATCGTCGGCGGTCAAATTCGTTGCTCTTATGTTCTCGGCGGCCCAAGGTGCGGCGATGGCCGACCCTTTGCCACTTCCGGCGCTTCACGCAACCCATGCGGGCATCTGGATCGCGGCCGCGGACGGCCCAGAGGGAGCTGGCATCCGCGAAGTCGGGCGCGGCGAGGCGATCGCCCGGGCGGCGGAAACCCCGCACGTGGTATTGAACGCCCCGCTGGTCGGCCAGCGGCTCGGCTATCCCGAACTGTCGGGCCTCGACCTGCTCGAGCTGTTCGCCTTCATCCACCCGGCGCGATTCGCCGTCCCGACCGCGGCCGGGATGAGCCGGGCGCTCGGACTCGATCCGCCGGCGAGCGAAGCGGAATCGGCCCCGGCGCTGCAGCGGATCGCAGAGCGGCTGCTCGCCACCCTGAGCGATCCGGACTGGGCGGAGCGCGAAGGGGCGTGGACGTCCAACCAGTCGCTCGCCCGGATGGGCTGGGGCTGGGCGCAGCTGGTCGGGGCGCGGCTTGCCAGGCCCGATGGCGGCGAGCGGATGCTCTTCTCCCGTCTGCCGCAATGGGAAGAGTCGGCCGACCGGCCGCCGCCGCGAGCGGTCTCGATCGATCCTTCGGATGCCCAAGACAAACTCGACCAGCTGACCGGCGCCCATTCCGAAGCGCGCGGGGGGCAGAGAGCGATGGCGGCGGCCGTCGCCTCGGTGTTCGCGCCCAAAAGGCAGAAAGATTGCCCGAACCTGCTGCTCGCCGAAGCCGGAACCGGGATCGGCAAGACCCTCGCTTATCTCGCCCCGGCCTCGCTCTGGGCAAGCGCGGCGGGTGGAACGGTATGGGTGTCGACCTTCACCAAGGCGCTTCAGCGCCAGCTCGACGCGGAAGGGGCCCGGCTGTTCGCCGACCCGCAGGAACGGGCGCGGCGGATTGTCGTGCGCAAGGGCCGAGAAAATTACCTTTGCCTGCTCAACCTCGAGGACGCGCTTCAGGGCGCCTTCGCCGGGCGGGCGGCAGTGCTTGCGCAGCTGGTCGGCCGCTGGGCGGCTTACAGCAAGGACGGCGACATGGTCGGCGGCGACCTGCCCGGCTGGCTTCCTAGCCTGTTCCGGCGCGCGGGTGCGACCGCGCTGACCGACCGGCGCGGCGAATGCGTCTATGCCGGCTGCCCGCATTATCGCCGCTGCTTCATCGAACGGGCGGAACGAGCGAGCCGGGAGGCCGACCTGGTCATCGCCAATCATGCGCTGGTGATGGTCAACGCCGCTCGCGCCCGGGAGCGGGCGCCGACCCGGATCCTGTTCGACGAAGGCCATCATTTGTTCGACGCGGCCGATTCGACCTTCGCAATCACCTTCGGCGGGCAGGAAGCGATCGAGATGCGCCGCTGGATCGTCGGGCCGGAAGGCCGCTCGCGCGGCCGGCGGCGCGGCCTTGCCGCGCGGCTGATGGACGTCGCTTCCTATGACGAGGAGGGTGGCAGGGCGCTCGAAGCGGCCATCGAGGCGGCTCGGGCTCTACCGTCGGACGGATGGGGCCAGCGGCTGGTCGAGGGCGCTCCGTTCGGTCCGGTCGAGGCACTGCTCGCCGAGGTGCGCGGAACGGTTTACGCACGGTCAAAGGCGCAGGAAGCGGGCTATGGACTCGAGACCGAGCTTGCCGAGCCGGACGGTGCTTTGGTGTCGCGCTCGGCCGAGGCGATGCAGGCGCTCGAGGGTCTGGTCAAGCCGCTGGCGGCGCTGGCGCGGCGGTTGGAGGCGGTGCTCGAGGATGCTCCCGACTGGCTCGACGCGCAGGCGCGGGCGCGGGTCGAAGGGGCGATCAACGGCCTCACCTGGCGGCGCGAGACACTGGCGGGCTGGGTAGCCCTGCTCGGCCGGATCGGCGGCGAGGCGGACCCCGATTTCGTGGACTGGCTGGCGGTCGAGCGGGTCGAGGGCCGCGAGCTCGACGTTGCCATCCACCGCCGCTGGCTCGACCCGACAAAGCCGCTTGCAGCCGCGGTGATTGGCCCGGCCGATGGAGTGCTGGCGACATCGGCAACCCTGCGCGGCGGCGGCGGCTGGGACTCGGCCGAGGCGCGCACGGGAGCGGCGCATTTGGCGCTTCCGGCCGGCCGGTTTGAGGCCGAAAGCCCGTTCGATTATGGCCAGGCTTCCGAAGTGCTGATCATCACCGATGTCAGGCAGAATGACCCGGCGGCTCTGGCGGGTGCCTATGCCCGGCTGATCGAGGCGGCGGAAGGCGGCACGCTCGGCCTGTTCACCGCGATCCAGCGGTTGCGCGCGGTTCACGCCCGGATCGCCGACCGGCTAGCACGGGCCGGCCTGCCGTTGCTCGCCCAGCATGTCGACCCGATCGATGCCGGCACATTGGTCGACATTTTCCGCGACGACCCGCGCGCCTCGCTGCTCGGCACCGACGCGCTTCGCGACGGGGTCGACGTTCCCGGCGAATCGCTTCGGCTGGTGGTGATGGAAAGGGTGCCGTGGCCGAGGCCGACGGTATTGCACGCCGCGCGCCGAATGGCTGGTGGCGGAAGCGCCTATGACGACCGGGTCGTGCGCGCCCGGCTTGCCCAGGCGTTCGGCAGGCTGATCAGGCGGACAAGCGACCGCGGGGTGTTCGTCATCCTGTCGGCGGCAATGCCTTCGCGGCTGCTGAGCGCTTTCCCCGCTGGTGTCAGGATCAGCAGGGTGCCGCTCGATCAGGCGATCGCGCGAGTCGAAGAGATGCTGTCGCGGTCAGTCGTTCAAGGCGGAGGCGAGCCGATCGCGAAGCGCGACCAGCCGGTCGACGTCGACTGACGGGGCCTGTCGAGGCCCAGGCGTGGATTCGGGCTGGAAGGCCGGTTGCTGGTCCAACTGCGCCGGCCCGTCCTCCGGCTCGCCGCTTTTGTCGCGGAGAAGCTTCTGGACACCGCGGACCGTATAGCCTTCCTGATTGAGCAGGCGGTGTATTCGGCGGGTAAGATCGACGTCGTCGGGCCGGTAATAGCGGCGGTTGCCGGCGCGCTGCAGCGGCCGAAGCTGAGGAAATTTGGTTTCCCAATAACGCAGGATGTGCTGGGCGACGCCGAGCTCCCGCGAGAGTTCGCCGATCGTCTTGAAAGCGCCCGGTGCCTTTTCGCCGGTCGCCACCGCGCGCCTACTTGGCGATCTTTTCGCGCATGATCTGACTGGCGCGGAAGGTCATCACCCGGCGGGGCGCGATCGGAACCTCGATCCCGGTCCGCGGATTGCGGCCGATCCGCTCGCCCTTGTCGCGCAGGATGAAGCTGCCGAACCCGGAAATCTTCACATTGTCGCCATCGGCCAGCGACGCGCACATGTGGTGGAGCACGCGCTCGACCAGGCTGGCCGATTCGGCGCGCGACAGCCCAAGCTTGCGATGGACCACGTCGGCAAGATCGGCCCGGGTCAGAGTCCCGCCCGCGTCCGTCTCGTTGGTCATGCGCGCAATGCCGAGGTCGGCCATGTTCTAAACTCCCCGCAAGTAAGCGGCGCCCCTGTCACCGCTGTTTCCACTTCGTAACGAATTTCACGTGCGTCGGCAATTCGACTTGTCGCCGGATTGCCGAGATATATCAATATCTGAGCGCCGCGGCACCCCAAGTAAATCCGCCGCCCATCGCTTCCAGCACGACGAGGTCGCCGCGCTTGATCCGTCCATCACGGACGGCAGCGTCAAGAGCGAGTGGGACCGACGCCGCGGACGTGTTGGCATGCTGGTCGACGGTGACCACGACTTTTTCGCTCTCCAGGCCCAGCTTCCGTGCCGTCGCGTCGAGAATCCGCGCATTCGCCTGGTGCGGGACGACCCAATCAACATCCGACGAAGTCAGGCCCGCTTCGCCCAGGACCTCGGTGAGCACGTCCGACAGATTGACCACCGCGTGGCGAAAGACCTCGCGGCCCTTCATTCGCAGCTTGCCGACGGTGCCGGTGGTCGACGGCCCGCCGTCGACGAACAAGAGATCGTTGTGGCGGCCGTCGGCGTGAAGCTTGGTCGCGAGGATGCCGCGCTCGCTTCCTTCCTCCGCCTGGAGAAGCAAGGCGCCGGCGCCATCGCCGAACAATACGCAGGTGGCGCGGTCTTCCCAATCGAGGATCCGGCTGAAGGTTTCCGAGCCGATGACCAGCGCCGAGCGGGCATTTCCGCCGCGGATCATCGAATCGGCGACGGTCAGCGCATAGAGGAAGCCGGTGCAGACGGCATGAACGTCGAAGGCGATGCAGTCGGCTATGCCAAGCGTCGCCTGGACCTTGGTCGCCGAGGAGGGGAAGGTCTGGTCGGGAGTTGCGGTGGCGAGGACGATGAGGTCGACCTCGCTCGCATCGACTCCGGCGTGATCGAGCGCCCGGCGGGCTGCGTCGGCGGCGAGGCTGGCCGTCGTCTCCCCCTCGCCGGCTAGGTAGCGGCTGCGGATTCCGGTGCGCTCGACGATCCATTGATCGGTCGTGTCGACCGTTTGGGCCAGCTCCTCGTTATCGACCCGGCGGCTGGGCAGCGCCGACCCGACACCCGCGATGACCGATCGGATCGTCACTGAGCGGCCTCGTGGGCGAAGGCGTGGGCGCGGAATTCGTCGAGGTCGGCGGCGATCTTGTTGATGATGTCGTTGCGGACCATTCGGGCGGCGACGCCGATGGCGTTGGCGACTCCTTTCGGATTGGCGCCGCCGTGGCTTTTCACCACCAGGCCGTTGAGGCCGAGAAAGACCGCGCCATTGTGATTGTTAGGGTCGAGATGGACCTTGAGCAGGTTGAGCGCCGGCCGCGACAGTGCAAATCCGGCCTTCGAGCGAAGCGAACTCTTGAATGCCCGGCGCAGAAGGTCGGTGACGAAGCGGGCGGTGCCTTCGGCTGTCTTGAGCGCGATGTTGCCGGAAAAGCCATCCGTGACGACCACGTCGATATTCCCGCGCGACAATTGGTCGCCCTCGGTGAATCCGTCGAAGCGGAACGCCAGATAATCGGCCTCGCGCAGAAGCGCCGCCGCTTCCTTGAGCTCTCCGGTGCCCTTGAGCTCCTCGGTGCCGATGTTGAGCAATTTGACGCGCGGTTTGCTGATTCCGAGCACGGTTCGGGAATAAGCCGATCCCATGACCGTGAACTGAACCAGGTTCTGGGCGTCGCACTCGGTGTTGGCGCCCAGATCGAGCATCACGCAATCATGGTCGCCGAGTGTCGGCAAAAGCGCGGCAAGCGCCGGGCGATCGATTCCCGCCATGGTGCGAAGCGCCAGCTTCGACATCGCCATCAAGGCGCCGGTATTGCCGGCGGATACCGCGGCTTCGGCATCGCCGTTCTTCACCGCATTGATCGACAGGCCCATCGAAGTGGTGCCGGCTCGGCGAATCGCCTGGCTCGGCTTCTCGCTCGCGGCGATGGCTTCGGTGGTGTGGGCTACGCGGACTGCGTCCTTGAGCTGGGGATGCCGGTCGATCTCGGGCTGCACCTGGGCTTCGTCGCCAAAGAACAGAAATTCGAGGGTCGGGTCCCGGCGCCTGGCGCGCGCGGCGCCGGCGACCATCACGGCGGGCCCGCTGTCGCCCCCCATTGCGTCAATGGCGATGCGGGGACGAGCCTCCATCGGCGCGCGGACCTGCCCGTCGCTCCGCTCAGGCCTCGGTCGAGACGATCTCGCGGCCGTTATAATGGCCGCATGCCTGGCACAGATTGTGCGGCAGCTTGAGCTCGCCGCAGTTGGAGCATTCCTGGAAGCTCGCGGGCTTGAGCGCGTGGTGGCTGCGCCGCATGTTGCGCTTCGAAGGCGAAGTTTTTCTCTTGGGAACAGCCATTGCGGCACCTGCTTAAAATCTGACCAATAAAAATGGCGACGATCCGCGCCCTTCTCAACGGGATGCCCCGCGGCGGCGGCCGATCGTCGCGAACCGCGCCCCTATAGCGAAACGCCAGCCGAGCGCAAGCGCTCAGGCGGCAAGGGCGCGGTCGCCGACCAGGGGATTGTGGGCGCGTTCATGGGCGAAGGTCGACATCGGACCGTGGCCGGGGATGAACATCGTCTCGCCGCCCATCGGCCACAGCTTCTCGGTGATCGATTCGATCAGCTGTTCATGGCTGCCGAGCGGGAAGTCCCAGCGGCCGATCGAGCCCTGGAACAGCACGTCGCCGACCAGGGCCAGGTTCGACTGCGGATGGTGGAAAACGACATGGCCCGGAGTGTGGCCCGGGCAATGGCGAACGTCGAACGTGAGCTCGCCGACCGTCACCTGATCGCCGTCGTCGAGCCACCGAGCCGGCTCGAACGATTTGCCCGGCATTGCATAGCGAGCGCCGTCTTCCGCCAGCCGGTCGATCCAGAAGCGGTCGGCTTCGTGCGGGCCTTCGATCGCCACGCCCAGCTCCTCGGCGAGGATTCCCGCCGACCCGCAATGATCGATATGGCCGTGGGTCAGCAGGATCTTCTCGATGGTGACCCCGGCCTCGGTCGCCGCCGCCTTGAGTCGCGGAAGATCGCCGCCCGGATCGACGAAGGCGCCGCGCATCGTCTTCGTGCACCACAGCAGGGTGCAATTCTGCTGCAGCGGAGTAACCGGGATGATTGCGGCGCGGAGGGGCGGATTGCCTTGCGTCACTGGCCGAGCAAATTCTTCTGCCAGAACATCAGGGTCGTCCAGAACTGATAATCCTGATTCTCCTTCTTGGCGAAGCCGTGGCCTTCGTTCTCGCCGACGAGATACCAGACGTCCTGGCCGTTGGCGCGGACCGCCTGGACGATCTGGTCGGCTTCCGACTTCGGCACGCGCGGGTCGTTCGCTCCCTGCACGACGAACAGCGGCAGGCGGATTTCGTTGATCCGGGTGAGGGGCGAAATCTCGAGCAGCTTGGCGCGCTGCACGGGATCGCGCTCGTCGCCATATTCGACCCGGCGAAGGTCGCGGCGATAGCTTTGCGTATTTTCGAGGAAGGTGACGAAGTTGGAGATGGCGACGTTGCACAGGGCGCCCCGGAAACGGTCCGGATAGAAGATCGACGAGGCGTAGCACATGTAGCCGCCGTAGCTTCCCCCCGTCACCGCGAAGCGGGCGGGGTCGAGCGCCGCGTCGGCCTGGAGCCGATCAAGGAAGGCGCCGATGTCGCGGACCGAATTTTCCCGCTGGAACGGTCCGTTGTCGAGGCTGACGAACCGCTTGCCGTAGCCCGACGAGCCGCGCACGTTCGGGTAGAAAATGGCGATTCCGAGCTCGTTGACCAGATAGTTGTTGCGGCCGAGGAAGCCCGGCCGAGACTGGCTTTCGGGCCCGCCGTGGATGTTAACGATCAGTGGCCGGCGGCCGGGGAAGCGCGCCGGGTCCGGACGATAGAGGAAGCCGGACACCGGCTCGCCGTCGAAGCTTCGAACCTCGATCAGTTCGGGCTCGACGTTCGCCTGCGGATCGAGGCCGCCGGTCTCGCTTTGCGTCCAGCGGGTCATCCGCAGGCTCGCCGGGTCGAGCGCATAGGCGTCAGACGGGCTTTTCGCCGAGGTCAAGGTGAAGCCCAGCGTGCCCCAGGGCGCGAATTCAAGCCCGCCAACCGTGCCGACCGGAAGACCGGGCACCGAGCGCGGGCGCCGCGTCCGGGTATCGAGCAGGTAGAGCTTGCTGCTGCCCGCTTCATTCATCGTGTAGGCGATCGTCCGGCCGTCCTTGCTGATCGCAAAGTTCTCTACTTCCCATCGCGACTGGGGGGTAACCGGAGTGAACCTGCCGGTTGCCGGGTCGAGCGTGCCGAGTCGCAAGACGTCGCTGTTCTCGTCCGACGTCGCCCACAATGTGCCGTTCGGAGCGAATTCGAGTCCGCCGTAGGAAATGGCTTTGGAGTGATCGCCAATCGGCGTCATCCGGCCGCTGGCGATGTCGAGCAGGAACGGATTGCTCTTGGTGATCGACACATATTCAAGCACTGCCGCCCGCTGCCCTCCGGGGGCAAAATCGCTGATGCTCCAGCCGCCGCCGCGAAGCTCGGCAACCATTCGGTTCGAGGCCGGGTTGCGCGGGTCCATGACATAGAGGTCGGTGTCGGTGCCGTTGCGGCGGGTGGAGCTGTAGGCGATCTGCCGCCCCTCCTTGTCCCAGCCGTTGAAGCTGTTGCGGCTCTTGCCATCGGTCAGCAGGGTCAGCCGTCCTTCGGCCAGCGTGTAGAGCTGGAAGAATTCGTTGCCGCCATCATCCTTGCTGACCAGCAGCACGTCGCCGCGAGGAGACCAGCGGCCTCCCAGTGGCTCGGGCTCGAAACTGATCTGGCGCCGCATTCCGAGCGGAGCTGCGACGGTGTGCAGCTGCGCGGTGTTGGCAAAGCGGGTCGCGACCAGCATCGACCGGTCTGCGGCGTTCCAGCCGCGGAAGCCGGCGGTGCGGAACTCCATATAGGGGCGGGTGGCGGCGGCGAGCTGTTCGGGCACCGGCGGGATGCCGTCGGCGGTGAGCGCCGCCGGCTTGGGCATTTGCGCCCAGGAGGCGGCGGGGACGAGAGCGACGGCGGCCGCGAGGGCAAGGCTGAGCAAACGCACTATTGGAACTCCGAGCGAAAGGGGTGGGACCTTCAAGCAAAGGCTGGGGCGCGCGGCAAGCGATGATGGCCGCCATTTATCGAATTGCGGGCTGAACGTCCTTCATCTCGGCGGCGACAGCTTCGGCCCGGCGAAGCGCGCGGAGGATATTTCCGCCGGCCAGCTTGGCAAGGTTGGAGTCGCTCCAGCCGCGGCGAATCAGTTCGGCGAACAGCAGCGGATAGCCGTTGGCGCTGCCCAGCCCGACGACCGTCGTGCTGATCCCGTCGAGGTCGCCGCCGATGCCGACATGGTCGTGGCCCGCAACCCGGGCGATATGCTCGATATGGTCGGCGACATGGCTGACGTGAACTTCCGGCCTGGGGTTAGCGGCTTCCCAGCGCTCGAGCCCGCCCGCGACCAGCTGCCGGCTGTATGGATAAAGCGCCTTCAAGCGCGCGTCCTCGGCCGAGCGCTCGCGCGACCATGCCCAGGTCTCGCTCGACAGGAATGAGGGGACGAAGGTGACCATCACCACGCCGCCACTGGCCGGCATCAGCCGCAGGATATCGTCGGGCACATTGCGCGGGTGGGGGGTGAGCGCGTGGGCGTTGGAGTGCGAGAAAATCACCGGCGCCCGGCTGGCGGCGATGGCGTCGCGCATGGTCGCCGGCGCCGTGTGGCTGAGGTCGACGAGCATGCCGAGCCGGTTCATTTCCTGCACGACCGTCATCCCGAATTCGCTCAGGCCGTCATGGGCGGGTTCGTCGGTTCCGGCGTCGGCCCATTCGGTCGTCTGGTTGTGGGTAAGCGTCATGTAGCGGACGCCGAGATCATAGAATTGACGAAGCGCGGGAAGCGAACCGCCGATCTGCCGGCCGCCCTCGATGCCGAGCATCGATGCGATTCGGCCGCGCCGATGGATTCGGACGATGTCGTCGGCGGTGGAGGCGAGCTCGAGGTGTCGCGGATAGGACTGGATCAAACGCCGGGCCGTATCGATCTGCTCGATAGTCGTTCGAATCGCCTCGTCGCCGGTCAGCGTGCCGCTGATGTAGACCGACCAGAATTGCCCGCCGACGCGGCCGGCGCGAAGCCGGGCCATGTCGGTCATCAAAGAGGGCTGGCGCTGGTCGGTCCCGGCCTCAAGCCCCTCGACACTGTGGCCGTGCTCGCGAAGCGCCCATGGCAGGTCGTTGTGGCCGTCGATCAGCGGTGTGCGTTTGAGGATCCGGTCGATCCGGGACATCGTCCTGGGATCGATCGGCTGGGCGGGAAGTGGAGCGGAGAGGCTGAACGCAGCCGCGGCGAGGATCAGTTTGGACCAGGTCATCGTCCGGGGTTTACGGACTGGCCCCGCGCCGTGCAATTGCCGTGCCGAGATGAATGCGGCCGAACCCTTTCTGCTGTTCGACGACGCGCGGAAAAACGGTGCGCCTGCCAGGCTCTACCGGCGGCCGGTGGGCGAGATTAGCGCCCGGAGGATCGAAGAGGTCCGACCCGCGCTCGAGCGGCTTCGGGCCGCGCTGGCGGGAGGGCGGCACGCCGCCGGCTTTCTCGGTTTCGAAGCAGGCTATGCGCTTGAGCCCAGGCTGAATCCGCTGGTCCGGCAGGGGCCGGGCCCGTTGCTGTGGTTCGGCCTGTTCGATGGTTTCGATTTGCTCGACGAAGAGGCATTGGAACGGCTGCTTCCAGACCCGCGAAGCGCCTGGGTAGGCCAGCCGCGGCCCAGGATCGGACGGGAAAACTATCTCGCTGCAGCCGCCGAGGTGCGCGAGCATCTGTTCGCCGGCGATTTCTATCAGGCGAACCTGACCTTCGGCTGCGACGTGCCGCTGATCGGGCCGCCGCTGGCGGCCTATGCGAAGCTTCGCAATAACTCTCGTGCCGGCTGGGGCGGAGTGATCCGCTACCCGGTTGGCTGGATCCTGTCCTGCTCGCCCGAGCAATTCTTCACCATCCGCGACGGCGTGGTCGAGGCCCGGCCGATGAAGGGCACCGCCGCCCGGCGGCCCAATCTCGCGGAGGATGCCGACGAGGCGCTGGCGCTCGCTGCCGACCCCAAGCAGCGGGCCGAGAATCTGATGATCGTCGACCTTCTGCGCAACGACCTTGCCCGCATTTCCGAGACGGGCAGCGTCGAGGTGCCCGAGCTGTTCACGGTCGAGACCTATCCGACGGTCCACCAGATGGTGTCGCTGATCCGCTCCCGGTTGCGCGCTGGCCTCGGCGCCATCGACGTGCTCGACACCATCTTCCCCTGCGGGTCGGTGACCGGCGCCCCGAAGATTTCGGCGATGGAGCATCTGCGCCGGCTCGAGCGCGAGCCGCGCGGCGCCTACACCGGCTCGATGGGCTGGATCGAGCCCGGCGGGGACGCCGCCTTCAACGTGCTGATCCGGACGCTCGAGCTGGCCCAAGGGTCGAGCGTCGCCCGCCTCGGCCTTGGCTCGGGGCTTGTCGTCGACAGCATTGCCGCCGATGAATGGGCGGAGTGCCTGATCAAGGGAGAATTCGTGAACCGAGCCGCCGAGTCCGTCGACCTCATCGAAACCATGCGCCTCGATCCCCATGACGGAATCGTCGAGCTTGACCGGCATCTCGACAGGCTCGCCCGTTCCGCCGAGGAACTAGGCTTTGTGTTCGACCGCCACGGTGCCCGCAACGAACTGCAGGCGGCGACATTCGGCAAGAAGCAGCCGGCGGTGGCGCGACTGCTGCTGTCGCCGACCGGGACGATGGCGATCGAAGTTCGGCCGCTCGATGAGCCGCCGCCGGAACCAGTGAAAATTGCGGTCCGCCCGCTGCCGGTCTCTGCCGACGATTACCGGCTGCGGCACAAGACGACGGCGCGGAGCTTCTACGATGACGCGCGGCGGGACAGCGGCGCCTTCGAGGTGGTTTTCACCGATGCCGAGGGGCGGCTGACCGAGGGGAGTTTCACCAATGTCTTCGTCGAGCGCGGCGGCAGGCTCCTGACGCCGCCGCTCGAGCGCGGCCTGCTGCCGGGGATCCTGCGCTCCCAGCTAATCGACCAAGGCCGGGCGGTCGAAGCCGACCTGACGCCCGAAGACCTTCGCGGCGGCTTTTTCGTCGGCAACATCGTCCGCGGGCTGATCCGCGCCGAGCTCGCCTCAGGCGGCTAAGGGAAAGCGCAGCATCCGGTCGGGCAGCGGCACCAGCGCGGTCGCATCCGGGCCGACGTTGCGAAGGATTTCCGGGTGACTGGCATCGAGTCCGCCGGTGAGAGAGCCGAAGGCGGGCATGATCAGCTTACGATCGGAGGCGACAAGGCAGCGCCGCGACACGTTGCGGCCCTTGAGGGTCAGCCGAAGCTTGGGGTGGAAATGGCCGGAAACCTCCGGCCTCGGATCGCCGCGGTCGGCTTCATGACGAAGGACGATCCCGCCGACGACCTCCTCCTCCATCAGCCGGCCGCCGCAATGATCGGCAAAGCCGGGGTCGTGATTGCCGAGGATCCACGTCCAATCGAGCCGCGACGTCAAGTCGAGCAGCAGATTGCGAGCGTCGGCGGGCAGCCGGTCGCAGCCGAAGCGGTCGTGGAAGCTGTCGCCGAGGCAGTAGAGCCTGGCCACGCCGCAGCGCTCGACGACGCCTGCCAGCTCCGTGAGGGTTGCATGCGAATCATAGGGCGGCAGGAACTGGCCGCCGGCCGCGAACCAGCTGGCTTTCTCGAGGTGCAGGTCAGCGACCAGCAGCGCGTCCTGCGCCGGCCATAACAGCGCGCCTTCGGCCGAGGCGACGAACGTTTCGCTGGCGAACGAAAAGGGAACCATGACACGTCATTGCGAGGAGCGGAGCGACGAAGCAATCCACTTTTTTCCGCTGGATCGCCACGCCAACGCGGCTCGCGATGACGGCTACGGCTCAAGACCCAGGACGTGGGCGCGAAGCGCTCGCGCATCGTGAAGCGCGTTGTGCGGGACCGCGCTATTCTCGGCGGTGCTGAAATTGGTCAGGGTCAACAGTCGAAACCGGATTTGCGGCAGTGGCACGATCTGCCCGGGGGCAGAGCTCAGAAGGCCGCAGAACAGCTCGATGTCGGTCGGCCAGTCGGCGACGATCTCGGGATCGGAATCGGCGCCGACGAACATGGCAATGGTCGCGGCGGCATCGCTCCGCGACGATCGCGGCAGTCGAAGATGGTCGGGAACATGGTCGAGGAAGGGCAGCACGTGCCGCTCGACCCATGGGTGGGTCGGGGCCTCGTGCGCAAATGTCAGGTAGAGCTCCTCCGATCCATCCTCGGGGACAAGCGCGAGGGAGATCAGCTCGCCGCCAAAGCCGTTGAACTCGGTGTCGAGGAAGTATCGCACTTCAGGGTCAGCGTGGCTGGGGCACCGCGCAGGTGTCGCCGGGGCGCGGCTTGCCCTTGCGGCAGCGCTCTTCCATCCGCCTGAGCTCGCGGCCGCGCTTCTCGTCGGCTTCGGACTGGCTGGTGGTCGCCGCGTCGACCCCGGCGGAGACGACCGCGACCGGGACCTTGGCGACGTCGACGGCCGTGTCCACCGCCGAGGCGACGACGCAGCCGCCCAGAAGCAGCGCGGCTGCGGCGATGATGAGCTTTTCCATTCTTCAAGCCTCGCAGATCGCGCCGCCCGCGGCAACGGTCAGCCGCGCATCGCTTCGGCCGCCAACGCTTCGGCCTCGGCCAGCAGGCTGTCGTCGGCGAGCACTCCGGGCGGAAGCGATTCGCGCCCGACGATCACCATCAGCGGCACCGCCATCGGAGTGATCCGATCGGCCTCGACATGCAGCATGGTCGCCGACGCGCGGTCGACCAGCCGGACGAGCCGCCCGAGCTCGGTCATCTTCGAGCGGGCGTCGTCCCAGGCAGCGCGGAGCAGGAGATGGTCGGGCTCATAACGGCGAAGCACGTCGTAGATGAGGTCGGTCGAAAAGCTCACCTGGCGGCCGGTCTTGCGCTTGCCCGGGTGGTGGCGCTCGACCAGCCCGCCAATCACCGCCGCCTCGCGGAACGCGGTCTTGAGCAGATGGGATTGCTCGACCCATTCGACGAACTCGCGCTCGAGGATGTCGGGCGAAAACAAAGCTTTCGGATCGCGGATCGCATCGAGCCCGTAGCAGGCGAGGCCATAATCGTTGGCGACGAAGCCCAAAGGCTTCAGGCCTGCTTTCTCCATCCGCCTCGTGATCAGCATGCCCAGCGACTGGTGGGCGTTCCACCCTTCGAAGCTGTAGGCGACCATGTAGTGGAGATTCTCGTGGGCGAAGGTCTCGACCAGCAGTTGCTCGGGCTCGGGGATGATCGAGCGGCGGTCCTGAACTTCCAGCCATTCGCTGACGTCGTCGGGAAAACGCCGCCAGTCGTTGCGGTCGGCAAGCATGTGGCGGACTCGGTTGGCGAGGTGGGTCGACATCGACATGCGCTGGCCGCCGTAGGTGACGATCCGCGCCGGCTTCGACGAAGCGCGGACGATGATGTCTGTGTCTTTGAACTGCTCCACCTCGAGGCTGAGGCCCGAAAAATAGAAATGATCGCCGGGCGCCAGCGTCGAGGCATAGCCTTCCTCGATGGTGCCGAGCTTGCGCCCGCCGCGGAAGCGGACGGTGAGCAAGGGTTGCTCGACGATCACGCCGGCGTTGAGTCGGTGCTGCTGGGCAATGGTCGGCTTGGCGATTCGCCAGACGCCATCGGCCTCGGGCACCAGCCGGCGGAAGCGGTCGTAGGCCTTGAGCGCATAGCCGCCGGTGGCGATGAAGTTCAGAACTTCGCGAAAGGTTTCCTGCTTCAGCCCTGCATAAGACGCGGCCGAGCGCAGCTCGGCGAGCAGCGCCTCTTCTTCGAACGGCTCGGCGCAGGCCACGGCGAGGATATGCTGGGCGAGGACGTCGAGCGCGCCGGAGCGGAAGCGCTCCGGATCGAGCTCGCCCTCGTCGATCGCATCCAGGGCGGCCCGAGCCTCGAGATATTCGAAGCGGTTGCCCGGGACGATGACGCCCAGCGAAGGCTCGTCGAGGCGGTGATTGGCTCGGCCGATTCGCTGCAGGAGGCGCGAGCTGCCCTTGGGCGCGCCCATCTGGACGACGAGGTCGACATCGCCCCAGTCGACTCCGAGGTCGAGGCTGGCGGTGGCGACCAGGGCCCTGAGGCGCCCGTCGGCGACCGCGGCCTCGACCTTGCGCCGCGCCTCGCGGGCGAGGCTGCCGTGGTGGATTCCGATCGGCAGCGCCTTGTCGTTGACCGCCCACAAATCCTGGAAGATCAGCTCGGCGAGGCTCCGGGTATTGCAGAAAACCAAAGTCGTCTTGTGCCGTTCGATCAGGCGCATCACCTCGCGCGCGGCGTGGCGGCCGCTATGGCCCGACCAGGGAATCCTGTTCTCCGGGATGAGGATCGACAGGTCCGGCTCTGCGCCCGGCTCGCCGAGCACGAGCTCGACCGTCTCCATATCGGCGTCGGGCGCGAGCCAGGAGCGATAGGCGTCGGGATCGCTGATCGTCGCCGACAGGCCGACCCGGCGAAGCCCGGGCGCCAGCGCCTGAAGCCGGGCGATCGCAAGCGCCAGCAAGTCGCCGCGCTTGTCCTTGGCGAAAGCGTGAAGCTCGTCGATGACGATGGTGCGAAGGCCGGCGAACAGCGCCCTGCTGTCCGGGTAGCTGAGCAGCAGGCTGAGCGACTCCGGGGTGGTCAGCAGGATGTGCGGCGGCCTGACCCGCTGCCGCGCCTTGCGGTCCGACGGCGTGTCGCCGGTTCGGGTCTCGACCCGGATCGGCAGGTCCATCTCCGAAATCGGCGCGATCAGGTTGCGCTGGACGTCGACGGCAAGCGCCTTCAGCGGCGAAACATAAAGAGTATGAAGCCCTTCGCCGGGTTGCTCGATCAGCTCGCAAATGGTCGGAAGAAAGCCGGCGAG
>DATLGC010000119.1:0-6754 GCA_035540655.1 Sphingomicrobium sp. | reverse complement strand
ATCATCGCCTTCGCGCCCGAGGGAGCCGGGCACCCGCTCGCCATGGAGATCATCGCCGCGACCGAGGCGGCGGGCGGCGAGGCGATCGAAACCAGCGCCGACATCCTTTCGAAAATGTCCGGCAAGGACAATCCGCAGATGCTGCTGGGCGCCTACCGTCAGCCCGAAACCGCGCTGCACGGGCTCGACCGCTCGGCCGCGCCGCTGTGGATCGTCGCCCAGGCGCTTCGCGACCCGGGCAATATCGGCACGATCCTGCGGACCGGCGACGCGGTCGGCGCCGGCGGGCTGATCCTCGTCGACGACTGCGCCGATCCATATTCGGTCGAGGCGGTGCGCGCCTCAATGGGAGCGATCTTCACCCAGGCGGTCGCGTCCGCGCGGTGGGACGAGTTCGTCACCTGGCTGCGCTCCGGGCCCGGCCAGCTGGTCGGAACCAGCCTCAAGGCCAGCGCCGACTATCTCGAGGCCGAATATCGCCGGCCTTGTTTCCTCCTCATCGGCAACGAGCAGCAGGGACTGCCGGAGGCTTTTGAGGCGGAATGCGACCTGCTGGTCAAGATCCCCATGGCTGGCCGGGCCGACAGCCTCAACGCGGCCGTGGCGGCAGCGGTCATGGCGTTCCAGATCGTCGCCGGCTGGCGGAACTGACGAAGCGGGCCGCGGGTTGTTTCGGGCATGAAAACACTAGCACTCATCCCGGCGGCGCTGCTGCTCGGTGCCTGCCTCAGCCATCCGCCGCCCCCGGCCGCGCCCTATCGCGCGCTCGGCCAGGAACCGGGCTGGACGCTGATCATCGACGACCGCGAGCTGACCTTCATCGGCCAGGACGGAAACCAGGTCCGCCAGTCGCTGACCCAGCCGGTCCCCGCCACCGCGGGCCGGACCTACCGGACCCAGCGGATCCAGGCGACGATCAGCCAGACCGGCTGCACCGACACCATGTCCGGCCAGGTCTATAGCGACCGGGTCACGGTGATCGTCGACGGGCGCCGCTTCGAAGGCTGCGGCGGCGAGCCCGCAGCACCGTCGGCGCTCGCCGGGACAAGCTGGCGAGTCACATCGGTCAACGGCCGGGCGACTCCGGCGACCGGCGACTATTCGCTTCGCTTCGAGCGCGATACGATCGGCGCCCGCTTCGGCTGCAACCACATGGGCGGCAGCTACCGGCAGACCGGCAACATGATCCACAGCTGGAACATCTCCCAGACCCTGATCGGCTGCCCCGAGCCCTCGGCGACCTTCGAGCGCCAGGGATCGGCGATCCTCGGCCAGCCGATGACCATGGCCATGGCCGGCGACCGGATGACCCTTCGCAACGCCGCCGGGGCGCTGGAGTTGAGGCGAAGCTTCTGATGCCGGGGCGGCTGGCAGCGGCCGCCTTGCCACTGCTCGCCGGCTGCACCAGCATTCATGCCGACCAGCGAAGCTTCGAGGGCAGCTTGTGGCACGTCGCTGCGATCAACGGCGAGGCGACCGGCCCGGCGCATGCCTATCATATGAGCTTCGGCCAGGGCCGGGTCAGCGCCCGCTTCGGCTGCAACTATCTCAACGGCCGCTATTCCGCCTCGGGCGAGACCATGACGGTCAGGCAAATCGCGTCCACTAAAATGGCCTGCGGAGGTCCGCCGGGAAGCCACGAGCGAGCCGGTCTCGCCATCCTGGCTGAGCCGATGCGAATGACATGGGCGGGAAACCGCCTGTCATTGAGCAATCCCCACGGGTCGATCGCGCTGGAGCGCCGGCCCTAGCGGTCCAAACGCCCCACCTGCCCGATTCGGCTGGAAGGTCCGGCTTGGCCGAGCGCCGGAAGGTCCACGGGCTTTCCAACAGCTTTGGCGCGCAATCCTATTTTTCCTCTCCGCGAAGTTGACACGCTTGACAATGTTTCGCGGAAATCTGTTGGAAAATGTCCGGGCGAGAAACAGGCGCCGACGGCGATCCGCAAGACAGGCGATTTCAAAGAGCCTCGGCAAGGCTTTCAAACCAAATCCTATTTTGCAAGCGAAACGATCAATTGCCGGCTGATTCAGCCGAATCTTCCTCGTCTGGCTCCTTGGGCGTCACGATCAGCAATGGCTCCTCGGCAACCGGCGCCGCTACCTTGGTCAGCGGCCGTGGGCTAGCCTCGACCATCGGCGGGGTGTCGAGCGCCTTGGCGCTGCCCGCGCCGAGCGTCTCGAAGCGCCGGGCCTGGGTCAGCACCTGGCTTTCGAAGCTGCCGACCATCGCATTATAGGCGGTGTTGGCGGTGGCGAGATTCCTGCCCATTCGCGCCATATGCTCGGCCATGGTCGCAAGCCGCGAGTGCAATTCCTTCCCGACCCTGGCGATTTCGTCCGCCGCTTCCGCCAGCCGCTCCTGCTGCCAGACGCTGGCGACGGTTCGGGCGATCGCGACCAGATTGGTAGGGGTCGCCAGAAGCACCCGCCGCTCGAAAGCCCATTCCCACAGGCCCGGGTCCTGGTCGAGGGCGGCGGTCAGGAAATGCTCGCCGGGAATGTACATGATCACATAATCGGCGGAATCGCCGAACTGCGCCCAATAGGCTTTCGAGCCCAATTGCTGGGCATGATTGCGCATCGAGGCGACGTGAGCCCTAAAGCAGGCATCCCTCTTGTCCTCGTCGACCTCCTCGCAGGCTTCGAGATAGGCGTTCAAGGAGCATTTCGCGTCGATCACCAGCTGGCGCCCGCCGGGAAGGCGAACCACCACGTCCGGACGCAGCTTGCCGTCCTCGCCGTCGACCGAGACCTCGGTCCGGAAGTCGGCGAATGGGCTCAGCCCCGCCTGCTCGAGCACATTCTTGAGGCTCTGCTCGCCCCAGCGGCCGCGCGCCTTGGGTGACGAGCGCAGGGCGTTGACGAGGTTGCGGGTTTCGTCGCGGACCTGGCCCTGGCCGGCGCGGACCAGCTCGACCGCTTCGCGAAGCCCGGCATAATGGTCGACTCGCTCCTTCTCGACGCGCTGCAATCCTTCCTCGTAGCGCTTGAGCGTCGCTTCGACCGGCTGCAGAAGCGCCTTCAACTTGGTCTCGCTCTGCTGGTCGGCCTTGGACAAGCGCTCGCCGGCTTTTTCGAGGAAGTCCTTGTGGGCTTTTTCGAGCAGCTGGTCGCCGACGGCGCGGAACTGGGCGATCAGAGCGTCGCGCGATTGTGCCAGATCCTTCATCCGTAGCTCGAAGTTGCGGGCGTCGGCCTGAAGCGCGGCGAGCTCGCGCGAGGCGGAATCGCAGTTCGTCCGCGCCTCGTCCCGCTCCCTGACCACCTCATTGAGCTGGAGGCGCAGCGACTCGACCGTCTGCCTGGCCCCCGCCGACTCGCGGCTGGCGAACAGCCAGCCGATCAGGGCGCCGAGCATGAGCGCGGCAAGGATGAAAGCAATGACGGCCGCGTCCATGGTCGATTCCCCGCTGGAACGAAAAGCGAACTGTAAGGCTGGTGGAGCCCGTGAACAAGTGAGGATTGACGCGCGGCATGAAGCGGAGCTTCGTCACCATGAACTCGTTTCAGGGTCCATCCTGTCCCCTCCGCGGCGGCTCGAAAATGGATGCTGAAACAAGTTCGGCATGACAAAAAGGAGAAGCAAATTGTCCATCCGCAAGATGATCGCCCTGCACCCGGACGTGGGCGGCCACGTCAACCAGCCGCTTGGCGATGCCGTCCACCATCTGATGTATTGCGCGAAGATGTGCCTGTCGTGCGCCGACTCCTGCCAGGCCGAGAAGATGGACCTGACCCAGTGCATCCGGTCCTGCCTCGACTGCGCCGACGTGTGCGAGGCGGCGTGCCGGCTGGCGCTGAGGCGAACGGGATCGAACGAGCAGGTGCTTCGCGAAATGCTCGAGCTGTGCGCCCGGGTCTGCGACTTTTGCGCCGCGGAGTGCGAGAAGCACGACCATGAGCATTGCAGATTGTGCGCCCAGATCTGCCGCGAATGCGCCGACGATTGCCGCAACGCCGCGGAAACCATCCAGTAAGCGGCTAGAGGATCGCCGCCTTCTCGCGGTCCCTTCGGCTCTTGATCACCTTCTTGACGATCATGTCGCGCTTGAGCCGCGACAGGTGGTCGATGAACAAGATGCCGTTGAGATGGTCGACCTCATGCTGGAGGCAGACCGACATCAGTCCGCCGAACTCCTCTTCCCGGGTCTCGCCTTTCTCATCGAGCCAGCGGGCGCGGACGATGTCCGGCCGCTCGACCTCGGCATATTGGTCGGGGATCGACAGGCAGCCCTCGTCATAGGTCTTGCGCGCGTCGGACCGGTGCAGGATTTCGGGATTGATGAAGACGTGGGGGCGCCTCACCGGCGGCCCCTCCTCCTCGCCCTCCCCGACCGGATCGGGGTCCTGCAGGTCGATCACCAACAGCCGCCTGGGGACCGACACCTGGACCGCGGCGAGGCCGATTCCCGGCGCCTCGTACATCGTCTCGAACATGTCGGCGATTAGCTTGCGCAAATCGTCGTCGATTCGCTCGACCGGCGCCGACTGGGAGCGCAGGATCGGGTCGGGAACCTCGATGATCGGAAGCCTGGCCATGGCGGTGCAGTTGGCCCCAAACCGCCGTCAGTTCAAGCTACTGCTAGGCGACCGGCCTCCTTGCCCGCAACGCCTGGGCGAGCGTCCCCTCGTCGAGATAGTCGAGCTCGCCGCCGACCGGCAGGCCGTGGGCCAGCTGGGTCAGGCGCAGCGGGTAAGTTTCGAGCCGCTCGGCGAGATAATGGGCGGTGGTCTGCCCTTCCAATGTCGCGTTCATCGCCAGCACCACCTCGTCGATACCGCCTGCGGCGACCCGGCGGACGAGCCGGTCGATGGTCAAATCCTCCGGCCTGACCCCTTCCAGCGCCGACAGCCGGCCGCCGAGCACGTGATAGCGCCCGGGGAACAGCCGCGAGCGGTCGAGCGCCCACAGGTCCGAGACTTCCTCGACGACGCAGAGCAGCCGCTCGTCGCGGCGCGGGTCGCGGCAGATGGCGCAGGGGTCGGACGTGTCGACATTGCCGCAGGTCGAGCAGGTCGACAGCCGCTCGGCGACGCGCTGCAGCGCCGACAGCAGGGGCTGGAGCGCATTTTCACGCTTCTTCATCAGATAGAGGACGGCTCGCCGGGCCGAGCGCGGGCCGAGGCCGGGCAGCCGCGCCAGCGCTCCCGCCAATTCCTCGATTTCCTGCGATGCCATCGACCAAGCCATAGGCCGCTTGGCCGCCGGAGCAAGTGGGGCCATAGGCGGGCGCATGCGCATTATCTTCATGGGCTCGCCGGACTTCGCGGTGCCGTCGCTCGAGGCGCTGGTCGAGGGCGGCCACGAGCTGCTGGCGGCCTATTGCCAGCCGCCCAGGCCGGCCGGGCGGGGCAAGGCCGAGCGCAAGACGGCGGTCCACGAGCGGGCCGAGCAGCTCGAGATCGAGGTGCGAACGCCGCGAACGCTGCGCGACCCGGAGGAGCAGGCGCGGTTCGCGGCGCTGGACGCCGACCTGGCGGTGGTCGCGGCTTACGGGCTGATCCTGCCCAGGCCGATCCTCGAGGCGCCGAAGGCCGGCTGCATCAACGTCCATGCCTCGCTTCTGCCGCGCTGGCGCGGAGCGGCGCCAGTCCAGCGCGCGATCCTCGCCGGCGACCCGGTCAGCGGAGTGACCATCATGCGGATGGACGAGGGGCTGGATACCGGCCCGATGCTGCTCAAGCGCGAGCTCAGGATCGCCGGGAAGAACGCCGGGCAAGTGACGGACGAGCTTGCCGAACTTGGAGCCAGGGCGCTGGTCGATTGGCTAGATTCGCCATCGCCGCCGGTGCCGCAGCCCGACGACGGCGTCACTTATGCGAAAAAGATCGACAAGACCGAGGCGCGCATCGACTGGCAGCGGAGCGCCGAGGAGATCGAGCGGCAGGTCCGCGCCTTCGCGCCCTCTCCCGGCGCCTGGTTCGAGGCCAGGGGCGAGCGGGTCAAGCTGCTCGACGCCGTGGTTGGAGCAGACGCGTCGGGCCGGCCGGGCGAGCTGCTCGACGACTGCCTCAACATCGCCTGCGGCAGCGGCTACATCCGCCCGCTCCTCGTCCAGCGCGCCGGACGCGCGCCGATGACTCCGGGCGAGCTGCTTCGCGGTTTCGCCATCCCGAGCGGGACAATGCTGCCGTGACCCGCTGGCGGCTGACCATCGAATATGACGGGCGGCCGTTCATGGGCTGGCAGCGGCAGGAGCATGGGCCCTCGGTCCAGCAAAGGCTCGAGGAGGCGCTTCACCGGATGACCGGCGAGCTGGCGAGCGTCCACGCCGCCGGCCGGACCGACGCGGGCGTGCACGCGCTGGCCATGGCCGCCCATGCCGATGTGGAAAAGAGCCTGACCGAGCACCGGCTTCGCGAAGGGTTGAACGCGCTGGTTCGGCCGGACCCGATCGCGGTGCTGGCGGCCGAGCCGGTCGCCGAGGACTGGCACGCGCGCTTCTCCTGCACCGGCCGGCGCTACCTCTACCGCATCCTCAACCGGCGGGCGCCGGCGGCGCTCGACCGCGGCCGGGTGTGGCACGTGCCGGTGCCGCTCGATGCCGAGGCGATGGCGAAAGGCGCGGCGATTCTGGTCGGCCGCCATGACTTCACCACCTTCCGCTCGGCTCACTGCCAGTCGGACAGCCCGGTCAAGACTCTCGACCGGCTCGAGGTCAGCCGCGAGGGCGAGGAAATCCGGATCGAGGCGGCGGCGCGAAGCTTCCTCCACCACCAGGTGCGATCGATGGTCGGCTGCCTCGCCCTGG
>DATLGC010000118.1:0-2290 GCA_035540655.1 Sphingomicrobium sp. | reverse complement strand
GGCTGTGGCTCGTCATTGCGAGGAGCGCAAGCGACGAAGCAATCCATAAGCCCGGGCTGGATTGCTTCGCTTCGCTCGCAATGACGCGGAGGTTGCCTACTCCACGCAATTCGCGCATCGCCGGGGCCATGCTGGGGCTGGATTTCATCAAGTCGAACCGCGAGGCGGTCGCCAAGGCGATAAGCGACAAGGGGGTCACGCTCGACCTCGACGCGTTGCTGTCGCTCGACAGCGAGGTGCGCTCGCTCAAGACCGAGATCGAGGGGCTCCGCGCCGAGCGCAACGCGATCAGCGCGAGGTTCAAGGATTCGTCACCCGACGAGAAGGCCGAGCTCGGCCGCAAGGCCAAGGAGGCCGGCGCGCGCGCCGGCGAGCTCGAGCAACGGCTGAGCGAAAGGCAGGAGGCGATGACCGCGCTTTTGCTGCAAGTCCCCAACATCCCCTATGAGGGCGCTCCGGTCGGCCCGGACGAAAGCGCCAATGTCGTCGTCCGCCGCGAGGGCGCGCCGCCGAGCTTCGATTTCGAGCCGATCGACCATGTCGCCTTGATCGAGAGGAACGACTGGGCCGATTTGTCGCGGATCACGCATGTGGCGGGGTCGCGCACCTATTGCCTCAAGGGGCGGCTCGCCTTGCTCGAGCAGAAAATGATGGCCTGGGCATTGGAGCGGATCGCCGATTCCGGCTTCACGCCGATCACCGTCCCGGCGCTGGCGCGGGAGCAGGCGTTCTTGAGCCAGGGCCAGTTCCCCGGCCACCGCGACGAGACCTACCAGCTGCCCAACGACGACCTTTATCTCGCCGGCACCGCCGAGGTGGCGCTGACCTCGCTCCATTCTGGCGAGATCATCGAGGGCGACAGGCTGCCGATCCTCTACGCGGGCTATTCGCCCTGTTTCCGCCGCGAGGCGGGGAGCGCGGGCAAGGACGTTCGCGGGCTTCTGCGAGTCCACCAGTTCGTCAAGGTCGAGCAATATGTGATCTGCGAGGCCGACGAGGGGCAGTCGGCCCAGTGGCACGGGCGGCTGCTCGAGCTGGCCGAGAGCCTGCTGCAAGCGCTCGAAATCCCCTATCAGGTGATCGAGACGTCGACCGGCGACATGGGACTCGGCAAATATCGCATGAACGATATCGAGAGCTGGGTGCCGAGCCTCGCCAAATATCGCGAGACCCACAGCTGTTCGACTCTGCACGACTGGCAGGCGCGGCGGGCGAACCTTCGTTATCGCGGAAGCGACGGCAAGGTAAGATTCGCTCATACGCTCAACAATACGGCGCTGGCGTCTCCGAGAATCCTCGTGCCGCTGCTTGAGAACCACCAGACCGGGGACGGCCGGGTGCGGCTGCCCGAGGCGCTGCAGGAGCTGATGGGCGGAGAATTTCTCTGAGTCGCGACGGCGCGCCGCCGATGCTCGCGCGGCTGAAAGAGATACAGTCGCTGCTTGCCCATTCGCCGCGGATGATCGGCCACCAGCGCCCGCGCGGGCCGGCCGACGGACCTCCGGCGATGGTCATCCCCGGCTTCATCGCCCACGACCGGCACACGACGGAGCTTCGTAGGGCGCTGGCCGAAGCGGGCTTTCGGGTCCATCCGTGGCGGCAGGGCTGGAACATGGGGGCGAGCGCCGACACGCTCGAGCGGCTGAAGCGGGCGGTCGACCTGTGCGGGCACGACGAGCCGCTGCTCCTGGTCGGCTGGAGCCTCGGCGGGCTCTACGCGCGGGAGCTGGCAAGGGCGGAGCCGGAGCGGGTGCGGGCGGTGGTCACGCTGGGCTCGCCGGTGTGGGGCGACCGGCGCCGCTACACCAATGTCTGGCGGCTGTACGAATGGATCGCGAAGCATCCGGTCGACGACCCGCCGATCCCGGACAGCGAGGACAAGCCGCCGGTGCCGACCCTGGCTTTGTGGTCGGGCGCGGACGGCATCGTCGGGGCGCCCTCGGCGCGTGGGACGGACGCGACTCGCGACAAGGCCGTCGAGCTGAGGACGAGCCATATGGGCTTTGTCATGTCGCCGACGAGGTCACGTGCCGCAGTCGCCGAGATCGTAAATTTCCTGAAGGAAGTGGAAGGCGCCGAGTCGCGCGATTGACTCTGCGTCGCGACTCGCGAGATAAGAACAAAAGTAGAACAAAAGCGTTGTGAGTCGTGTGGCTGCGAACCTCTCCCTGGTTGCCGGCGGTGCTGTCGCGCCGACCGGGAATTGTGCTCCTGCGAAGGCAGGAGCCCAGACAGCGCGTGAGCGCTACTATCGCAGCGCGTCTGACCATGATGAAAACGCACCGTCCCC
>DATLGC010000117.1:0-2084 GCA_035540655.1 Sphingomicrobium sp. | reverse complement strand
GCCTCACTGCCATCGGCGAGGAAAAGTTCGGCGATGTCGGGACGCCGAATCAGCGCCTCGCGAAGGAAAGGGGCGTTCGCCCGCGCCCGGGTGACCGCCTGCTCCCGCGCCGCCTTGTCCCCGCCGCAGCTCATCGAAATTTCCTAGCGTGAAAGCGAATGCCGGCGAAACTCCCCTTCGGGTCGCTCGTTTGCAGCTCCAAATGAAGACAGAACGTCAGATTATGGCGGTTTCAAACGTGGAAATGGATCGTAGCATCATCCGTGTTGAGGTTCCGCCCGCTCATGCCGGCATCACCGCCGCGCTGCGCCGTGCCTTTGCAGCCGCCGCGGCGGAGCCGAGCGATCGCGATTTCGCCGAGCTTTTGCGCAGGTTGAACTAGGAATTGTGATCGCGGCTGAGGTCGTCGACCTCGCCCATGATTTCCTGAAGCGCAGACTTGTCGGGGTCGGTCTTGTGCTGACGCCGCGACGGCAGTTTGCCGCTGGTTAGGAGGGCCTCCAGCGCAACCCGGCCGCGCGCCACTCGGCTCTTGATGGTTCCGACCGCGCAACCGCAGATCTCGGCCGCTTCCTCGTAGGCAAAGCCGCCCGCGCCGACCAGGATCAGCGCCTCGCGCTGCGGCTGCGGCAGGTGCATCAGCGCGCGCTGCATGTCGGACAGCTCGATGTGGCGGTCCTGGCTCGCCGGAGCGGCGAGAATTTTCGAGGCGGTAATCTCGTCCCACTCGCCCTTGAAACGGGCGCGGCGCATCTGGCTGAGGAACAGGTTGCGAAGAATGATGAAGGTCCAGGCGCGCATGTTTGTCCCGGCCTGGAACCGTTTGCGCGCCGCCCAGGCTTTCAGGAGGGTTTCCTGCACGAGGTCGTCGGCGAGATCGCGGCTGCCCGACAGCGAGCGCCCAAATGCGCGCAGGTGCGGGATGACCGAGGCGAGCTGTTCCTTGAACTCAGGATCGGACAACGGCACGGGATCGCCGAAGGCCTGCGTCGAAGGCTCGGGCGCGCGGTTCGAACCCGACCGCGGGTGCGCGTCCGCTGGCGCATTGTTCTTAGACTTTTCGGACACGGTCCCCCGTTTAAACTGGCACGCCGAGGCGGCCGGCACGCAAAAGATACATATCAGGCCGATCGTTCAGGAATCTAGGCACTCACTTCGCCGCCACGAGTACGATGATTGCGAACAGCACGATGATCAGGCCGAGGCCGATCGTCAGCACGTAGCGAGTCATGTGCGGGGTCTGCCCCTGACGTGCTTCGGTCGTCGTCACATGCTCAACATCGTCGTCCGGCATCATGCTCTCTTCTGGATTCCGTTACGCAAGGCCAACGCCGGTAATTGGCCCATGTTCCGAGCGGCTGCGATCAGGCTGCCGGCACGGTCGCGGCGTCGAAGAACAGCGCTTGGGCGATGGCCGCCTTCACCGTTGAGCGTTGGAATGGCTTGGTGATCAGGAATGTCGGCTCGGGCCGGGTTCCGGTCAGCAGCCTCTCGGGAAAAGCGGTGATGAAGATCACCGGCACGGAAAATTCGGCAAGAATGTCGCGGACGGCATCGATGCCGCTCGAATCGTCAGCAAGCTGAATGTCGGCAAGCACCAGGCCCGGCGGGTTCTGCCGCGCCTGAGCCACCGCTTCGTCGCGGGTGACGGCCACTCCAGTGACGTTATGGCCGAGGTCGCGGACGATGGTTTCAATGTCCATGGCGATGATCGGCTCATCTTCGATGATAAGGACGTCGGCGAGGGTCTGCCGTTCGATTTCGCCCAGAGCTTCGGCGACGAGATTGTCGACGTCGGAAGGCGAAGCACCGATCAGATAGCCGGCGTCTTCCGAGGAAAAGCCTTCAAGGCTGGTCAGCAGCAAGGCTTGCCGCGACAGCGGCGTAATCCGTGACAGCCGCGCCTGGGCGATGCTTTCGGCGCCGGTCGGGCTGGTGGGCGGCTCCTCGCCCTCCTCGATGTTCGCGGTCGACCAAATGGCATGGAAGGTTTTGTAAAGCCCGAGCCGGGGATCGACATCGCGCGGGAACTCATCGGGCTTGGCGACAATCGCTTCGAGCGTAGCCCTGACAAAGGCATCACC
>DATLGC010000116.1:0-2912 GCA_035540655.1 Sphingomicrobium sp. | reverse complement strand
AAGGAAGCGTACGGCGAGGTTCGCCTCCCGATCCTCGGCGGCTCGGGCTTCCCCGATCTGTTGGCGGTCGAGCTTGGTGGCCGCTTCTCGGATTACACCACCATCGGCGGCATCTTCAACTGGAAGGCCGCTGCCGAATTCGGTCCGATGCCGGGGCTCCGCTTCCGCGGCGCCTACAACAAGGCGGCTCGCGCGCCGAGCATCTTCGAGCTGTTCCAGGGCGGCGACCAGGGCTTCCCGGCCTACACCGACCCCTGTGCGGCTACCAATCCCAATCGCAATGTGCAGTTCTGCATAGCGCAGGGCGTCCCGGCGGCGGCTATTCCGACGTTCGCGGCGAACAACCAGCAGGTGCAGGCCTTCGCCTTTGGCCAGCCCGACCTGGAGGAAGAGAAAGCGGAAACCTACACCCTTGGCGCAGTGTTCAACCCGTCCTGGTGGCCGGTTGGGCGCCTGTCGCTGACGGTCGACTATTACGACATCGTCATCAAGGGTCGTATTCAGGGTCTGTCGGCGCAGTTCTACATCAACCAGTGCAATGCCAGTGCCAACCTGGCGAGCGATGCCTGTCAGCGGGTCTTCCGCAATCCCGACACCGGCCAGATCGACCGCGTCAACACCGGTCGGCGGAACAGCCCGGACGAGGGCGGTCCGTTCGAAACCCGCGGCATCGACGCGGGCCTGAACTGGGTCGTTCCGTTCGCGGACGTTCTCGGCGGCGGCTTCCTCCCGGATGCCCGTCTCCGCGTCGGCAACATCTTCTCGTACACCATGGACTACAAGCTCGGCGGCGTTGACTTCGTCGACACCGCCACGGCCGGCCTCGGCGGCGTCAACCCCAAGTGGGGCAATACGCTGACGGTGGGCGTCGAGCAGGGTCCGTGGACCGGGCAGGTGCGCTGGATCTACAAGAGCGGTGGCTCGCAGGTCGGCCAGATCTTCTCGTCGGCGTTCAATGTTCCGCGGGTTCCCGACCTCAGCTTCTTCGACCTGTCGATGCGCTGGGCGATCAACGACCGGTTCGAGTTCACCGGCATCGTCAACAACCTGTTCGACAAGCTGCCGCCGCAGACGGTCAGCGGAACCTTCGAGCAGTCGAACACCAACGCTTCGTTCTTCTCGCCGATCATTCTGGGCCGTGGCTACACGATCCAGACCAAGGTCCGCTTCTAAGCGGGTCGGCGAACGACCAAACTCTGGGCGGCGGGGTCTTTCCCCGCCGCCCTTTTTTTGTCCCCTTCATGCACCGCAGAAGCGAGTCGGTCCTGGCCGCGCCGCTCCGAGATTCAGGTCGCGGGTGCGGGGATGATATCGAAGGCGCAGGTCAGCCGCTCGCCCTCGACGGTGAACGGAACGGTGCCGTGCCACATCGACGAGGGAAACAGCACCAAGGTGCCGACCTTCGGCTCGATCAGGCGGCGCGGCGGAAGGTCGAGAGAAAGCTCGTCCGGAGGGGCGCCGAGCTGAAGCCAGCCTTCGTGGCCGTCAGCCTCGGGGTCCTTTGGCGGCAGCGCGAAATAATAAGCTGAGCTCAGCCACCCTTGTTCGTGCACATGGTTGATGTGGAAGCCGTGCCGCGTCAGCCGCACGGACCACGATCCGACGAAATCGATGAAAGCAGCTTTGCGCGCAAGGAATGGATGCTTCGGGTCGTCGGGGAGGCTGGCGGAGAAGTCGACAGCCGCGGCCGTGACCGACTGCCGGATTCGCTGGATCGCCGGGTCTCGCACGTCGAACAGCGCACCGGCTGTCTGCGTCCCGTGGCGGAGCGATTGATCAGCCGGGTGCACCTTTGACAGATGAAGCTTGCGGAGCGCCGGGGCGACGGTTTCGGCAAACTCCGCCGCGCTACCGTCCCATTCCGGCGGCCGCGCCTCGATCTGCGCGACGAACCGTTCGTAATCATGCAGCCAGGACTCGCGTGGGTCGCCGAGAAGTCGCCAGGCGGTGCCGAGATAGGCCCAGGCGATCTGGCTGAGCGGCGCAAGCTGGGTCGCGCGCTCGGCGGTCGTTGCGGCGCGCTCGAACTCGCGGTTTTTCAGCAGGTGGCGGGCGAAGGCGCTAAGGAAGCTGGCTTCGTTGCCGAAGGCCGGCAGGCATGTTTCGAAATCGGCGCTCGCCTGCGGCAATTGCCCAAGTTCGCTGAGCGCGATCGCTCGCGAGAACAGGATCGCCGGCGTCCTGCCGATCGCCGACTCCGCCCGGGCCTCGACCTCGACAGCCTTTTCATACTGGCGGAAAGACAGCAGCGTGCCGAGCCACTCGCTCCAGATCACCGGCTCGGACGGATGGGCTTCGGCGATGCGGCGGAAGCTTTCGAACGGATCGCCGTCGAGACCCCATTCCCAGTACAGCCGCGCCCGTGCCCGATGGCCGGCCATGTAGGCGGGAAACTGGAGCGTCAGCGCCTCATAGTCGGCGCGCGCCTTCTCGACCTCGCCGAGGTCGATCCAGGCCGCGGCGCGATTGTCGAGCAGCTCCGGCGACTGGTAGCCGGCGCGCTCGGCGGCGTCATATTCGGCGATCGCTTCTCGCGCCCGCTCGGCGGCGCGAAGCGCGATGCCGAGGCGCACCCGAAGCGATGGCGCGCCGCGGTTCTCGGCCACCGCCGCCTGGAGGATCTGGACGGCCTTGTCCGGATCCCCGGCGGCGCGGTGGGCGGCCGCCAGGCTGGTTCGTGCCAGCGTCGAGCGGGGATCGAGCGCGCATGCCTTGTCCAGCATCTCAATCGCCTGGGCGTGCCTGCCGCGGCGGCTGGCGAGCTGGCCGCGGTTGATCCACGCCGGCGCATAGCCCGGCCTGGCGGCAATGGCGGCGGCATACTGGCCATCCGCCTCGTCGAGCGCGCCCATGTCGGCAAGCAAATTGCCGAGGGTGTTGCGGATTTCAGGGTTGCCGCCGCTGGCCTCAAC
>DATLGC010000115.1:0-16661 GCA_035540655.1 Sphingomicrobium sp. | reverse complement strand
CTCGTACTTGAGCATCGCCCGGACGCTGCTGCCCGAGCCGACATAGGTCAGGTCCTTCTGGATGCCGCGGCGGTCCTGGCAGAGCTTGAGCACCGCGCCGAGATATTCGTCGGGCATGTAGATGGTCGCCTCGATCCACGGCTCGGCGACCGCCTCGATCTGGCTCGGGTCGGGCCAGTCGGCCGGGTTGTGGATTTCGAGGATGTTTGCACTTTTTTCGTTCGTGCTGAGCGAAGTCGAAGCGCGCCCTTCGACTACGCGCTCCGCGCTCCGCTCAGGACGAACGGAACCGGAGGACCCCCGCATGTGCACCTCATAGACCACCGAGGGCGCCGTGGTGATCAGGTCGAGGTCATATTCGCGGGTCAGCCGTTCCTGGATGATCTCGAGGTGGAGCAGGCCCAGAAAGCCGCAGCGGAAGCCGAAGCCCAGTGCCGCGCTGGTCTCCATCTCGAAGGAGAAGCTCGCGTCGTTGAGCCGCAATTTGTACAAGCTGTCGCGCAGCTTCTCGAAGTCGGCGGCATCGACGGGAAACAGGCCGCAGAACACCACCGGCTGGACGGACTTGAAGCCGGGCAGCGCCTCGGCGGCGGGCTTTTTGGCGTCGGTGATCGTGTCGCCGACGCGGGTCTCGGCGACTTCCTTGATCTGGGCCGTAATGAATCCAATTTCGCCTGCCCCGAGCGTGTCGAGGGGCTCGATCTTGGGCCGGAAGCAGCCGACGCGGTCGACCAGGTGCGTCGTCCCCGCCTGCATGAACTTGACCTGTTGGCCCTTGCGGATTGCTCCGTCGATCACCCGCACGAGGATGACGACACCAAGGTAGGGGTCGTACCATGAATCGACCAGCATCGCCTTCAGCGGAGCCTCGCGGTCGCCTTTGGGCGGCGGCACCTTGTCGACGATCGCCTGCAGCACCTCGTCAATCCCAAGGCCGGTCTTGGCGCTGGCCAGCACCGCTTCGCTGGCGTCGAGGCCGATGATCTCCTCGATTTCCTGGCGCACGCCTTCGGGGTCGGCGGCCGGCAGGTCGACCTTGTTGATCACCGGGACGATCTCATGGTCGTGCTCGATGCTGGCGTAGACGTTGGCCAGCGTCTGCGCCTCGACCCCCTGCGCGGCGTCGACCACCAGTAGCGCGCCTTCGCAGGCGGCGAGGCTGCGGCTGACCTCATAGGCGAAGTCGACGTGGCCGGGCGTGTCCATCAGGTTGAGCTCGTATCCTTGCCATTCGAGCCGCACCGTCTGGGCCTTGATGGTGATTCCGCGTTCGCGCTCAATCTCCATGTTATCAAGGACTTGCGCCGACATTTCGCGCTCGGACAGGCCGCCGGTGCGCTGGATCAGCCGGTCGGCGAGCGTCGACTTGCCGTGGTCGATATGGGCGATGATCGAGAAGTTGCGGATGCGCGATAAGTCGGTCACGCGGCGGCCGCTAGCAGAGCGCTTGGCCGCTGTCAGCCGCCGGAGTTCCAATGCTCGGCCGCCGCTCGTCGAACGCACATGCGCGCCGGTCGAAGGCGATTGCCATCGCCGGGCAAGCGATTAAACAAGCATTGTCGTTTCTCCTCCCACTGGAGCCTGCCCGCAATGAAGCCTTTGTCTCGCCTGCCGTTTCTGCTCGCCGGAGCTTCGCTGCTCGCCGCCTGCGCGACCAGTCCGCAGATTGCCGCCGTCCCATCGACTGCCGACCGGCCGGCTTCGCTTCAGGCCGAGCCGGTGCCCGTTCCGGCGCTTGTCGGGCAGGTCGCCATTCCCCACCAGGCGTTCCAGCTGGAGAATGGGCTGACCGTGCTCGTGCACGAAGACCGGAAGGCGCCGGTCGTCGCGGTCAGCATGTGGTACAATGTCGGATCGAAGGACGAGCCGCAGGGCAAGACCGGCTTTGCCCATCTGTTCGAGCATCTGATGTTCAACGGGTCGGAAAATGCCCCCAACGACTATTTCGAATATCTCCAGCAAATGGGCGCGACCGATTACAATGGAACGACCAGCTTCGACCGAACCAACTATTTCCAGACGGTGCCGACGGGCGCGCTCGATCGGGCGCTGTTCCTGGAATCCGACCGCATGGGCTGGCTGCTCGGAGCCGTGACCCAGGAAAAGCTCGATAACCAGCGAGCAGTCGTCCAGAACGAGAAGAGGCAGGGCGACAACCAGCCCGGCGGCCTCGTCTTCTACGAGGTGCTCGAGCAGCTTTTCCCGCCGGGCCATCCCTATCGCCACTCGCCGATCGGATCGATGGCCGATCTCGACGCCGCAAGCCTCGCCGACGTCCGTAGCTGGTTCCGCGACAATTATGGTCCCAACAACGCCGTCCTGGTGCTCGCCGGCGATATCAGCCCGGCCGAGGCGCGGCCGCTGGTCGAGCGATATTTCGGCGAGATCGCGCGCGGCCCGGCGAACGTCCCGGCCGCCGCCGACGTACCTGCACTGTCGGAGCCCAAAGCAACCGTGATGAAGGACCGAGTCGCCGCGGTCCAGGTAACCCGCTACTGGCCGATGCCTGGAATCCTCGATCGGCAGCTTGTTGCGCTCGACGTGGCCGGATCGATCCTCGGCGGGCTCGCCAGCTCGAGGCTCGACAATGTCCTCGTCCGCGACGAGCAGGTCGCGGTGTCGGTCAGTGCCGGCAACTACCCGTTCCAGCGGGTCGGCATCTTCACCGCCAGCGCGACCGTCAAGCCGGGAGTCGACCCGGCGCTGGTCGAGCGCAGGCTGGACGAGCTGATCGCCCAGTTCGTCGCCGAGGGGCCCACCGAGGATGAGGTCCGCCGGGCAGCGACGCGCGAGGTCGCCCAGCGGATTCGCGGCCTGGAGCAGGTCGGCGGATTCGGCGGCAAGGCAGTGGCCCTGGCCGAAGGTCAAGTCTACAGCGGCGACAGCGAATTCTACCGCAAGAAGCTGCAGCAATATGCCACCGTCACTCCGGCGGAGATCCGCCAGGCGATGGGGCAGTGGCTGACCAAGCCGGCATTCAGCCTGCGTCTGGAGCCGGGCGAGCGCCCGGCGTATCAGGAGGCGCAGGTCACGGCCAAAGAGGCCAAGGGCGACGGAAAGATCACCGTCACCAAAAGGCGCGAAATGCCGGCGCTTGGAGCGATGCAGCCGCTCGATTTTCCCGACGTCAGCCACGTCACATTGTCGAACGGTGTCAGGCTGCACTACGCCCAGCGGGCGGTCGTCCCGGTCACCCAGATGGCATTGTCGTTCAACGCCGGCCAGTCGGCCGACGCGCCGAACGCGCGCGGATTGCAGAATTTGACGATGGCCTTGCTCGACGAAGGCACGGCCAACCGGACCTCGCAGCAGATCGCCGAGGAGAAGGAACGGCTGGGGGCCGAAATCCGCGCCGGCGGCTCGCTCGACCGAAGCAATGTCAGCATGTCCGCGCTATCTGCCAATCTTGGCCCGTCGCTGGATCTGCTCGCCGACATCGTCCGCAACCCCGCTTTCGAAGCGAGTGAAGTCGAGCGGCTCAAGGCCCAGCGGCTGACCGCGATTTCGCAGCAGCAGAAGGACCCGAGCGGGATGGCGCAGCGGGCGCTTCCGGCCCTGCTTTACGGCCCGACACACCCCTATGCCACACTTGGCCACGGCGATCCCGCGGCGATCGGCGCGGCCACCCGCGACGACCTCCAAGCTTTCCATGAACGCTGGCTTCGCGCCGACAATATGGAAATTTTTGTCGTTTCCGACCGGCCGCTGGAAGAAATTCGACAGGCGCTGGACGCTCGTTTTGGCCAGTGGGCGCCCCCGGCTGCACCGCGAGGCGTGAAACAATTCGCCGCCTTGCCACCCCGACCGACCCAGCCGCGCATCGTCCTCATCGATCGTCCGCAGTCGCCCCAGTCGGTGATCCTCGGCGGGCAGATCACTCCGGTAGACCCGCGCGGCGACATCACGGCGCTGACCAGCGCCAACGATGTGATCGGCGGCAACTTCCTCGCCAGGATCAACATGGACCTGCGCGAAAGCAAGGGCTGGTCGTACGGCGTTCGCGGCACCGTTCAGATCAGCGAGCATGCGGTTCCCTACATTGTCTCGGCCCCGGTCCAGGCCGACCGGACCGGCGATTCAATCCGGGCGCTCGCCGAGCAATATTCGTCGTTCCTCGGGGCAACCGGAACCACCGAGGAGGAGCTGACCCGGATTACCGCCAACAACATCCAGCAGCTTCCCGGCCAGTTCGAAACCTCGTCCGCGGTGCTGTCGGGAATCATGACCAATGCGCTGCTCGGCCGACCCGACAATTATTACGAGCTGCTGGCCGACCGCTACCGAGGAATGACTCGGGCGAGCCTCGATGTCGCCGCTCGCGGAGCGATCGCTCCGAACGGATGGGTATGGGTGGTCGTCGGCGACGCCGCCAAGGTCCGTCCGCAGCTCGAGCGGCTTAGAATGCCGATCGAGGTGATCGAGGCGAAGTAGGACATAGTCGTCCAGCCGCCGAACAGGACCGGCGCCGGGGCGGCTCGGCTGATTCATCCCGGAGGCGCCGCCCTATCGAACGGTCTGGCCGCCGGCGCGGGCCTCAGCCGAGCCGAGTGACGTGGCCCATCTTCCGCCCCGGGCGGGGCGCTCCCTTACCGTAAAGGTGGAGGTGCGCGCCCGGCTCAGCGATGAGCCCGGCCCAGCGCAGGACATCCTCGCCTATCAGATTGTCCATCGTCACCCGCTCTCGAATCAAATCAGTCGGGCCAAGCGGCAGGCCGCAGATGGCGCGGATATGCTGCTCGAACTGCGAGGTGATCGCGCCCTCGATCGTCCAGTGGCCGCTGTTGTGAACGCGGGGCGCGATCTCGTTGACCAGCGGGCCGTCGCGGCTGGCGAAATATTCGACGGTCAGAACCCCGACATGACCGAGTGCATTGGCGATCCGGACCGCCTCTGACCGGGCTTCGTCGACCTGCGCCGCGACCTCGGCACCGCAGGGGATGTGCGAGTGGCGCAGGATTCCGCCCTCGTGGACATTCTGCGCACTGTCCCAGAAGGCGTGAGCGCCGTCGGCCGAGCGGGCGACGATCACCGAAAATTCGGCGAGGAAATCGACTCCGGCCTCGGCGATTGCCGGCTCATGGCCAATCGTTTCCCACGCCGCCTGCGCTTCACCGGCCGAGCGGATCCACGCCTGGCCCTTGCCGTCATAGCCGTAGCGGCGCGTCTTGAGGACAAGCGGGCAACCGACATCGGCAACGGCCGCCATGACGTCATCGAAGGCGTCGACCCGACACCAGCGGGCAACCCGTCCGCCGGACGCCTCGATGAAGCTTTTTTCCTCGGCGCGGTCCTGGGCGACGGCGAGCGACCTGAGGCCGGGACGGAGCTTGTCCCCGAGCACCGCCAGCGGCTCGGCAGCGAGATTTTCAAATTCGTAGGTGGCGACGTCGACTTGCTCACCAAAGCGCGCAAGCGCGTCGACATCGCCGAATTCGGCACGCGTGAAATCGGCCGCAACGTCTGCGGCAATCGGTCGCTCGTGCGGATCGAAGATGTGGCAGCGGTAGCCGAGCTGGGCAGCGGCGATGGCCAGCATGCGCCCAAGCTGGCCGCCGCCGACGATGCCGATGGTGGAACCGGGCGGGACCGCTGCGATTTTGCTCAGGGCAGGGATCATTCAGGCCGTTCGGCGACCGACCGAGTCTGGCTGTCGCGATAGTCGTCGAGGCGGGCCGCGAGCCCCTCGTCGGCCAGAGCGAGCACGGCCGCGGCGAGCAGAGCGGCGTTGATCGCCCCCGCCTTTCCGATTGCCAATGTCCCGACTGGGATCCCGGCCGGCATCTGGACGATCGACAGCAGGCTGTCCAAGCCCTTGAGCGTCCTGGACTCGATCGGAACGCCGAGGACCGGAATCCTGGTCATCGAGGCCGCCATGCCGGGGAGATGGGCAGCGCCGCCGGCGCCCGCGATGATCAGCTTCAAGCCCTTCTGTTCCGCTGCACCGGCATAATCATAAAGGCGCTGGGGAGTGCGGTGGGCGGACACGACCCTGGTCTCGTGGGCGATTTCGAGCCGGTTGAGGGTTTCGGCGGCATGGCGCATCGTCTCCCAGTCGGAGCGGCTGCCCATGATGATTCCGACCAGCGGCGTTGCCATTGATTTTTCCGACTGCCCCAAATTGAAGCGGTTCGTTTAGGAAGATGGGCGGCCAGGCGCAATTGCCGTACTTAAAAGCCCGATTTTCACGGAGCGCAAATCCCGTTATGTCGCGGACAAAGCAGGGGGAAGTAACGAGCAATGAATGACAAGCTCGTCGATGTTTCGGATGCCGAAGCGCTGGCCGCCGAAGTCGAGCGGATGCGAGCCGAGATCGCGCATCTTGAGGAAAGGGTGGCGCTGCTCGACCGACTCGCCCACCAGGATGCATTGATCGAACTTCCCAACCGGCGCGGCTTCATGCGCCAGCTCGATGCCCTGATCGCGCGAGTCACCCGCCACGGCGAGCCTGCCGCGATGCTGTTCGTCGACATCGACGGGTTGAAGATTATCAACGACACGTTCGGCCACGCCGCCGGCGACGAGGCCTTGATCCACGTCGCCCAGCTCTTGGTCGAAGGGGTGCGCAAGAGCGACTGCGTCGCCCGGATCGGCGGCGACGAATTCGGCATACTGGTCGAGCGCTCCGACGAGCAAGACGCCCAGGAAACGGCGGCGCGCCTGATGTCGAGGATTGCCGATTGCGAATTTTGCCACGATGGCACTTGCCTGCCGCTGAGCGTCGCAGTGGGAATTGGAATGATTGAAGCCAACGACCTTCCCGAAGCGGTCATCGCCCGGGCCGACATGGCCATGTACCGCGACAAGGCGGCGGCCTAGACCGCCAATGGCCAATCAGGCGGGCCGTTCGCTCAAATAATAGCGGTCACGGACTGCCAGATCGTCAGCGAGATCATAGACGATCGGCTGGCCGGTCGGGATTTCGAGGCCGACGATTTCGTCGTCGCCGATGCCCGAGAGATGCTTGACCAATGCGCGAAGCGAATTGCCGTGGGCGGACACGATCACCCGCTTGCCGCGGCGAAGCACCGGAGCGATCTCGGCTTCGTAATAAGGCAGGGCCCTGGCGATTGTGTCCTTGAGGCTTTCTGCTGTCGGAACGTCGATCCCGCGATAGCGGCGATCGCGGCTGACGTCGCATGGACTGTCCCCGGCGAGCGGCGGCGGCGGAACGTCGAACGAGCGGCGCCAGATCTGGACTTGCTCGGCGCCCGCCTTCTCGATCATCTGCTGCTTGTCGAGGCCGGTCAGACCGCCATAGTGACGCTCGTTGAGGCGCCAGTCCTTGGCCACCGGGAGCCACAGCCGGTCGAGCTCGTGAAGCACCAGGTGAAGCGTTCGGATCGCCCGGGTCAGGACGCTGGTGAAGCAAAGGTCGAAGTCGAAGCCGCGTTCCCTGAGCAAGCGCCCGGCCGCCCGAGCTTCCTCGACACCCTTCTCCGACAAATCGACGTCCCACCAACCGGTGAAGCGATTCTCGAGATTCCACTGCGACTGCCCGTGCCGCAGGAGAACGAGGGTCGGCATCAGCCCTTGGCCCCTTCGAGCTGCTTCCCTTTGGCTTGCTCGGCCGCCGATTTCTTGAGCTCCGGCAGCACCGAATGAAGCGCGTCGAGGCAGGCGTAGGCGAGGTGCTTCGACCGATCCGGGCTCCAGCCGTAGAGCGGGTCGGGAAGGTCGGCATTGTCCTTGAACGGCATTTCCAGGGTCATCGACACACAACCGAACCGTTCGGCCAGCTGGGTGGTCGACATCGACATGTTGGCCTCGCCCGGAGCCGGAATTTCATAGCCCTGGCGGGTCTGGAAATCGGGGGAAATCCGCTCGAGCGAGTCGGAGAAGAGCTTGAACAGCTTGAGCTGGCGGTCGGTGACCGAAGGAATGCCCTCGAAGCCGGCGAGGAAGTTGGCGGGAATCGCCTCGTCGCCATGGATGTCCATGGCGAAATCGACGCCGATCTGGTCCATCGCATCGCGCACGCAGAGCACTTCGGGGCTCTTTTCGGCCGACGGCGCATGCCATTCGCGGTTGAGATTGATTCCCGCCGCATTGGTCCGCAAATGCCCCCGCCGAGACCCATCGGGGTTCATGTTCGGAATGATCCGGAAGGTGCATTGGCGCCGAAGCGAGCGGGCGACCGGGTCGGCGGGGTCGGTAAGCTTTTCGAGCGCGCCTTCCATCCACCATTCGGCCATGGTCTCGCCAGGGTGCTGGCGCGCATAGAGCCAGACCCGAAGCTCACCGTCGCCGATGGTCAGGCAGTCGATGTCCTGGCCGTCGAGGCTCTTGCCCAGCGAGCGATAGTTGACTCCGTCGAGCGAGGCGATCGCGGAGATCAGGTCGTGGTGCCGTTCCATCGAATAGGGCGCGAAATACGCGATCCACACACAGTCGCCGGGCGGCGTGAACCGCATGGTCAGAACGCCGTCGTCATAACTGGTGCGGTCGATCCTAACCCATTCCTCGCGATCGACGGACAGGCAGGCCTTATAGTCCGGCCAGCCGTGCGGATAGGCGGCGCCGGCGCAGTTGACGATGCGCAGGGTCAGCTCGCGCCCGCCGCCCCCGGCCACGCGGAAGTGGAACCACTGGTAGAAGTCGGACATGTGATCCTGGACAATCTCCAGATCGACCTGGTCGCCTTCCTGCCTGACGACGCGAATGTTGCCCGCGTCAAACGCGCTCGAAATCGTAAGTGCCATGGGACCTTCTTGGATCAGGGGGATTAGCGCGACCTGATAGAGCGGCCCGACTCGCCTGGGAAGTCCGCAAATAATGCCCGCGCAAGCGGCACTGAAAGCGTTGCGACATCGCCCCTGGCGGGTGCCAGCTGAGTCGTCGCCCGGCCCTGCCACAGCGGCGTGCCGTCGTGGCGGCGGCGAATCTGAACGGTCAGCGCGGTCAGCGGCGCCGGACCGGTCAGCATAGTCTGGCTACGCAGCATATCCGGGCCGGTCATGGCGAGCTCGCCGGGCCCTCCGGTCCGGACGTCCACCGACGCCAGAAGGTCGGCCTGCGCGATGTCGCCAACCGGGGTGAATCCAAGCCTGGAAAGCTCCGCCGCGACCGCTCCGACATAGGCGCGCGTCACCGGATCGTCGGCGCGGGCGAGGTCGAGCGGCCCGAGAGCGATCCGCGCCGGCGGCGTCACATGGCCGGAATGGACTCGATAGGCCTCGGTTATCGCCGGGCCGCCCGCGCCCGCCGCGGGCATGGTCTCGCAGCCGCTCAGTGACAAAGCGAAAGCGATGACGAGGACGGGGATGGCCTTCAACGGGAACCTCCGCTAGCCCCCGCCCTTACCGAAACTCAACGATTGGAAGCTGGGTTGGCTGCATGACTATGCGAGGGTCGAGAGTGCCTGTCCTGGTGACAGGCGGGGCCGGCTATATCGGCAGCCACGCCGTGCTGGCGCTGCTCGATTCGGGATGGCCGGTGGCGGTTATCGATAACCTGTCCAACGGCACTCGCGACGTTGTTCCAGACGAAGCCGCCTTTTACGAAGGTTCGATCGCCGATCACGCCTTGGTCGATCGAATCTTCGCCGAGCAACGGACTCAGGCGATCATGCATTTCGCCGGATCGATCGTCGTTCCGGAATCGGTCGAAAACCCCCTTGAGTATTACCGCAACAACACCGTCGCCAGCCACTCCCTGATTGAGGCCGCAGTGGCCGCCGGTGTGAAGCACATTCTCTTTTCCTCGACTGCGGCCGTCTATGGCGCGCCTGAGCGGGTGCCGATCGAGGAGGATGACCCAAAGCAGCCGATCAATCCCTATGGCGCGTCGAAGCTGATGACCGAGCGGATGCTGGCCGATGCGGCGACAGCCCATCCGTTCAATTACGGCGCACTGCGTTACTTCAATGTCGCCGGCGCGGACCCGAGGGGACGCTCCGGCCAGATCGGCAGGGGCTCGACCCACCTCATCAAGATCGCGGTCGAAGCGGCGGTCGGCAAGCGTGACCACATCGATGTGTTCGGAACCGACTATCCGACCGTGGATGGCAGTTGCATTCGCGACTATATTCATGTCAGCGACCTTGCCGATGCCCATGTCAAAGCGCTCGAACGACTGATCGAGCGGCCGGGCGACAATCTCGTCCTTAATTGCGGCTACGGCCGCGGGCTGTCGGTTCTCGACGTGCTCGACACGCTCGATCTGGTTCTCGGAAGGAAATTGCATCGGCGGATAGCGTCGCGCCGAGCCGGCGACCCTCCGATGCTGGTCGCCTCAAACCGCGCTCTCGTCGAAAGCCTGGGGTGGCAGCCGCGTTTCGACGATATCAAGATGATCGTCACTCATGCGCTCGCCTGGGAGCGCCAGTTGCTGCAGGCCGCCTGACCGTGCATCTCAACAGATTTCTACTTCCGCTTGCCGCGCTCCTTCTTGGCGCAACGACGGTCCCAGCCGACGAGGGCGCCGCGGAGCGCATTCGAAGCCACGTCGCATTCCTCGCCGACGATCGGCTCGAGGGACGCGACACGGGATCCGTCGGTTTTGCGATTGCTGCGGACTATGTCGCCGGCGAGCTTGCCGCGCTCGGCCTGAGACCGGGCGGAGTGAACGGCAGCTGGTATCAGCCGGTGCGGTTCCGCCGAGGGGTGCAGGCCGCGCCGCCGACCATCACCTATACAGTTCGCGGCCGCCGCACCCAGCTCGCCGCCGGCCAGGACGCCGGAGTCCGGCCGAGCCTGGCCCAGCGCCAGAGAATTATCGACGCGCCGCTCTTGTTCGTCGGTCACGGCATCAGCGACGCCCAAGCTGGGTTCGATGATTATGCCGGCCTCGATGCGCGCGGCAAGATCGTCGTCGCTCTTGGCGGCTCCCCAGGCGGCCAGCCGAGCGACGTCGCTGCCCACTTGCAGCAAGTGAAAGCCGAAACGGCTGCTGCCCGCGGCGCAGTCGGCTTCATCGAGATCGACACCAACGGCCGCTATCGATCCTCGGCCGTGACCCGCGCGGGACGGCCGGTGACCGGGTGGCTTGGTCCCAATGGTCCCGGAGGGCATGTCGCAGCCGACATCGGGGCATTGATTGCCTTGTCGTCGGAATGGGCCGAGCGTGTGTTTGAAGGCGCGTCCAGACCGCTTGCGGCAGTCAAGGCTGAAGCAGCGCGCGGCCCCGTCCGGGGCTTCGACTTGCCGGGGCGCATCCGGATCGAAGCGACGACCCAGTGGCAGGAGTTCGCCAGTCCGCAGGTGATTGGCCTGATTCCGGGAAGCGATCCCGCGCTCTCCACTGAGCATGTCGTGCTGATGGGGCATCTCGACCATCTCGGAATCGACGCCTCGGCCAGGCCGGGCGCCAATGCCGTCTATAATGGCGCGCTCGACAATGCGGCGGGCGTTGCCACTCTGATCGAGGCGGCCCGGACGTTCATCCGTTCGGGCCAGCGGCCGCGGCGATCGATCATGATCATCGCCGTCACCGGCGAGGAGCGCGGACTGCTCGGCGCCGACTATTTCGCCGCCAACCCGACAGTGCCGCTGTCCAGTATCGTCGGGCTGGTGAACCTCGACATGCCGGTGCTGCTCTACGATTTCACCGACGTCATTGCCTTTGGTGGGGAGCATTCGACCATGACTTCCGCGGTGGCCGAGGCAGCCCGAGCAATGGGCGTGCAGGTTTCACCCGATCCCATGCCCGAGCAGACCCTGTTCGTTCGCTCTGACCATTATCGCTTCGTCCAGCGAGGAGTCCCGTCGGTGTTCCTGATGACCGGCCACGACAATGGCGGCAAAGTGGCCTGGGATCATTTCCTCGCCAACGTCTATCACACGCCGAGGGACGATTTGTCGCAGCCGATCGACTGGAGGGCCGGAGCTAAGTTCGCCGAGCTCAATTATCGGATCGCCCGGACTCTCGCCGATCAGCCGCAACGGCCGCTTTGGTACCGCGACAGTTATTTCGGCAGGGCATTCGCTCCTTCGCAGCCCAAGGCCGAACGGTGACCGACTTGACTTGGCGGCAGCGGCCACTTAGGTGCGCCGCTCGGTTTGGTCCTTCGCCAGACCTCCAGACAATTCGCCAGAACGAGAGACGAGCAGGCGCCCGGCCATGAAGATTCGCAACTCCCTGAAGTCGTTGAAGGACCGCCACCGGGATTGCCGCGTCATCCGTCGCCGCGGCCGGACCTACGTCATCAACAAGACGAACCGGCGGTTCAAGGCGCGCCAAGGCTGACGCCCGGGGCGCCTGGCGCCCTTCGCAAATCCCTGATTCATGGAAGAAAACTGCCCGATTGGACGTTTTCCGGGATGAGTCGTGCCCGCTTCCGGTCAGCCTTGGTTCACCTTGTCCGGGCTAGTCGTGATGGTGAGGAGTATTGCGATGAAGAGCTTTTCCATCGGTGCATTGCTGGTTGGCGGGATCGCTTTCGTGGCCGGACTCGCTTTTGCCGGCATTGCCTCGGCGCAAGCCGGGCCCGGAGCCCAATCGACTCCGAAAAACTGGAATTATGAAATCAAGGACGGCAAGCGGGTGCCGAAGGGCCAGCGCGTGACCAATCCGGACGGCAGCTGGCGAGAGGAAATCCGCCAGGGCGCGTGCGTGACCGTCAAGGAAGGTTCGCCTCAGGGCGAGATCAAGATCACTCGCAAGTGCGATTAGCCTGACGCCTGGGGCTGCGCGCCCTCGCGGATCACGCAGGCGGGCATTCCATATTGCTGGAGATCGCGGCACAGCCTGACCTGCGCGGAGCCGTCGGGACCGACGAAGATCGCCCAATCCGTGCCGTCCCCGCAGGTCGCCATCCACATCGACAGATTCCCCTGTTCCTGGACATAGCCGGACCGCGCCACGCGATCGCACTGCCAGCCCGAATCCTGGATTGCTCGCTTTAGCCCGATATCGCGAGCCATCGGGTCAAGCTGGTGAAGCTGGTCCTGAGCCTCGCTTCGAACGACGATCGGCCGGGCGGGCTTGGTTGCCTGATTATCCTCGCACGCGGCGGCGAACGCCAGCGGCAGGGCGAAGGCAATGATCCACTGGGCGCGCATCCTGTCTCCTTTCCTCACCGCCAACGCCGTTCCGGCCGCTTCGGTTCAGTCTTGATAGTCGATCCGCACCTTCGAAGCGGCGGTGACGGCCGTATCGATCGCGCCCTCGATGCTGTCGCAGCGGGCCAATGCCACGCCCATTCGGCGATTCTCGAGAGTCCGCGGCTTGGCGAACAGTCGCAGATCGACGGGCGCGCCCGAGCGGCCGAGCGCCAACGCCTCGCCCACGCCGGAATAAGCGAAGCGGTCGCTGTCCCGATCGGCGAGGATGACCGCCGAAGCCGCCGGCCCGGCGATCTCGATCGCCCCGATCGGCAGCCCGAGAATGGCGCGCAGATGAAGCTCGAACTGGTTGGGATATTGCGAGATCAGGGTCACCATTCCGGTATCGTGCGGCCTGGGCGACAGTTCGGAGAAGATTGCTTCTTCGCCGCGGATGAAGAATTCCACGCCGAAAATGCCATGGCCGCCGAGCGCTTCGACAATCTTGCGCGCCTGGGCCCGGGCCGAGGCAAGGCAGCCCTGGGTGAGCGCAGTTGGTTGCCAGCTCTCGCGATAATCGCCGGCTTCCTGACGGTGGCCGATCGGCGGGCAGAATAATACGCCGTCCCTGGTGGCGATGGTGAGAAGCGTGATCTCGCTGTCGAAATCGACGAATTCCTCGACAATCACCCGTGGCCGGTCGCCGCGCATGTTGGCGACGGCATAGTCCCAAGCCTTGGCCACCTCCTCCTCGCGTCGGGCAATGGTCTGGCCCTTGCCGCTGCTCGACATCACCGGCTTCAGGACGCATGGCAGTCCAACCTCGGCTGCGGCGGCTAATGCCTCGTCGCTGCTCTCGGCAAAGCGATAGCGGGAGGTCGCCAGGCCTAGCTGGCGCGACGCGAATTCGCGGATGCCGTCGCGGTTCATGGTCAGCTGAACGGCCTTGGCCGACGGAACAATCTTCCAGCCTTCGCTCTCGAGATCGGCGAGCGTGGTGGTGTCGATCGCCTCGATCTCGGGCACGATGTGGTCCGGCCGATGCTTTTCAACCGCCGAGCGAAGCGCCTTGCCGTCGAGCATCGAGAACACTTCGAAGGCATCGGCCACCTGCATCGCCGGCGCCTCGGCATAGCGGTCGCAAGCGATCACCCGGCAGCCGAGCCGTTTGGCGGCGATCGCGAACTCGCGGCCAAGTTCGCCGGAACCGAGCAGCATCAAACTGGCCGTGAACATGGTTTGCGGCGATAGCCCGGCGGCCGTTCCTCGGCTAGACCGAGCGCGAAACCTATCGCGAAAGGCCTACTATGCGCCCGCTGCCGCTGCTTCCATTGCTGCTTCTGACCGGCGCCCAGGCGCCAGCGCCCCGTACACCCGCAGAGATAATCGCCCAGGCCCCGGCCGCAGCCTGGCGCGACATCTCCGCCGATGACCTGCTACTGGTCGATTTGCGCGACGGCGGCAGGGTGGTGATCCAGCTCGCCCCGGCCTTCGCCCCGGTTCATGTCGCCAACATCAAGGCGCTTGCGCGAGGCAATTGGTGGGAAGGCGCGACCATCTACCGCGTCCAGGACAATTATGTGGTCCAGTGGGGCAACAACCAATCCGACCGGCCATTCCCGTCAGCCGTCGTCGAAAAGCCGCCGGCCGAATATACGCGCCCGCTGCGCGGCCTGACGGTTCGGCCCGTCGGATTTCCGGACCCTTATGCTCCTGCTGCAGGCTATGCCCTGGGCTGGCCGGTGGCTTATGATTCGAAGGCGGGCTGGGCCAACCTGGCCCATTGCTATGCGAGCGTCGGGGTGGGCCGCGGCCTGTCTCCCGACACCGGCACCGGCGGCGAGCTATATGCGGTGATCGGCCACGCGCCGCGCCACCTCGATCGCAACATCGCCGTCGTCGGCCGGGTCATCGAGGGTATCGAGAAGATGAGTGCGCTTCCCCGCGGCACCGAGGCGCTCGGCTTTTACAAGGAGCCTAGCCAGCACGTGCCGATCGCAAGCGTCCGGCTTGCCAGCCAGCTGCCAGAAGCGGAGCGACCGCAGTTCCAGCATATGAGCACGGCGAGCGCCGACTTCGGCAATTATGTGCGGGCGCGCGCCAACCGGCGGGACGACTTCTTCATTCGTCCCGCCGGTGGGGTCGATGTCTGTAATGCTCCGGTTCCGGTGAGGCGGAAACCGGCTCAGTAAGTCAGGCCGCCCAGGCGTGGGCGTCGCGGTTCTTGTGCTGGATTACCACGGGCGGATTGTGGTGGCGCATGCTCGCCTCGGCGAGCGGCAGCGCCGTCGCGCAAAAGGCGCATTCCGCCGAAACCCGGCCGATCAGCCAGTGGGTCCGGCCGCAGCCCGGGCAGTGATTGACTTCATGCTCGCGATAGACGGCGTGGTAGCCCCGTCCCGCAGGGTCGTGCGCCTTGCGCGGTTCATTGAGCGCCGAATTGGTCTGCATCGCTCGATCCTTTCCTTCGCCGGCCCAACGAGCGAGGGCGGGGCCGGTTGCATGGCTCCCCCAGTGAGGAAAAGGGCTTAGCGAGGCAAATGAAGCTCCACGCCTGCCGAACGGTGCACGACGAGCGGCGAGCAGAAAGGCCGTCGCGCCCTAGGAGCGCTTGAGCTCTTCCATGGCGATTGGTTCGGAGAATTCCGCGCCGAGCTTGTCGCCGGCCGTCCAGCGCACGACGGCGTTCGCGCGGTCCCGGCCCGGCAATATCAACCAAATGCGCGAACCGACCTCGAATCGGCCGTCGGACTGAGCCATGAAGCCACGTTCGGAAATGTTGAGGACGCGTGCCTCCACCCCGTTCGCGCCAAGCTCGCGAACCTTGGCGTCGAGATCCACCGGATGACGCGAAAAGCGCCTCCGATTGGCCGCGTCCGACGCATCGGCTATCCGCGCCTTGGTCATTGAAAAGCTCATCTCCACCCGCCGCTACACAATTCCAGCGACGAAACTGACACCGATGCGGCCATCCCGCACCCACATGACATGACCCTTCTGAACGCCCCGGTCCAGAAGCTGCAGACTAATTTCCTCGCCGATGTTCGGCGTCAAGGGAAAGATGATCATTGCTCCGGAGGGGGATATGTTGACGAGGCGAACGACATGCTTGCGGCCACGGCAATCGAGCACCGCGGTTTGCGATTCGGCACTGACGCGTTCTTCGCAACGATGATCGATCATCCGCCTGACGCTTCGCGGAATCATGCCCCCGTCGAGGCTGAACCTGCTGCTCACTCGCCCCACCCCCACTAATTCGTGGGAATCAATAAGAGCATGCTGATTAAGGATTGGTTGGCCTACGCTCCTGAAAAGCCTCGACTGTTGCCAAGACGTCACTGGGCGGTGGCGTTCATCGGGTGTAATCTTTGGAAATGGCATAGCCCTGCGAAACGAAGGGGCAAAATATATGAGCATCAGATTGCGGTCCGACATGCGCGTTCGAGTTCAGTCGCTGGCTTTGTTCACTTCGGTGGCCGTCTTGCCGCTGGGTATCGTTCATGCCCAGGCTTCGCCGCCGACCACGGCAGCGTCTGTTCAGCCCGTGGCGGTCGCTCCGGCGACGGCGCGATGGCGCGACTTGGTCACGCCGTTTTCGACCAGTGCGGCGGTATAGGCGGGCACGTTGGCGATGATGTAGCGGTCGCCAAGATCGCGCGGGAGCCAGCGCCAGCGGTCCAT
>DATLGC010000114.1:0-4353 GCA_035540655.1 Sphingomicrobium sp. | reverse complement strand
CATCTGCGGATTGTCCTTGCCGGACATTTTCGAAAGGATGTCGGCGCTGGTTTCGATCGCCTCGCCGCCCGCCGCCTCGGTCGCGGCGATGATCTCCATGGCGAGCGGGTGCCCGGCTCCCTCGGGCGCGAAGGCGATGATCTCGGGCAGCATGCCGCTGTCCCGGGCCTCGGCGACGATCCTCAGCCCCTCGGCGAGGAACAGCCCCTCGGCCCGCCGCGCTTTCTTGTCGCGGAGCGCGCGCAGCCGCTTGACGGTCGTGTTGGAAAAAGCGGTGACCTGCCGCGGCACTATTCTTCCCCGAATTTCTCTTCGACCAGCTGAGCGAGCTTTTCCAGCGCCTGCTCGGAACCCGGTCCGGAGACATGGATGGTGATCGTGTCGCCGCACGCCGCGCCGAGCATCATCAGGCCCATGATCGACGTGCCGCAGACCCGGTTTCCGTCCTTTTCGACCTCGATGGCCGCGTCGATGTTCGAGGCGAGGTTGACGAACTTGGCGCTGGCGCGGGCATGGAGGCCGCGCTGATTGACGATCGCGACCTCGCGACTCGCTGCGCTCAAGCGGCGGCTTCCCCGAGGATTTCGGAGGCGACTGAAATATATTTCCGACCGGCCTCGCGGGCAGCAGCGACGGCGGCATGGACGCCCATCGCCTTACGGGCGCCTTCGAGCCGGATCAGCATCGGCAGATTGACCCCGGCGATGACCTCGACATTCTCCGCCTTCATCAGCGAGATCGCGAGGTTCGAAGGGGTCCCGCCGAACAGGTCGGTGAGGACGATCACGCCCTTGCCCTGGTCGACCCGGGCGATCGCCTTGGCGATGTCCTTGCGCCGGGCTTCCATATCGTCGTCGGGGCCGATGCAGATCGGCTCGATCGCCTCCTGCGGCCCGACCACATGCTCCATTGCAGTGATGAACTCGGCGGCCAGACGGCCGTGGGTCACCAGCACTAGTCCAATCATCCGCTCACTCGTTGCCGTTACCGCTGCCCGGAACCCGCCCCCGCCGGCCCTTCGATTGTGTCGCTCGGCTGTGACCCGAGGTCACGATGACGGACATTCGGAGAAAAGCCCGCCCGGCGCAACCGTTCCGCCATCTCGGCGGTGGCGCAAACCGAACGATGCCGACCGCCCGTGCAGCCAAAGGCGACCGTCAGATAAGCCTTGCCGGCCGACCAGTAGCGGGGAATCCAGTCGATGAGAAGCGCTTCGACCTTGGCCAGCGACTGCTCCCAGGCTTCGTCCTTTTCGAGATAGGCCCGAACCGCCTGGTCGTTGCCGGTGAGCGGCCGAAGCTCGTCGACCCAATGCGGATTGTCGAGGAACCGCATGTCGAACACCAAGTCGGCGGTGCGAAGCGTTCCGCGCGCATAGCCGAAGGACATGATGGTCAGGACCGGGTCGCCGATCGCGGAGCCGTACCGGCGGCGAAGCTCCTCGCGAAGCTCGACCGGCGACAGGTCGCTGGTGTCGATCAGGCTGTCCGAGGCATTGCGAAGCGGGGCGGTCCAGCCGCGCTCCCGGGCAATTCCGTCTTCGGCCGGGCGGTCAGGGGCGAGCGGGTGGCGCCTCCTGGTCTCGTTGAAACGACGGATGAGCTCGTTTCCCGAGCAGTCGAGATAGAGAATCTCGGGCGCTACCCCGGGGACCGACCGGATCAGCGCGGGCAGCTCGGCCGGGTCGAAGCCGCGGCTTCGAACGTCCATTCCGACCGCGACCGGCGCGGTTCGGCACTGCGTGCCGTCGCCATTGACGAACGCATTGAGGAGGTCCGCAGGCAGATTGTCGACCGTGTCCCAGCCGAAATCCTCGAGCGCGTCGAGGACGGTCGATTTGCCCGCCCCCGACATTCCGGTGACGAGCAGCAGGCGCGGCGGCCGCCGCGCTCCGGTCACTGGAACCGCAAGCCCATGCGGTCGAGCGCGAAGGCGACCTTCGAAGGCGCGGAGGCGGCCATTGCGTCGATGCTGATCAGCGGGATGGCCACTCCCAGGATGGGGCGCTCCCGGCTGTCGTCGGGAATGCGCTGGATGTCGCTTGTCAGCTCGACCAGAAGCGCCACCGGGACGTCCGAAAGCCAGTCCATGTCGACGATTCCAAGCCCGCGAATTTCGAGCTTGCCGGCGATGGTCGGCGGCGGCGCGGCGATCAGCCGGTCCCCGTCGCGGCGGACGATCGTCTGGTCATCGCTGACCAGGGCGAAGCCGCGGTCGAGAAGGCGCAAGGTCAGGTCCGACTTGCCCGATCCGGAAATGCCGGTGATCAGCACTGCCCGCCCTTCGATCGCGACAGTGCTGGCGTGAACCGTTTCCGACGAAAGGCGCGCCCCGGTCATGGACGATCCGCCGCCGGCAAGCGGATGGTGAAGCGGGCGCCTGATGGCGCGTCATCGCGATCCTGCACGTCAATCTCTCCGTCGTGACCCTGAACGATGGCCTTGGCGATGGCCAGCCCCAATCCCGAATGGCGGCCGAAATCCTCGCCTTCGGGCCTTACTGAATGGAAGCGGTTAAAGATGGCTTCACGAGCCTCGGGCGGGACTCCGGGGCCTTCATCGTCGATCCGGATCAGCACCTGGTCGCCAAGGCAGATTGCGGCAATTTCGACAAGCCCGCCGGGCGGCGAGAAGCTGATCGCATTGTCGATGATATTGTCGATTGCCCGCGCGAGCCGGCCAGGCTCGCCGATCACCACGGTGCTCGCCTTGCGCGGACGGGCGAAGGCGATGCGGGCATCGCCCTTTTCGCGGCGGGTCTCCCAGCTAGCGACCAATTGTTCGATCAGCGGGCCAAGATCGACCGGCTCGAAACGGGCGCGGGCGAGTTCGGCATCGGTACGCGCGGCCTCGCTGATGTCGCTGATCAGCCGGTCGAGACGGGCGACATCCTCCCGAGCGATCCCGGTCAATTGCTTGCGAAGATCGGGGTCCTCGACCGATTCGATCGCTTCCACCGCGGATCGAAGCGACGCCAGCGGGTTCTTTAGCTCATGGGTGACGTCGGCTGCGAAGGCTTCGATATTGTCGATCCGCTGGCGAAGCGACTGGCTCATGTCCGACACGGCTCTTGCGAGCATGCCGATCTCGTCTTCGCGCTTGGGATGGCGGGGAACCTTGACTTCACGCGCCCGGCCGAGCCGAACACGCTGGGCGGCGACGGCCAGCCGGCGAAGCGGCCGGACGATGGTTCGCGCCAGGAACAGCGACAGGAGCACGGAAAATATCGCCGCGAGCGCGACGGCGAGACCGAGCGCCGCCCGCTGGCTCCGGACAGTCCGGGTGAAATTACGGTCGTTGGTGGTCAGCAGCAAAGTCCAGTCGCCAACCGGGGCAGCGGCGGACCAGACCGGAGTCAGGTCAGGGGCTTCGCGGACCTCGGTCACCACCGAGCCGGTCGCTCGGGCTTCGGCCGCTTCCGGCCAGGAGTCGCGCCGGTCGGCGACGGGCTCCTCGAAATCCGCTATCGGGCGCGCCCCGACCAAGGCATTGAAGCCGCGGTCAAGGGCACGGGCAATGTCCTTGGTCCACCGCTGGGCGGCGGGATCGCGCAGCTGGTAGGTAGGACCGGTCGACCGCCAGCTGTCGGATTCCAGCTCGCCGGCCGGTCCGTACAGCCGGATTCGGCTCTGAGTCGCCGGCGCCAGCCGCTCGAGAAGCTGCAAACGCGCGGGCTCGGGAACCGCGGCGAGCGCTCCGGCAATCAGCTGGGCCTCATGCGCGGCCTGACGCACCCGTTCCTCGCTCAACTGGTTGCGATAGGCGTTGAGATAGAGAAGGCTGAGCGCAAGCAGGGCGACGGTCAGAATATTGACCGCCAATATTCGATAGGCGAGCGTCCACCTGCCCGACCAGCTCAGGCCCGGCGACCGTTCGTCATTCGTCGAATCGGTAACCGACGCCATAGAGGGTCTCGATTGCGTTGAATTCCGGATCGACCGCCCGGAACTTGCGGCGCATCCGCTTGATGTGGCTGTCGATGGTCCGGTCGTCGACATAGACGTCATCGTGATAAGCGACGTCGAGCAACTGGTTGCGGCTTTTCACCACTCCGGGCCGCTGGGCGAGCGCTTCCAGAATCATGAATTCGGTGACTGTCAGAGTCACGTCCTTGCCGTTCCAAGATACCTTGTGGCGGGCCGGGTCCATGGTCAGCGCGCCGCGCTCCAGCAGGCTCGGTTCGGGATCGTCGCCGTCGGCGCTGGCTTCGCCTTTTGCCAGGTCCTGCCGCCGCAGGATCGCGCGGATCCGGGCGATCAGAAGCCGCTGTGAAAAGGGCTTGGCGATATAATCGTCGGCGCCCATGGCGAGCCCAAGGGCTTCGTCGAGCTCGTCATCCTTGGAGGTCAGGAAG
>DATLGC010000113.1:0-8803 GCA_035540655.1 Sphingomicrobium sp. | reverse complement strand
CTGCCGGGTGATCAAGGTCGGAGCGAAGAGCCAAGGCATGCTGAACTATATCGCCTACCCGCATTTCCAGTGCCGAATCCGCCAGGAGCGCGACCTCCAGGGCTTCGCCAAGCTCACCGGCTCGCAGCGGCAGATGGGAGTCATATTCCCCGGCGACGCGCTGCGGCAGGTGTTCCTCGGCACGCTCCTGCTCGGCGACGAGGCCAGAGCGCTGCAATATGGCCGCGACCGGGAACGCGACGTCGCCGGCTATGTCGAGCGGATCGGCGGCAATCGCTGGCGTCTGGTGATGCCCCGGCCGGCCTTCGAATCGCAGCTCGACGTGATGGAGCTGGTGCCAATTAACTAAAGGGTGCGTTACTCATGCGACTTGGACTATTGCTTGCCGCCGCTGCCGCCATGAACCTGATGACCCCAGCCCACGCCAACAGCCTCGCCGATGCGATCCGCGCCGACATGCCGGCGCTGATCGCGCTCTACCGCGACCTCCACGCCAACCCCGAGCTGTCGATGCAGGAGGTTCGCACTCCGGCCAAGCTCGCCGCCGAGGTCAGGAAGCTCGGCTTCCAGGTGACCGAGAAGGTCGGCGAGACCGGAGTCGTCGCGGTGATGAAGAACGGCCCCGGGCCGGTGCTGATGCTTCGCGCCGACATGGACGGGCTGCCGGTGGTCGAGCAGACCGGCCTGCCGTTCGCCTCGAAGGTCCGCGCCGTCGCCCGCTCTGGCGTCGAAACCGGAGTCATGCACGCCTGCGGCCACGACACCCACATGGCCGCCTGGATGGGGGCCGCGCGGCGGCTGGCGGCGATGAAGGACCGCTGGTCGGGCACCCTGGTGATGATCCTCCAGCCGGGCGAGGAAACCGGCGAAGGCGCCAAGGCGATGCTCGCCGACGGCCTCTATACCCGCTTCCCCAAGCCGGATGCCGTCATCGCCTTCCATGACGCCGCCGCGCTTCCGGCCGGAGTCATCGGCATCACTCCGGGCTATGCGCTGGCCAATGTCGACAGCATCGACATCAATGTGAAGGGCGTCGGCGGCCACGGCGCCTATCCCCACACAACCCGCGACCCGATCGTGCTCGCAGCCCGGATCGTCACCACGCTGCAGACCCTGGTCAGCCGCGAAAACGACCCGCAGGATCCCGCCGTCGTCACCGTCGGTGCCTTCCAGGCAGGCGCCAAGCACAACATCATATCCGACGAGGCGCACCTTCAGCTCACCGTCCGAAGCTACAAGCCCGAGGTCAGGAAGCGCCTTCTCGACGGAATTCAGCGAATCGCCCGGGGCGAGGCGATCGCCGCCGGAATTCCCGAGGACCGGATGCCGGTCGTCACCATCCGCGAGCAGGAATATACGCCCGCGACCTTCAACACCGAGAAATTGTCGAACCGGGCGCTCGAGCTGTTCGCCGGCCATTTCGGCGAGCAACGCGTGCTAAAGACCCCGGCAGTGATGGGCGGAGAGGATTTCTCGCGCTTCTGGCTTGCCGATCAGTCGATCGAAAGCCTGATCTTCTGGGTCGGCGGCACTCCGCGCGACAAGTGGGACGCGGCCGGCGGCGACCCGCAAAAGCTGCCCTCGCTTCACTCGCCCTTCTGGGCGCCCGATGCCGAAGCGGTGATCTCGACCGCGACCGAGGCCCTGACCCTGGCGGCGCTCGACGTGCTGAAGAAGAGCTAGAGGCCCGAGGCGCTCCAACGACCGGATTCGCCTTGGCGCTTGGCTTCGCCGGGCGCGTCGGGCGCGACCCCCAAGCGGTCGCCGCTCATCCGGATGAGCGAGGCGACGGTCGCCGCCGATACGGCCCGGCCGAACAGCCAGCCCTGTGCTTCCGAGCAGCCGAGCTTGCCCAGCGCGCTTCGGATCTGCTCGGATTCGACGCCCTCTGCGGTGAGCGGCACGTTGAGCTCGTGGCCGAGGCTGGCGATGGTGTTGACGATCGCCGCGGTCCGGTCGCTCTTGACCAGCCTGGTGATGAAGCTTCGGTCGATCTTGATCCGGTCGACCGGGAAGCTGTGGAGCTGGGCGAGCGACGCATAGCCGGTGCCGAAATCGTCGAGCGCGACGCTGACCCCGACATTCTTCAGGCTGTGGATGATGGTCGTCACCTGCTCGCGGTCCTCGAGCATCGATCCCTCGGTGATCTCGACCTCGAGCCGATGCGCCGGGAAGCCGGTCGCCGACAGCACCTTGAGAATCTGCTCGGCCAGCGCCGGGTCGCGGAACTGCACCGGCGAGATGTTGACCGCGATCTTGAGCTTGGCCGGCCATTCCCTGGCCTCGCGAAGCGCCTGTTCCATGACGCTCATCGTCAGCGGGCCGATGAGGCCGGTCTTCTCCGCCGCCTCGATGAACGCCTCGGGCTCGAGCAGCCCGCGGGTCGGCGATTTCCAGCGGGCGAGCGCCTCGAGCCCGACCATCTCTCCGGTGCACAGGTCGATCAGCGGCTGGAAATAGGGCAGGAACTCATCATTCTCGATGCCTCGACGAATATCTTCCTCGAGCGCGAGGCGCTGCGAAAGCTCGCGCTCCAGGACCTGGTCGAACCAGGCGAATCCGTTCCTTCCGCCATTCTTCGCCGCGTAAAGCGCGACGTCGCTCTGGCGCAAAACCGCTTCCTCGTTCGACGCGCTGTCGATCGACGCGATGCCGATCGATCCCGACGCGTGCACCTGGATGTTGCCGATCCGCTGCGGGGCTGCGAGACTGGCGAGCAAGGCTTCGGCGATCTGCTCGACCGCGCCCTCGCTTTGTCCGCCAAGCAGCATCGCGAATTCATCGCCGCCGATCCGCGCGCAACATGCGCCGGCAGGGGCCGTCTCGCGGAGGACTTCGCCGACCCTTTGCAGCAATTGATCGCCGGTCTGGTGGCCGTGAAGGTCGTTGACCCGCTTGAAATGGTCGAGGTCGAGCAGCAGCAGCGCTCCGGGGCGCCTGGCCTCGAGAAGCTCGCCGAGCGAGCGCATCAGCTCGCGCCGATTGGCAAGGCCGGTGGTGTGGTCGGTATTGGCGTTGCTATGGGCCAGCCGTTCCGCTTTTTCATAAGCGTCCAGCGCCTCGCGAAGGTCGCGCGAACGGCCCCAGCCGAACAGAATGATCGCGATATTGAGAAGGAAGGCGACGGTCAGGCTGCCGCCGGTCTCGGGCAGCGGCACGCCGGCGAAGGCCGACGGCAATATCTGGCTGCCGAGGCCGACGAACAACAGGATCGCCGCCAATGTCGCGCAGGTCGTGATCAGATGGCTGACGGCAAGAGTCACCGACTTGTTTCGCGTTCGCCCCACGACACCTTCACCTGCGTTAATGTCCACAATCGCATGATGTCGCGCCGAAATGTGAAGATTATCCTACTGGCGCGGCGGCGCTGTTTCGCGGTCGGCAAATCCGTCGCGTTCATCACTTATTTGTAAATTTTAGCGACACCTGTCGCCCATGTCGGCTGACTTGACACCCGGTGCCGCGTGGACGGCCTGATCGGCTTCTGGAGCCACGCCCTGGCGACGGCGGGGTTCGGCGCCCTCCTCGTCTGGCGCCTTTCCGCCGGGGTCCGCCAGCCGGGGCAGCGGCTGCTGCTCGCGGCGCTGGCGCTGACCGCTTGCTGGGCGTGGCTGACCGCGATCGACGTCGGCAAGCCGTTGGTCGGCTATGCCGAGACCGCGCGAAACCTGGTGTGGATCGGCCTGCTCCACAGCCTGACCCCGACCGCCGAATCGCGCCAGCACGGGATCCGCCTTGTCTATGGCGCGGTCGCCGCGGTGCTCGGCCTGCAGCTGGTCGCCGACACCCTCCTCACCATGGTCGACAGCGGGGCGGCGGAGGAAACCGCGACTCTGCTCCGGGTGACCGCCGCGGCCGGCGCGCTGGTGCTGGTCCACAATGTCTACGGCCAGGCGTCGCCGTCGAGCCGCTCGAGCATCCGCCTGGCGATGCTCGCGCTGGCGCTGCTGTGGACCTACGACCTCAATCTCTACACCATCGCCTGGCTCGATCCGGCCACGGCCTCGGGCCTCAGCGACTGGCGCGGGCTGGCGGTCACGCTCACTGCCCCGTTATTCGCGCTCGGCGCGAGGCGGGAGGACGGATGGCGAATCCGGCTGTCCCGCGCCGCCACCTTCCAGTCGCTCTCGCTGCTCGCCATCTGCGGCTATTTCGCGGTGATGACGATCCTCGCCACCGCGCTTCGCGGCACCGGCTGGGACTGGCTCGAAAGCCTTCTGATCGGCCTTCTCGCACTGATGACCGTGGCTGCCATGGTCCTGTTGCCAAGCTCGCGCGCCCGCAGCTGGGCGAAGGTCAAGATCGCCAAGCATCTGTTCGAGCACCGCTACGACTATCGCGCCGAGTGGCTTCGGTTCACCGACACTCTGGGACGCAGCGGCGCCGACGCTCCGCCGCTCGGCGAGCGTGTGATCAAGGCCTTCGCCGACATCCTCGACGCTCCCGGCGGGGTGCTGCTTGCCGCCGATCAGAACGGCGCGATCGCCGCGTCCGCCACCTGGAACTGGCCGGGCGCCAATGCCCCGCCGGGCGACCTCGACCGCGACCGCGCCTTCTGGTCGTCGATCGAAGCCGATGGGCGAATCCTCGAGCTCGACGCCTGGCGCCGGCGCTGGGGCGACCGCCGCGACCTTGCCGTCGACATTCCCAGCTGGATCGTCGCCGACGAGCGCGCCTGGGCCGGGGTGCCGCTGATCCACCACGACCGCCTGGTCGGACTCGTCCTGCTCGCAGCGCCCGATTACCGGCGCCCGCTGGACTGGGAGGATTTCGACCTGTTGCGCACCGCCGGCCGCCAGGCGGCGAGCTCGCTCGCGGAGGCGCATGGCCAGGAGGCTTTGTCCAACGCCCGCCGCTTCGAGGAATTCAACCGGCGCTTCGCCTTCATCCTCCACGACATCAAGAATCTCGTCAGCCAGCTCTCGCTTCTGTCGCGCAATGCCGAGCGCCACGCCGACAATGCCGAATTCCGCGCCGACATGGTGGCGACCCTCAAAAGCTCGGTCGGCAAGATGAACGATCTCCTCGCCCGCCTGTCGCCCCAGTCGACGGCCCGGCCGCAACGCCCCGGGGCCCAGCCGCTGCGCCCGATCCTGATTGCCGCAATCGCCGGCAAGCGCCGCGACCATGATGTCCGGCTGCTCGGCCATGCCGAGCTTTGGGCCAAAGTCGACTCGGCCGCGCTCGAGCAGGCGGTCGGCCACCTGCTGCAGAATGCGATCGACGCCAGCCCGCCGGGCGAGCCGGTCGTCGTCCGGGTTACCGGCCGCGGCGACGAAGTGGTCATCGCCATCAGCGACAAGGGAAGCGGCATGGACGGCGACTTCATCCGCAATCAATTGTTCCAGCCGTTCGCTTCGACCAAGCCCGACGGCTTTGGCATCGGCTCGTTCGAGGCGCGCTCGCTGATCGCCGGAATGGGCGGTCGCCTCAGTGTCGACAGCCAGCCTGGCCACGGCACCAGCTTCACCATCCTCTTGCCCGCCGCCGATGCCGCGGGCGACGACCTTGCCCAACGGATCAGCGCATGACCGACAAGACCGATCTTCCAATCCTGCTCGTCGTCGAGGATGACGAAGGCCTGCAGCGCCAGCTCAAATGGGCCTATGACGGATATAGGGTGATCACCGCCGGCGACCGCGCCTCGGCGATCGAGATGCTTCGCCTGCACGAGCCGGCGGTGATTACGCTCGACCTCGGCCTACCCCCCGACCCGGACGGCACCGAAGAGGGCTTCGCCACCCTGACCGAGCTGGTTCGGCTGAAGCCCGACGCCAAGGTGATTGTCGCGTCGGGCCACGGTGCCCGCGACAGCGCGCTCAAGGCGATCGCGCTCGGCGCCTATGATTTCTATCGCAAGCCGGTCGACATCGACGAGCTTGGGCTGATCGTCGGCCGCGCCTTCCACCTCCACGGGATCGAGGAGGAGAATCGCCGCCTCGAAGCGTCGGGCGGCACCGCCGTTCTCGGCGCGATCATCAGCGGCGCTCCCGAAATGCTCAAGGTCGCCCGGACGATCGAGCGGGTCGCGACGGCCGATGTCTCGGTAATGCTGCTCGGCGCCAGCGGCACCGGCAAGGAATTGCTTGCCCGCGCGGTCCACGACAAGAGCCCGCGCTCAGCTGGCGCATTCGTCGCGATCAATTGCGCCGCGATCCCGGAAAACCTGCTCGAGGCGGAGCTGTTCGGCTATGAGCGCGGCGCCTTCACCGGCGCGGTCAAGTCGAACGTCGGCAAGATCGAGCTTGCCGAGGGCGGGACCCTGTTCCTCGACGAGGTCGGCGACATCCCGCTGCCGCTGCAGGTCAAATTGCTGCGCTTCCTTCAGGAACGGGTGATCGAGCGCATCGGCGGGCGAAGCCCGATCGCCGTCGACACCCGCATCGTCTGCGCGACCCACCAGGACCTGGAAGCGATGATTGCCGCCGGCAGTTTCCGCGAAGACCTTTACTATCGCCTCGCCGAGATCGTCGTGAAGATCCCGAGCCTTGCCGAGCGGCCCGGCGATTCCGCCCTGCTCGCCCGCCATTTCGTCAATATCTTCGCCCGCGAGCTCAACCCCAAGGTGCAGTCGCTCGCTCCCGACGCGCTCGCGGCGATCGACAACCACCCGTGGCCAGGCAATGTCCGCGAGCTCGAAAACCGGATCAAGCGCGCCGTGATCATGGCCGACGGCAAGAGCGTCACGGCCGCCGACCTCGACCTGCCCGGCTCGGCCGCGCAGGAGACTGCCGGGGCCATCAACCTGCGATCGGCGCGCGAGATGGCCGACCGCGAAGCCATCCGCCGGGCGATGACCCGGGCCGAGAACAATATCTCCGGAGCGGCCCGATTGCTCGGAATCAGCCGGCCGACGCTCTACGACCTGCTGAAGCAATATCAGCTCACCGCCTGATTGCCGGAACGCCCGCCCTCGCCCCCCGTTCGTTCCGGCAAGGAGGGCGCATGAAGCCGTTGACCGAGCAGCATCTCGCCATGTTCCGCCGCCACATGGTCGAGATCATCGACATGCATTTCGACCTCGCCGAGGAGGAGATCGGCAAGGGCGCGCTCGACCCGGGGCTGCGCCGCGCCCTGATGGACGTGCCGCGCCACCTGTTCGTGCCCGAGGCGCTGATGCTGATGTCCTACCAGGACACGCCGCTTCCGATCGGTTTCGACAAGACCGTTTCGCAGCCCTTCATCGGCGCCCTGATGATCGACCAGCTCGGCGTCGAGCCGGGGGCGCGCATCCTCGAGATCGGGACCGGCCTTGGCTACCAGTCGGCGGTGATGGCCGAAATGGGCGCCGAAATGTTCAGCGTCGAGGTGGTCGAGGAGTTCGCCGAGGCCGCGAAGTCGCGCCTGGCGGCACTCGGCTATGGAGTGACCATCCGGGTCGGCGACGGCTCGCGCGGCTGGGACGATCATGCGCCGTTCGACCGGATCCTGGTCACCGCCGCAGCGGCCGAACCGCCCCCCGCGCTGATCGATCAGCTCAAGCCCGGCGGGCGGATGGTCATTCCCCTGGGCGGCCAGGATGTGCAGCAGCTGAGCGTGGTCGAAAAATCCATAGGAGCCAGCACCATGCGCGCGATCATGCCCGTCCGGTTCACGCAGCTGGAGATGGCGGTCTAGAGGCGCCCGTCCTCCAATCTTCCCAACATGAATTAGTGTATCACCGCTCGATCATGCTAATGCACGGCATCGCCGACTCGGTTGTGGGGCTCGCGGCGACTGAGAGACGGACGCGCTCCCGCTCCTCGGTCGAGAGTCGCCCAGTGAGTGAGTTGAGCACCCCTTCCACGCTCGAGCCCATGGCTCGCAAGCTCGCTTATCGCGTTCACCTCGAACCGGACGATATTCAGGCGATCCTCGCGCTCCCGCACGTCGTCAAGACCATCGAGCGAAACCAGTTCATCGTCCGCGAACGCGAAATTCCGACTCACTCCTGCGTCATGCTGTCCGGCTTTTCGGTCCGCAGCAAGCTGGTCGGATCGGGCGATCGCCAGATCGTCGCGATCCACATGAAGGGCGAGATGGTCGACCTTCAGAACTCGCTCCTCGAGGTCGCCGACCACAGCGTTCAGGCGCTTACCGGCAGCAAGGTCGCATTGATTCCGCGCCAGGAAATCGTTCGGCTGTCGGAGCAGCGGCCAAAGGTGGGCCGGGCGATGTGGATCGACACGCTCGTCGAGGGCTCGATTTGCCGCGAGTGGGTGACCAATGTCGGGCGAAGGAACGCCCGGACACGAATCGCCCATCTGTTCTGCGAATTCTCGCTGCGCCTCAAGCTCGCCGGGCTCGACCGGGACAACGGCTACGAGCTGCCCATGACTCAGGAACAGATTGGCGACGCGACCGGCCTGACCTCGGTTCACGTCAACCGGACGATCAAGGCGCTCGAGGCCGAAAGGTTGATCGAGCGGGCCAACCCGCGCTCGATCCACATCGGCGACTGGCGCAAGCTCGCCGATGTCGGCGATTTCGACAGCACCTACCTCCACCTTCGGCCGGACGAGCCGGCTCTCTCTTAGGCTAACGCCGCTCAGCCGCCGGCCGCCAGAGCCTCCGCCATTTCCGCCACTTCGAGCCAGCGCTGCTCGGCGCGTTCCTTCTCCGCCCGAAGCTCCGCGATGTCACCCGTCAGCCCGGCGAAGCGCGCCGGGTCGCGCGAATAGAGATTGGGGTCGGAAACCTCTTGTTCCAGCCGCTCGATCTCCTGCTCCAGCCGCTCGATTTCGCCCGGCAGCCGGTCGAGGTCGCGCTGGTCCTTGTAGGACAATTTGCCTCCCCTCCCCTTCAGGGGAGGGGAGGCAAATTG
>DATLGC010000112.1:0-24229 GCA_035540655.1 Sphingomicrobium sp. | reverse complement strand
GCCTTGCTGTTCTACCGGATGGGCGACTTTTTCGAGCTGTTCTTCGACGACGCGAAGATCGCCGCCGCATGCCTTGATATCGCGCTGACAAAGCGCGGCCAGTCCGAAGGCGAGCCAATTCCAATGTGCGGGGTGCCGGTGAATTCCGCCGAGAGCTACCTCGCCAGGCTAATCCGCGGCGGCAATCGGGTGGCCATCGCCGAACAGATCGAAAGCCCGGCAGAGGCACGCAAGGCGCGCGGCTCGAAGGCCCTGGTCGAACGCGCGATCGTCCGGCTTGTCACTCCCGGAACCCTGACAGAAGAGGCCTTGCTGGATTCGGCCGCGGCCAACTGGCTGGCCGCGGTCGCCCGTGCCGGAGACGAATGGGCAGTCGCTGCCGCCGACATTTCGACCGGCCGCTTCGAACTGGTTGCCTGCGGCCCGGGTGATCTCTCCGCCGAGCTGGCAAGGCTGTCGCCCGCCGAAGTGATCGCCGATGGCAGCGTGCCCGGGGTTCTGACGACGAACGGCAAGGGGGGATTCGACAGCCTGGCCGGCGAGCGCGCGCTCAAGGCCCGCTTCGGTCTGGCGACTCTCGACGGGCTGGGATCGCCGGGGCGGGCAGAGCTGGCCGCTGCCGGTGGCCTGCTCGCCTATGTCGACGCGACTCAGAAAGGCGCCTCGGTGCTGCTCGACGCGCCGCGGCGGGTCGCTCGAATGGCGCATATGGCTATCGACGCCGCAACCCGCGACAGCCTCGAGCTGATCCGCTCAGTATCCGGGACAGTGGAAGGCAGCCTGCTTGGCGAGATCGACCGCTGCGCGACGGCCGCCGGCCGCCGTCTGTTGGCCGAGGATATCGGCGCGCCGCTGACCGACCGAGGGGCGATCGAGGCGCGGCTGGCCTTGGTCGCGTGGCTGCATGACGATTCTCTTCGCCGCCAACAGGTGCGGTCGGCGCTTCGCGCGATGCCCGATTTCGCCAGGGCGCTGGCCCGGCTTGCCGCTGGGCGGGGCAGTCCTCGCGACCTGGCGCTGCTCCGCGACGGTCTCGCCGCCGCTGGAGGACTGAAGGCCGAGCTCGAAGCGCAGCCGGACCTTCCGCAATTGCTCGTGCAGCTGCTTCCGCGCCTGGGCGGCCATGAAGTCCTGATCGACCGGCTTCAGCGCGCCCTGGTCGTATCGCCGCCGATCGATTCGACGAAAGGCGGCTATATTGCCGAGGGCTATGACACCGAGCTCGACTCGCTGCGCTCGGCGGCATCCGACGGGCGCAGGGCGATCGCCGCGCTCGAAGCGCGCTATCGCGAAGCGACGGGCATCCCGTCGCTGAAAATCCGGCACAATGCCGTGCTCGGCTACCACATCGAAGTATCGGCCAGGCATGCCGAAATGCTGATGGCGCCCGACAGCGGCTTCACCCACCGCCAGTCGCTTGCGGGCACGGTCCGATTCAATTCGCCCGAGCTTCACGAGGAGGCGAGCCGGGTGGTCGAGGCCGGGGCCCGCACGATCGCCGCCGAGGCCACCCACGCCGAGGAACTGAAGGCGCTAGCGGTCTCCTGCGCCCAGCGGATCATCGCGACCAGCGAGGCAGTCGCCAGGGTAGATGTCGCCGCGTCGCACGCGGAAAGGGCGGCCGAGGGCGGATGGTGCCGACCGAGGCTGTCCGACGAGGCCTGCCTCGACATTGTCGCCGGGAGCCACCCCATAGTCGAAAGCGCATTGCGCGAAGCTGGCGAAAGGTTCGTGGCCAACGACCTGTCGCTCGGCCCCGACGACCGATTGTGGCTGATCACGGGGCCCAACATGGGCGGCAAGTCGACCTTCCTCCGACAGTCAGCGCTGATTGCAGTCCTGGCCCAAGCGGGCGGCTTCGTCCCTGCCGCGAGTGCGACGATCGGCCTTGTCGACCGACTTTTCAGCCGGGTCGGGGCTTCGGACAATCTCGCGCGCGGCCGCTCGACCTTCATGGTCGAGATGGTCGAGACCGCCGCCATCCTTTCGCAGGCGACTCCGAGGAGCCTCGTCATCCTGGACGAGATCGGCCGCGGCACCTCGACCTATGATGGCCTCGCCATCGCCTGGGCCGTAGTCGAGGCGATGCACGACGAGCTTCGGTGCCGGACCTTGTTCGCAACGCATTATCACGAGCTGACCCGGCTCGCCGGGCGACTCGACGCCCTGTCGCTTCACCATGTCCGGGCCCGCGAATGGAAGGGCGATCTCGTCCTGCTCCACCAGGTCTCCGATGGCGCCGCCGACCGCAGCTATGGAATCGCCGTCGCAAAGCTGGCAGGGTTGCCCACCGCCGTTGTCGCCCGCGCCAGAGCAGTTCTCGCCAAGCTCGAAGCCGGGCGAGACGCCACCGGCGGAATTGCCGCCGGGCTCGATGACCTGCCCCTGTTCGCCGCCAGCGCTCCCGCCGAGCAGGTATCGGACCCGCTGATTGCGGCCCTGGACGAAATCGAGCCCGACAGCCTTTCCCCCCGTCAGGCGCTCGAAATGCTTTACCGGTTGAAGCGCATAACCGCCGAGCGCTGCACATGATGTACGAAGCCGTCGGCGACCGCCGCGCAATCATCGATCGCCGCACAATCGCCGACCGGCTTCGCGAGACCAAAGGTCGCGATGGGGGGCCACAAGTCCCTGCAATTCTCGCGGAGGCGCTTGAGGGTGGCCGCGCCGAAATCGCCCGAAGGCTGGCCGCGGAGCCGCATCGCGGGCGCGCCGCGGCCCGGGCAACGGCCTTTCTGCACGACCAGCTGGTTCGGCTGACCTATGAGTTTGTGGCCGAACGGATGGAGCGCCGGGCCGACACCGAGCCAATCGCAATTGTCGGCCTGGGCGGCACCGGGCGCGGCGAAATGGCCCCGTACAGCGACCTCGACCTGATGTTCCTTACGGCGAAAAGGCCAGGCGCCGGAGCTGAGGAAACGGTCGAGGCCATCCTCCATTTGCTCTGGGACCTGAAGCTGAAGATCGGCCACTCGCTTCGGTCGATCGGCGATCTCGTCAAGCTCGCCAGGCGGGACACGACGATCCGGACCGCATTTCTCGAAGCTCGGCCTCTATGGGGCGACGAAAAGCTGTTCGATCTTGCCGTCCACCGGTTTCGATCCGAAGTCGTTGCCGGCACCGCGGCCGAATATGTCGCCGCCAAGCTCGCCGAGCGTGACCAGCGCCATTTGCGGATGGGCGACAGCCGCTATGTCGTCGAACCCAATGTCAAGGACGGCAAGGGCGGGCTCCGCGACCTGCACACGCTCTACTGGATCGGCAAATATGTGCTCGGCGTCGAGCGGCCCGCGGATCTCGTCGCGGCCGGCCTGCTCAGCCGTCGCGAGTTCGTTCGTTTCGAACGCGCCGAGCGCTTTTTCTGGGCGGTTCGATGTCACCTTCATCTTGCGGCTGGCCGGGCCGAGGAACGGCTCGGATTCGACCATCAGCGACAAATTGCTGAGGTCATGAACTACGCCGACCGCCCGGGGAAATCGGCCGTCGAACGGTTCATGCAATTCTATTTTCTCAATGCCAGGTCCGTCGGCGACCTGACCGGCCTGTTCCTCGCCCAGCTCGACGAGCAGCTCGCCGGCAAGGGATCGCGATTCGCGCTTCCGACGATCCGAAGGCGCCCGCGTCGGCTCAACGGTTTCGTCCTCGATCGGGGGCGCTTGTCGATCCCGTCCGACGACTTTTTCATCGTCAAGCCCGACCGTCTGATCGAGTTGTTCGCCCTCACTTCCCGCGAACGGCTGGAAATTCATCCCAAGGCAATGCGGACAGCCAGTCGGGACAGTAAATTGATCGACGCACGCGTTCGGACCGATCCGCGCGCCAACGCCCTGTTCCTCGAAGTGCTGACCAATCGCGATTCACCCGACGCAGTGCTTCGCTGGATGAATGAAACGGGGGTGTTCGGACGGTTCGTGCCCGACTTCGGGCGTGTCGTCGCGCAGATGCAATTCGACATGTATCATCATTATACGGTCGACGAACATTCAATCAGGGCGATCGGTCTGCTCGCCGCGATCGAGCGTGGCGAACTTGCTGAGGACCATCCTCTGTCGACCGCGCTTTTTAGGCAGATCGCATCCCGCCGCCTGTTGTATGTCGCCGTGTTGCTGCACGACATCGCCAAGGGTCGTGGCGGCGATCACAGTGTTCTGGGTGAGCAAGTGGCCCTCAGGCTTTGCCCGCGCTTTGGGCTGGACGCCGCCGAGACGGAGACCGTCGCCTGGCTGGTGCGTCACCATCTGCTGATGTCGGCGACGGCCTTCAAACGCGACTTGGCGGATCCTAAGACCATCGAGGATTTCGCCCGCCAAGTGCAAAGCCCGGAGCGGCTTCGCCTGCTGCTGATCCTGACCGTGGTGGATATTCGAGCGGTCGGCCCCAACACGTGGAACGAATGGAAGCGCGTGTTGCTTCGCACCCTGTTCGACGCTGCCGAGGAGCGCCTTCGCCTAGGCCACAAGCAGCGCGGCCGATCCGAAATGGTGAAGGCGCGCCAGCAAGAGCTCGCCGAAGCCCTCGGCTGGAAACGCAGCGCCGTCCGAGCCTATTCGCGCCGATTGCCGGATAGCTATTGGCTTGCGGAATCGCTTGAAACACAGCTTGCCAATTCGCGGCAGATTGCCGCCGCCGAATCCCGTATCGGCGATATGTCGCCGAGCGTGGTTGCGGAAAACGATCCCGACAGCGGAGCGACCCGGATTAGTGTATTCACCCATGATCGCGAAGGCTTGTTCTATCGGATTTGCGCGGGCCTGGCGGCGGCTGGGGCGAGCATTGTGGACGCTCGAATTCACACAACGCGCGATGGCCTGGCGCTTGACAACTTCCTCGTCCAGGACGCCGGGAGCCGGGCATATTCCGATCGCCGGCTGCGAAACAGGCTTGTCCGCTCGGTCGAGTCAGCACTCAAGAGTGAGCGCCTGCCGCCGCTTCCGGCAGGACGGCCAATTTTGCCCCAAAGCGCAGCATTCCAGGTTGCGCCATCCGTCGTGGTCTCGGAGCGCGCTTCGACCAAAACGACGGTCGTCGAGGTGAATGCAAGTGACCGGCCAGCATTGCTGGCGCGGCTGGCACGGGCCATCCACCAATGCGGACAGCAGGTTCACTCGGCTCATATCGCCACTTACGGTGAGCGCGCCGTCGATGTTTTCTATGTGACCCGGTCGGACGGGCGAAAGCTTCGCGAAGAGGACGTGAATTGCGTGCGCGCCGCACTGCTCGAAGCAGCCCGCGACGCCAACGCAAACACAGCGGCGTGATCGCCGAAAATAGAAGGCCTCGCGGTTTACCGCGAGGCCTTCCCCCTTTGAACCGGACAGAGTGCTAAAAGCGGCCGCGCAAAGTCACGCCATATGTGCGCGGCTCGCCGAGGAAAGCGCCGAATAGCTGGGTCGCGCGAAACGGTGTCGGTGCCGGGCAGAAACCCTGCTGGGCGCCGCGGATCGTGCATGACCCCTGAACCGGCGCATCGAATGCGACCTGCATGAAGTCCTTGTTGAACAGGTTCTGCGCCCACAGCTCGACGCCCCAAACGCGGTCCGGCCCGTGAAGTCCGATGCGGCCGTTGGCGACGATGAACTCATCCTGCGTCTTTTCGAGATCGAGATCCGAGCCCGTATTGAACTCGCTCATCATTCGCGCGTCGAAATAGACGAGACCGCGAAGTCCGGTGCCGCCGATCGGCGGAGTCCAGGCGACCGAGGTCGTCGCCGTCCATTCGGCCGAGTTGGACACTCGGCGTCCCGGAAGCTGGAACAGGGCGTTGGTGACCGGGGCGCCGCCCGCACCGACCAGATTGCTGCGGTAGCGCGTGTCGGCGTAGATCGCGCCGAGGTTCCAGCTGAGGTTCGGCAATGGCCGGGTGAACAACTCGAATTCCGCGCCCATGCTGCGCACGCCCGCCCGGGTTCCGCCAGTGCAGGCGCCGGTCAGTGGACTATTGTCGCGGTCGGCTCCGCCAAGGTCGTTCTTGCAGCTGTTGATATTCTCGACGACGAAGTTGAGACCGTTGAAAGTGTTCAGCTGGAAGTCGCGGAACAGCTGGTGGAACAGCGCCACGTTGATGTCGATCCCGCGGCCATTATACTTCATGCCGAGCTCGACGGCGTCGTTGATTTCCGGCCGGAAGCGAAGGTCGCGCGCCGGATCCGCGGCGATTCCGCCGCATCCAGCCTGGGCCGGAGTGACGCAGACGGCGCCATTGCCGTTGCTTCGCCGAAGCGCCGAACGGTCGAGGTTGAATCCACCGGCCTTGTAGCCGCGCGAGTAGCTGGCGTAGGTCAGCACCTCGCGCAGCGGCTTGTAGCTGATCACTGCTGTCCCAGACAGCTTGCTCTCGCTCATGCTGTCCGACAGTTGCAGGCCGCCCGGAACAGACGGGCTGACGCATGGTATCGTCTGCAGGGCAGGAATCGCCGCCGCGTAGAAAGCGCAGGCAGTGTTGTTGTCGCTGAGATCGCCGCGAAGCCGCTTTCGCTCGGTCGTGTAGCGAGCGCCGACGGTGAGTTTCAGGTCCTGTACGATCTCGAAGATGTTGTGCGTGAACAGCGCCCAGTTGTTGCTGGTTTGTCGCCAATCATCGTCGATCTGCGATTGCAGGGCGAGCGCTCCCGCGCCGGACGCGATTGCGAGGTTGGTAAAGCCGCTGTTGGTGAACGGAGCCCCGGCGAACGGCCCAAGCCTCGCAAATGCCGACAGCGCCGTAGCGTTCGGACCGACGAAGGGAAGGATCGCGGCCGCCACCGCCGGATTGAAGCAGGTCGGGTTGCTCGGCATCACCAGCCCGGGCTGACCGGTGGCCCCGGCAAAATTGTTGGCCACGAGGCAGTTGCCGTAGCGGGAATAATCAGCGCCATAGGCTAGGTTGTCGACGACCCGAAGCCGCTCGTTGGCGTAATAGCCGCCGACCAACCAGTCGAGCCTGCCGCCGAAGGTTTCGCCCTGGAGCCTCGCCTCCTGAGTAAAGGTGTCGAAGCGGTTGAATGCTCCGCCACCGCCGTCACGGTAGAGGATATCGAGATTATTGAAGTCGGCGTCCTGACCGCGCGTATATTTGTTGTGGCGGAAGGCGGTGATCGACGTCAGCTCGGCGCCGCCGAAATCATAGACGACCTCCCCCGACAGGCCGCCGTCGTTGACGTCGCTGTTGTAATCGCGGCCCGGCGTGATCGCCGTTTGCCGGGCGTAAGTGTCGTCGCTGACAATTCCGCCCAGTCCGCGGATGATCGCGGCAATCGTCGAGGGGGCAGTAGTTGTAAGGCCGCCGGCGGTGGAGATTGTGTCACGAGCGGGCAGATAGGCTGCGCCGCAGCATTCTTCGCGACGCTGAGCGATGTCCGCGATCAACCGTACCGACAGATTGTCGCTGGGCTGGTAAAGTCCTTGACCGCGAACGACGAAGCGATTGCGGTCGTTGATCCGGCGGCCGGAAATTACGTCCTGAAGGAATCCGTCGCGCCTCATGTAGACCGCGTCGAGACGCGCCGCGAATTCACTGCTGATCGGGCCCGTGGCGCTGCCCTCGAGCCGACGCATGTCATAATTGCCGATGTCGATCTGGCCACTGAACTGGTTTTCGAATCGCGGACGGGCGGTGATGATCGAGATCAGGCCGGCGGAGGCGTTGCGCCCGAACAACGTGCCCTGCGGGCCGCGCAGAACCTCGATTCGATCCAGGGCGCCCAGCTCGGTTAGGCCAACGCCGGTGCGGGAACGGTAAACGCCGTCAATGAACAACGCGACCGAGCTCTCGAGCCCGGGATTGTCGCCGACCGTGCCGATGCCGCGGATTCGCGCCACTCCGGCGCCGGCTTCAGATGAAGTGGAGGACACCAGGAGCGACGGAGCCAGCTGGGTCAGCTGGCGAATGTCGGACGCGCCGGAATACTCGAGGGTTTCAGCCGTAATCGCGCTGACGGCCAGCGGAACGTCGGACAACGCCTCGTTGCGCCGGGTCGCGGTGACGACGATGTCACCGGTGTCGACGCGCTGGCGCTCAAGGGCGGTGTCGTCGACGGCCGCCGCTTCGGCAGTCGCGCCCATGGTCGGAACGGCTGCCGCCTGATCGGTATCAGTCTCCTGCGCGTGTCCCGGAACCGAAAGAGCAACGAGACCTGCCGAAAGCAGCCAAACGGACTTGCGCATTCTATCCCCTCCCCCATGGCGCAGCGAGTGCGCCGAAGCACGAACACACAACGCTAATCCAGCCGAAAGACCAAGAAAAGCGAGCCAACAGAGAACGAGACGATAATGGCGTTAAATTGCTGCAAAACTGCAACAGGCGCGCAAACGGAAACCCCAATTCCGTAGGGTCAAGGCATTGAGTGGTCAGCCGGTGCTGCGGCGGTACGTTCGCTTGGCGCCCCGAAACGCAAGTTTGTTACCGGTGATTCCAACCGACCGGGAACGCTTCAGCCGCCCGCTGGGGCTGAGCCGACTCGATTCTCGTTTGATCGCGCGAACGGCAGCACCGCCGCTACGGCGGGAGAATAGTCAATTGCAGTAAGTCGGCGCGTCCCTCGGCCGACTACTTCGGCGCCAGGACCATCAGCATCTGGCGGCCTTCCATGCGGGGATGCGCCTCGACCTTGGCGAGCTCGGCGGTCTGATCCTGGACCCGACGCAATACCGCCATCCCCAATTCGCCATGCGCCATCTCGCGACCGCGGAAGCGCATCGTCACCTTGACCTTGTCGCCTTCCTCGAGAAATTCGAACACCTTGCGCATCTTCACGTCATAGTCGTGATCGTCGATGTTCGGACGCATCTTGATCTCCTTGATCTCCTGCGTCTTCTGTTTCTTGCGCGCCTCGTTGGCCTTTTTCTGCGCCTCGTATTTGTAGCGGCCGATGTCGAGGAACTTGGCGACGGGCGGATCGGCGTTGGGTGAGATTTCAACCAGATCGAGTCCGACCTCGGCTGCCTGCTCGATCGCTTCGCGCGTATACATCACGCCCAAATTCTCGCCGTTTTCGTCGATCACCCTGACCTTCTGGGACTGGATGAACTCGTTATAGCGTGGGCCGGTCATGACCGGCGGCGCCATCGAACGGCGCGGATGAGGCGGGGGTATAGAGCGTCTCCAATAAGCTGTTGCGAAACAGCGAGCAGTTAAGCGCTTGCGGGCGGGTTGAAAAGTGCAGCTTCAAGCGCCGCGGTTTTTTTGCCTCTATATGTGGCGGGACCGCGTCAGCAAAGGTCCGGTGGGATTGCCTCCTGGGCCACCATCGAAACCGCCTCGTCAAGGCTCATCACCAGCTGCCGCTCCTCCGAGCCGAGGCGGCGGAGAGCGATCGTCCCCCCCTCCGCCTCGCGCTTGCCGACGACCAGCAGTAGAGGGACCTTGGCCAGCGAATGCTCGCGCACCTTGTAGTTGATCTTCTCGTTCCTGAGATCGGTATCGGCTCGGATTCCTTGCTGCGCCAGCCTGGCCGCGACCTCGAGCGCATAATCGTCCGCATCGGAAACAATAGTCGCGACGACCGCCTGCACCGGCGCCAGCCAGAGCGGGAATTTGCCGGCATGATGCTCGATCAGGATTCCGATGAAGCGCTCGAAGGTGCCGAGGATGGCTCGGTGAAGCATCACCGGCCGGTGCTTTTGCCCGTCCTCGCCGATATAGGTCGCGTCGAGCCGCTCGGGCAGGACCGTGTCGGCCTGGATGGTGCCGACCTGCCAAGTCCGGCCGATGGCGTCGGTCAAATGGAATTCAAGCTTGGGCGCATAGAAGGCGCCCTCGCCCGGCAGCTCCTCCCAGCCATATTCGGCGGTGTTGCGGCCAGTCGCCGCGACCGCGTCGCGCAAAATCTGTTCGCCCCGGTCCCATTCCTCGTCGCTGCCGAGACGAACATCGGGACGAAGCGCCAGCTTGATCGCGTAATTGTCAAAACCAAGATCGCGATAGACGACGTCGAGAAGGTCGCAGAACTCCTTGATCTCGTCGATCAGCTGGTCCTCGCGGCAGAAGATATGCGCATCGTCCTGGGTGAACTGGCGAACCCGCAGGATGCCGTGCAGCGCGCCGTGCGGCTCGTTCCTGTGGCAGCAGCCGAACTCGGCCATTCGGATCGGCAGGTCGCGATAGCTCTTGATGCCCTGGTTGAAGATCAGCACGTGCGCCGGGCAGTTCATCGGCTTCAAGGCCATCAAATCGGCATCGGCGGACAGGATTGGCGCGTCGTCATCGGTCGACGGAATTTCGTCGGGGACGACGAACATGTTCTCGCGATATTTGCCCCAGTGGCCGGAGCGCTCCCACTGCCGCGCATCCATCAATTGCGGGGTCTTGACCTCCTCGTAGCCGGCCGCGTCGAGCCGACGGCGCATATAGGCTTCCAGCTCGCGCCAGATGAGATAGCCCTTGGGGTGCCAGAAGATGCTGCCGTGCGCCTCGGCCTGGAGGTGGAACAGGTCCATCTCCTGGCCGATCTTGCGATGGTCGCGCTTGGCCGCTTCCTCCAGCCGTCGAAGATGCTCGTCGAGCTGCTTCTTGTTGAGCCAGGCGGTGCCGTAGATGCGGCTCAGCATCGGGTTTTTGGGATCGCCGCGCCAGTATGCGCCGGACACCCGAGTCAGCTTGAAGGCCTGCGGGTCGAGCTTGCCCGTCGAAGCGAGGTGCGGTCCGCGGCACAGGTCGATCCAGCTGTTTTCGGCGCTGCCGGAGCGGTACATGGTGATCGGCTCGCCCTCGGGCAGCTCCATCACCCATTCGGCCTTGAACGTCTCGCCGGTCCTTTCGAAGAAGTCCCGCACCTGCTCGCGGCTCCACACCTCGCGCACCAGCGGCTCGTCGCGGGCGATGATCCGCCGCATCTCCTCCTCGATCGCCGGCAAATCCTCATCGGTGAACGGCCCGCGTCCCTCGGCCGGGGCGAAATCGTAATAGAAGCCGTCGTCGGTCGCCGGACCGAAGGTGATCTGGGTCCCGGGAAAGAGATTCTGCACCGCTTCGGCGAGGATATGCGCGAAATCGTGACGAACCAGTTCGAGCGCGTCCTTCTCGTCGCGAGACGTGACCAGCTCCAGCCGGGCGTCGCCCTCGAACGGCCGGGTAATGTCGCGAAGCTCGCCGTCGATCTTGGCGGCGAGCGCTGCCTTGGCCAGGCCGGGCCCGATCGCCGCCGCCACGTCAGCGGGCGTCGATCCCTCGGGCATCTCCTTCACGGAGCCATCGGGAAGGGCGATCCTGAACATCTTCATCGCCGGGGCATGTAGCGACGGCGCGCGGGCGCCTCAACCGGCACAAGACAGTGCTTGCCAAACATTTGCATCCGCTGCAGCTTCTCTTCCGCTCGGGGAGGGGGTTGATTAATGGACGCGGTACAGCAATGGACCCGTGCGCCCAGTGCAGCGCGCGCGGTGGAATTCACTGGCAGTTGGAGAGAGTTTCTCCCGATCGCCGTCACCAATCTTCTGCTGACGATCGTGACGCTCGGCATTTATCGATTCTGGGCCAAGGCCCGGGTTCGACGATATTTGTGGAGTCGGACGAAGCTGATCGGCAATGAGCTGGAGTGGACCGGCACCGGCGGCGAGATGTTCATCGGGTTCCTGGTCGCGATGGGGGTTCTGATCGGCTCGATGGCGGTCGTCTTCGGGGGCGGCGCGCTGATCGGCAACTGGTTCACGGTGGTCGGCATGATCGCCTTTTACGTCTTCGTTTTGTGGGCGATCGGTTTCGCGCAATTCAGGGCCCTTCGCTACCGACTGTCGCGCAGCTGGTGGCGTGGCATTCGCGGCGGCAGCGACAGCAACGGGGTCGGCTACGGCTGGACCGCTCTTGGCAATAATTTCGTCGCGGGTCTGACTCTGGGCATCCTGATGCCTCGTGCGATCGTCGAGAATTGGAATGACCGCACGCGGGCTATGTCCTTCGGACCGCATATGTTCGACAGCAATGTGGATACCGTGGGCCTGCAACGGCGCTGGATGATGCTTTACGCCGTTTATATCGGCTTCTTCGTCATGCTCGCGCTTGCCGGCACCGATCCCGAAGCCGAACCCGGCGCTGTCGCAATCATCGCGCCGCTGGTTTTGGTCGCCGGTCTGGCCTTGGTCATGCTTAGCTTCTGGGCGCTATTCTATCGAAAGGCGGCGTCGGCCTTTGCGATTGGTGACCTTCACGCAGGTTTCGAGGTCTCCACGGCCCAGTGGCTGGGATTCTACGCCAAGATCATAGGCCTGACGATCATCACTCTTGGTTTCGGAACCCTGATGTGGGGCTACTGGCGCTGGGAGTTCGTGATGAACCGGCTGGAGTTGTATGGCACGGTCGATCTCGACACGCTTACTCAGTCGGAAACGGTGGCGCCAAAAGATGCTGAAGGCTTCGCCGACGCATTCGACATCGGCGCATTTTGAGCCGTGCCGCAAAAAGGGCTCTGGTATGATGGGCAGATCGCGCTCGAACGGCCGGTCGCCCTTGTGCCGGAGCCGCCGTGGCTGGTCCTGATCGATGATGCCGGAAAGCGTCATCCCGTCGCGATTGCCGACCTGGTCCGGCTGGACACCGCTGCCGGCCGGCTGACCTTCGCTCACCGTTCGTCGGAAGGTTGGCGGCTGCTGATCGAGGAACCACTCGAGCCTTCGGTTCTTGGCCATCTGCCAGTTCGCTCCGGATCGCTGACCGCCGGCCCGGGTCGGCGAACGATGAGTGTTCTTTTCGGCCTGACGGCGCTTGTCTCGGCGATGGCCGGACTGGTGATTTTTGCGCCGGAAGCGGTGACCAAGCGCATGCCGATGAGCTGGGAACGCACGCTCGGTGCCGTCTATGAGCTGCCAATCGCCGCCACGCGCTGTGAAAATCCGAACACCCGCGCCGCACTCGACACGATGATCGACCGGATTGACCCCGAAGCAAGGTCCGACGGCTTGACGCTCGAGCTCGTGCAGTTCGAGATGGCCAATGCGGTCGCCTTGCCGGGCGGGCGGATGGTCCTGTTCAGTGGCCTGTTTGAGGAAATCGATGACGCCGACGCGATCGCCGGGATTGTCGCCCATGAAATCGCTCACGTGCGCCGTCGCCATGTCGCGGCGGCCGTCGTGCGCGAATTGGGGCTCGGGACCGTCGTCACGCTGCTCGGCGGCGGCACGGTCGCGGCGAATGCAGGAAATGTTCTGTCTCTGAACTTCAGCCGGAGGGCGGAAGCCGAGGCGGACACCGACGCGATCGCCATGCTGAAGCAGGCTGGTATCGATCCCCGGCCGATCGCTGAGATGTTCGAGCAGGCGGCGAAGGGTGAGGCAGATCACGCCGTCTCATCGATGGAATTGCTTAGCAGTCATCCGGTGAGCTCCGGCCGAGCAAGGCGCTTCCGGGACTCGTTCGATCCGGCGGCATCCTATCGTCCATCGTTGGGCCCCGAGCATGATGCGGCCCTGTTCGAAGGCTGCCAGGCGACAGGCTAGGCGAAAGCTACCAGCCTATCGTCAGCACCCAGATCGCCCCGATCAGGAGCAGGGTCGCGGCGCTCATCGTCCAGGCGATCACCCGCAGGTTCATCGCCCCAAAGGCGGTCACCATATGCGCGTCGAGCCGGTCGGTGACTCGGCAGGCGCGCCGGGTCGCGGCATGGAATACGAAAATGGCGACGAGCAGAAATGCGGTGGCGATCGCCTTTGGCACCCATTCTGGTTCCATCCGATTGAACAGGGCATGGAATCCAAGGCCGATTGCGACACAGGAGAGGCCGGTTCGCATCCATCCGGCAAAAGTGCGTTCGTTGGCGAGGAGCGTGCGATCCTCGGCAAGCTCGGTGCGGTCTTCGGCGAGGTCTTCGCGGTCGTCCTTCTCGATATCCATCGAGCCAACAACGGCGCAGCCGCCGGTTGGCTGCACTTTTCGGGGATTGCCGGTGATGACCGCCCAGCCTAGCCCATGTGCCAATGACCCAGCCGGACCTTGCCCATCTCGATTGCCCTGACGGAAAACGGCTTGCCTACCGGATTCGCCCGGGCCGTTCGCCGACCATCCTTTTCCTGCCCGGCTACGCGTCCGACATGGAAGGCGCCAAGGCGGTGGCGGTCGATGTGCTCGCCGCCCGCCTCGGCCTGGCCATGCTGCGCTTCGATTATTCGGGCACCGGCTCTTCTTCTGGCGATTTCGAGGAGGGCACGCTCGAAGCCTGGCTCGACCAGACTCTGATGATGATTGACCGGCTGACCGACGGGCCGCTGATCCTCGTCGGATCCTCGATGGGCGGCTGGCTGGCGTTACTCGCGGCGCTTCGCCGGCCGCCGCGGGTCGAGGCCATGGTCGGCATCGCCGCCGCTCCCGACTTCACTGACTGGGGATTCACCGACCCGCAGAAGCGGGCGCTGGCGGCAACCGGTCGGATCGAACGCCCTAATCCTATGGTCCTGAGCCGCAGCTGACGACGCGCGGCTTCTGGCAATCGGGCGAGCGGCTGCGACTGCTGGATTCGCCTGTCGCCATCGATTGCCCGGTGCGGCTGATCCACGGTGATGCGGACGAGGATGTGCCGATCGACATCGCCTTCCGACTGATGCGCGGGCTGCGTTCAGCCGATGTCCAGCTACTCGCCATCAAAGGGGGCGGTCACCGGCTGTCGGAGCCGCACGAGATCGATGCGATCCTGCGAACCGTCGCCGCACTGACGGAGCCCGCTCGATGATCCTTGCCCTTGCCGCTGCCCTTGTTGCCGCTGCGCCCGCTTCCCACTGTCCGAACGTGCTGACGCCTCAGGCGTTCGTCTGCCGCGGTATTGAGGCGAGCAACGCCAGCCGCTTCGAGGATTCGGCGCGCGCCTTCGAGCAGGCTGCTGCTGCGACCGCCGAGCGGGATCCGGCAGCCGCGCGCATGTGGGCGGCGGCAGGCAATATGTGGATCGCCGCCGAACAGCCCGGTAAGGCGGCGCTCGCGCTCGACCGGGCACTGGCGGGGGTCGGGCTGCAGGCCGAGCAGCGCGGCCTCGCTCTTCTCGACCGCGCTCGCGCCGCCGAGGCGCAGAACGACCTCAAGACGGCCCGAACGAAGGTCGAGGAAGCCAGGCAGACCATCGCCGCCGATCCCTTCCTCTGGTATTTCTCTGCGGCACTGGCGATCCGCGAAGGCGACTCCGAGACTGCCAAGGCCGCCATCGGCCAGGCGCTGGTGCTAGAGCCGAATGATCCGACGGCATTGTTCCAGGCGGGGCATGTCTATCATTTCGCAGGCGACGAGGCCCAGGCGCGCGCTTACTGGAATCGCGCGTCGGCGGCTGACCCCAATGGCGCCAGCGGCAAGGCGGCGCGTGAAGCCCTCACCATGCTTGGCCAGACGGCGACGGTGCAAAATCCGGCCGGAGCGACTAGATAGCGCGAATGCGCTTTCTACACTCGATGCTTCGGGTCTCCGATCCCGACGCGACCATCCGCTTCTTCAATCTGCTCGGGCTTGACGAGCGCCGCCGCAAGGATGTCCCGCAGGGTCGCTTCACCCTGATCTTTCTCGGCGTGCCGGGCGACGCAGCCGAGGTCGAGCTCACTCACAATTGGGACGAAAGCGGCTATGACGGCGGCCGCAATTTCGGCCACCTCGCCTTCGAGGTCGACGACATCTACGAAAGCTGCCGGCGCCTGATGGAGGCGCGAGTCACAATCAACCGGCCGCCGCGTGACGGTAAAATGGCCTTCGTCCGGTCGCCTGACGCAATTTCGGTCGAGCTGCTTCAGAAAGGCGAGGCTTTGCCGCCGTCCGAACCCTGGGCCTCGATGCCGAACACGGGCGAATGGTGATGCTCGAGATCGTCCCGGTTCCTGCCTTTACCGACAATTACATCTGGCTGGTGCACGACCGCGCCAGCGGCGAGACCGCGGTGGTCGATCCTGGCGATGCGGCACCGGCACTGGCCGAAGCAGAGCGGCGTGGCTGGGCAATCAGCCAGGTCTGGAACACGCACAAGCATTGGGACCACACCAACGGCAATTCCGCGGTCAAGGATGCGACCGGCTGCAGCGTCTGGGGCCCAGCGGGCGAGGCGGTTCCCGCCCGCGACGTCGCGCTATCGGAAGGAAGCCAGCTGCGAATCGGCGACCATATCGGCCGCGCAATCGAAATTCCCGGCCATACGCTCGGCCACATCGCGCTCATCTTCGAGGAGGAGCGCGCAGCCTTCGTCGGCGACACTCTGTTCGCCATGGGCTGCGGCCGCCTGTTCGAAGGCACGGCGGAGCAGATGTATGATTCGCTTCAGCGGCTGATTGAGCTGCCCGAGGACACCGCTCTCTATTGCGGCCATGAATATACGCTTTCGAACGCGCGCTTCGCCGCCCATGCCGAACCGGAAAACCAGACGATTGCCATTCGGCTGGAGGAGGTCGAGGCACTTCGCGCCGCCGGCGAGATCACCCTTCCGACCAGCGTCGCCGAGGAACGGGCGACCAACCCCTTCGTTCGAGCTTCAGATTGGCGGGAATTCGCCCGGCTCAGAGCTCAGAAGGACAGCTTCCGTTAATCTTGCGTGGCGCTCAATTGCTCCACCGCTCAACTACCCAAGGGAGGTTCGTTCAATGCGTACCCTGGCAATCCTCCTCGCAGCATCGACCATCTCGTCGTGCATGACCGCGCCCCAGCCGACGCAGCGCAGCGAGCGCGCGGAGGCAAGGCTCCAGCAGGAACTCGCCGGCCTGTCCGCCGGGCAGCCCGTATCCTGTATCGCCAACTATCGCGCGGATCAGATGATCGTGATCGACGACAGCACCCTTCTGTTCCGGGACGGCACGTCCCGGGTCTGGCGGAATGACACGCAGGGAAGTTGCAACCTGCTCGGGGCGGGGTACACGCTCGTGCTTCGAAGCAGCGGGAGCGCGCTTTGCCGCGGCGAGATCGGCCAGGTCACCGACCTTCGAAGTGGAACAACCGTCGGCAGCTGCGTGCTCGGCGATTTCGTCCCTTATACGCGCGCTGCCCGCTGAGGCTCACCTTTATAGAGCGCGTCGAGGCGCTCGCCATAGGCCTGCTTGAGCACATGGCGCCGGATTTTCATCGACGGCGTAAGCTGCTCATTGTCGGTTGTGAACGGCGCGTCGGCGACGATGAACCGGCGCACTCGCTCGATAACCGAAAGGTCTGAGTTCACGCGGTCCACGGCGCGCGACAGCTTTTGCTGAAGCTCGGGATCGCCGGCGACCTCGGGGTCCGGGACAAGCAATGCGACCAAGTACGGCCGTCGGTCGCCAAAGACCATCGCCTGGGCGATCTCCGGCTGCAGGGTCAGCATGCCCTCGACCCGTTGCGGCGAGACATTGTCGCCCTTGTCGTTGACGATCAGGTCCTTCTTGCGGTCGGTAATGACGATCCGGCCGCCATCGTCGATGTGGCCGACGTCGCCAGTGTGAAGCCAGCCGTCCTTGAGGACTCGTGCCGTTTCCTCCGGATTCTGCCAATAGCCGTGCATGACCAGCTCGCCCCGCACCAGTATTTCGCCGTCCTCGGCGATCTTCACATCGGTGTCCCTCAGCGGCGGGCCGACCGTTTCCATGCGGATTCCGGCGCTCGGGCGGTTGCAGCTGATCACCGGCCCGGATTCGGTCTGTCCGTAGCCCTGGAGCAGCGTCAAGCCGAGCGAGTGGAAGAACATCCCGACCTCGGGGTTGAGCGGTGCGCCGCCCGAAACCATCGCCTTGATCCGGCCGCCGAAGCGGCCGCGAACCTTGCGGCGCACCGTCAGCGCGAGAATTCCGTCCATCGGCAGGTCCCACGGCTTGAAGCGTCCTTCGTAGCGGTCTGTGCCGATTTGCAGCGCCCGCTTGAGCAGGTAGCTCGAAAGCCCCCCCCCGTCACCGATCGCCTTGAGGATGCGCGCCCGGAGCATCTCGAACAGCCGCGGCACGACGACCATGATGGTTGGCCGGACCTCCTCGATATTGCCGGCGAGCTTCTCGAGGCTCTCGGCATAATAGATTTGCGCTCCGAGCCCGACCGGGAAGTGTTGTCCTCCTGTATGTTCATAGGCGTGGCTGGCCGGAAGGAAGGACAGAAACACTTCGTCGTCCCAGCCGAAATCATTGGAGATGACGTCCACACATCCGGCAATGTTGTGAAGGATGGCGCCATGGTGCTGCTGCACTCCGCGCGGCGCCCCGCCGGTGCCGCTGGTGTAGATCAGGCACGCCAGATCGTCGCGGCCGATGGCTTCGCAGCGACGAGCGACCGTCTCGATGTCGCCATTGCCGGCCACGAGTTCGGCCCAATGATGGAATTGCGCGCCCTCGACAGCCTGGCCGGTTCGTATGTCCTCAATGCCGATGACGTGATGACATTCTGATCCGAACAGCACGGCGGGAATGAGCGCGCGAGCCAGCTTCTGGGTCGAGACAATGACCGCCCTGGCTCCGGAATTGCCGAGAATGTGGGTGTGATCACGGGTCGTGTTCGTGGTGTAAGTGGGAACGGTGACGCAACCGGCCGCCATGATTCCGAGGTCCGCGATCAGCCACTCGGGCCGGTTTTCACTGACCAGCATTACCCGGTCACCGGGGTCGATTCCCAAACGTTTCAGGCTCTCGGCGAACGCGGCCACTTGCCGTGCGGCTTCGCTCCAGCTCGTCGAACGCCACTGGCCATTGCGCTTCGCCCAGAGGAATGGCTGGTCGCCCTTCTCCGCCGCTCGGCGAAAGAACATGGTGACGAGATTGGGGAATTGTTCGAGCTGCCGAGCCATCGCGTGGTCTTTCGTTTACTCGCTGACCGAAGCACCTTCACTTCGAGGATCGGCAGCCCCGAACCAGCGGCCGGAGCGCCATTCGACGGCATTCGCCTTGAACCCGTCCCTCGGCTGGATTCGGGAATGGCCCATGGCCTGCAACGCCGGCCCCATTTGCTCGAGCCACGTTCCCCGCTCGACGAAAATTGTATCGCCGGGAGCAAAGATCACGGGCAGCGCCAGGGCTTCTTGCGCCGTCAGATTCCAGTCGATCACGGCGATGATCGCCCGGGCGGTCTGGGCAATGATCGTCGCCCCGCCTGCGGCGCCGACCGCGAGGCGCACCTTGCCGTCAGGCCCATAGACGATGGTCGGGCTCATCGAGCTTCGCGGCCGCTTGCCGGATTCGACCCGATTCGCGACCGGCACTCCATTACGCTCGGGCAGCAGGCTGAAGTCGGTGAGCTCGTTGTTCAAGTAATAGCCGTTCACGACCAGCCCCGAGCCGAACACGCTTTCGATCGTCGAGGTGAGCGAGGCGACATTGCCCCATCGGTCGGTCGCCACGAAATGCGAAGTTCCGGCTTCGACCGCTTCCAGGCCTGTCGCCACCCGGCGCGCGCCGGCCGGCACTCCGGGAGCGACGGTCGCCATGGCCCGGTCAGGCGCGATCAGTGCCGAACGCCGGCCGAGATAGCCGCGGTCGATGAGGCCGGCGACCGGAACTGCGACGAAATCGGCGTCGGCGACGTAGAGATCGCGGTCGGCGAAGGCCAGGCGCATCGATTCGGCGATCAGGTGCCAACTGGTCGGCGACCTCGCCCCAAGCGCGCGCATGTCGAACCGCTCGAGCTGGCCGAGAATCTGGAGCACCGCCACGCCGCCGGACGAGGGCGGTCCCATGCCGCAGATCCGGTGCTGGCGATATGTCCCGCACACCGGAGCGCGCTGCTTGGCCTCATAAGCGGCGAGATCGCCGACCGTCATTTGCGACGGGTTGCGCGGAGCGCGATTGACCGTCGCGACGATCGCCTGGGCATTAGGACCAACGTAGAAAAAGTCCGGCCCGAGCCTGGCCAACTGCTCGAGGAAATCGGCGAAGTCCGGGTTTCGCACCCTGGTGCCGACCGGCAGGGGATTGCCGTCAGCGCCGTAGAAAAGGCCTCGTCCCTGGGCTGACAGCGCCCCGGTTTCCCTGGAGCGGCCGAGCATTTCGAAGAGGCGGGGGGTTATGACGAAACCGTCGCGGGCGAGGCGGATGGCGGGGTCGAACAACCGCGCCCAGGGAAGCTTGCCATGCTCGCGGTGGGCGAGCGCCATCATCCTGATATTGCCGGGAATTCCTACGCTTTTGCCGCCCGGTATGGCCTCGCCGACCGGCATCGGCCGGCCGTCCCTGAAGAACCAGTCCGGGCCCGCCGCCATCGGCGCGGTTTCGCGCCCGTCATAGATTCGCGGCTCGGCGCCGCCGTCATGATAGACGAGGAAGCCGCCGCCGCCGATGCCCGAGCTTTGCGGCTCGACCACGGTCAGCGCCAGCAGGACTGCGAACGAGGCGTCGGCGGCGCTTCCCCCGGCCCGGAGCATTTCGGCCCCGGCCTGGGCGGCGCGCGGGTCGGGCGCGCTGACCATGCCGGGGGTCGTGGCGGGAGCGATCGACGGGGTCGCGCAACCGGCAAAGGCGAGCGACGCGGCGATGAGCGACAGGAAACGGATAGCCATGGTGTCCGGCTAGCCGCTGCCCACCGCTTCGGCAATGTTTGCGAACCCTTCGCGGGCTAGGCGCTCGGCAAGGGCGGCGGCGATCCGGCTCGCGATTCCCGGCCCTTCATAGACCATCGCGCTGTACAGCTGGACGAGGCTGGCGCCGGCGCGGATTCGCTCCCAGGCGTCATCGGCAGTGGCGATACCGCCAACTCCAATCAGCGGAATCTCGCCGCCCGCGGCGCTCCGGAAGTCGCGCAGCGCGGCGAGGGCAAGCGGCTTCAGCGGCTCGCCCGACAGTCCGCCGGCTTCCCCGCCGAAGCGCGACTCGAGCGGCGGCCGGGACACGGTCGTATTGGCGACGATCAGCGCGTCGACGCCATGGTCGATCGCTGCTCGGACGATCCGGTCGGCATCGCCCTCGCCCAGGTCCGGCGCGACCTTGAGGAAGACGGGCGGCCCGCCTTCTCCCCGCGCCTCCGCCACGGCGGCCAGCAGCTCCTCGAGTTCGCCGGCCTCCTGCAGTCCGCGAAGCCCGGGCGTGTTGGGCGAGGAAATGTTTATGGTGAGATAATCGGCTACCGATGCCATCGACCGGACCCCGGCGGCATAATCGGCGATCCGGTCCACGCTGTCCTTGTTGGCGCCGATATTGACCCCGACCGGCCCGGCCCGGCGACCGCGCTGAAGCCGTTCGCGGGCGGCCGCCTGCCCGCGATTGTTGAAGCCCATGCGGTTGATCACCGCCTGGTCCTCGGCGAGGCGGAACAGCCGCGGCCTGGGATTTCCCGCCTGCGGCCGGGGCGTGAGCGTTCCGACCTCGACGAAGCCGAAGCCGAGCCCAAGCATGGCATCGGTCACTTCGGCATCCTTGTCGAAGCCGGCTGCGAGCCCGACCGGGGAGCGGAAAACCAATCCCGCGAGGCGCACTCGAAGCGAATCCGGCAAGTCCGGCGCTCGGCGCCTCGGCAAGGCCTTCAACGTGGCGATCGCCGCCCGGTGGGCAGTCTCGGCATCGATCCTGAAAACCAGCGGCCGGAGCGTTCGATACAGGTTCATCGAACATCGCTATGGCAGCGCTACCGAGTGAAAGGAATTCCGTGAAACAGCTGATCATCGCCGCTGTCCTGCTGACGGTTGCCGCCTGCGCCACGCGCCAGGTCGACCCGCTGATGCTTCCGCCGGAGCACGACGCCCACCCGAACACGAGCGCAGGCCAATAGAGCTCCCGCCCGCCGGGGCGGTTGAGTTTTGCACTGCAACATCCTAAATCGGACTTGAACGGTCCGAATTAGGAACATGCGCCTCACCCACCTTGCCGATTATGCGGTCGTCATCATGACCGCCGCCGCCCGCCGCGAGCCCGACGTGCGCCTGTCGGCAAGCGAGCTGGCGGAGGAAACGGGCGTGCCGCTTCCGACCACCCAGAAACTGATGGGGCGGCTCGCCGCGGCCGGTTTGCTCGACAGCGCGCGGGGCGCCGGCGGCGGCTTCGCGCTCGCCCGGCCGGGCAGCGAAATCAGCCTTGCGGAAATCGTCGAAGCGGTCGAAGGGCCGATCGCCATGACCGTCTGTTCGGGCAGCGAGGGCGCTTCCGATTGCGCCCTCGACGCCCACTGCCGGGTCAAGCCGCACATGAATATCGTCAGCAATGCCGTGCGCGGGGCGCTCGGCGCAGTCTCACTCCAATCCCTCGCGAGCAACCAGTGACCGAAGACACCAACGTCCGGAACCGCGAGGCGCTCGAGGCCGCCGAGAAGCTCGCCACCTATGAGTGGGGCTTCACCACCGACGTCGAACAGGAGTTCGCGCCCAAGGGTTTGAACGAGGACACCGTCCGCTTCATCTCCGCGAAGAAAGGCGAGCCGGAATGGATGCTCGACTGGCGGCTCAAGGCCTATCGCGCCTGGCTGGAGATGGAGGAGGTCAGCTGGGCCAAGCTCGACATCCCCGCAATCGATTACCAGGACGCTTATTATTACGCCGAGCCCAAGAAACGGCCGAAGCTGGGCTCGCTCGACGAGGTCGATCCCGAAATCCTGCGGGTCTACGAGAAGCTCGGCATCCCGATCGAGGAGCAGAAGGTGCTCGCCGGGGTCGAGGGCGCCCGCAAGGTCGCCGTCGACGCGGTGTTCGACAGCGTCTCGGTCGCCACCACCTTCCGCGAGGAATTGAAGAAGGCCGGGGTCATCTTCCTGTCGATCAGCGAGGCGATCCGCGAGCATCCCGAGCTGGTGCGCAAATATCTGGGAAGCGTCGTTCCCCAGCGCGACAATTACTTCGCCTGCCTGAACAGCGCGGTCTTTTCCGACGGCACCTTCGTCTACGTGCCCGAGGGCGTGCGCTGCCCGATGGAGCTGTCGACCTATTTCCGCATCAATGCCGAGAATACCGGCCAGTTCGAGCGCACCCTGATCGTCGCCGACAAGGAGTCGTACGTCTCCTACCTCGAAGGCTGCACCGCACCGATGCGCGACGAGAACCAGCTGCACGCGGCGGTGGTCGAGATTTTCGCCCACGAGGATGCCGAGGTGAAATACTCGACCGTCCAGAACTGGTATCCGGGCGACGCCGAAGGCAAGGGCGGCATCTTCAACTTCGTCACCAAGCGCGCGCTCTGCTCGGGCGACCGGTCGAAGGTCAGCTGGACCCAGGTCGAGACCGGAAGCGCGATCACCTGGAAATATCCAAGCTGCATCCTGAAGGGCGACGGCAGCGTCGGCGAATTCTATTCGGTGGCGCTCACCAACAACCGCCAGCAGGCCGACACCGGCACCAAGATGGTGCACATCGGCGCCAACACCCGCTCCACCATCGTCTCAAAGGGCATCAGCGCCGGCCGGTCGAACAACACCTATCGCGGGCTGGTGCGGGTGCTCCCACGCGCGGAAGGAGTGCGCAACTTCACCCAGTGCGATTCGCTGCTGCTGGGAAGCGACTGCGGCGCGCACACCGTGCCCTATATCGAGGTCAAGAACCCGAGCGCCACGATCGAGCACGAGGCGACGACGTCGAAGATCAGCGAGGATCAGCTGTTCTACGCGATGAGCCGCGGCCTCGACCAGGAAGCGGCGGTGGCGCTGATCGTCAACGGCTTCGCCCGCGAAGTGCTGAAGCAGCTGCCGATGGAGTTCGCAGTCGAAGCGCAGAAGCTGCTGGGGATCAGTCTTGAGGGGAGCGTGGGATGATGTTCACTGCAGCACTCTTACTCGTGGCCCATGCCGATCCGTTATTCACGGGTGACCAGTTTGCCGCAGTAGCGGCGCCTTACATCAGTTGCATTAATCGTCAGTATGAGCGCTCACTTCCTAGGTTCGAGAATGGCGAGGGTTGGGCAGCCGACGAGGCCGATGCTCGGGAAAGAGAAGCTCGGATCAAAGCGAAGATACTGGCTGGTTGCGCTTCTAAACGGAGAGCCGCAGCCTCCCGAGGGACAAATCTTCTTAAGAGGGGTTCGGACATTGGGCGCGTTGAGCGACAACAAGCTGTGGAGCGCTTCCTAAAAGAGATCGACCAAACTCTCGTGCCGCCGATCGTAGTCCCCGTGATCGTCCCACTCCAAGGCATTCCTGATGCTGCAAATTGAAAACCTCCATGCGACGGTCGCCGACAAGCCGATCCTGAACGGCGTCTCGCTCACCGTGCCCGCGGGCGAGGTGCATGCGATCATGGGGCCGAACGGATCGGGCAAATCGACGCTGGCTTATGTGCTCGCGGGGCGGCCCGGGTATGAGGTGAGCGAGGGCAGCGCCAGCTTCGACGGGCAGGATCTGCTCGCCCTCGAGCCGCACGAGCGGGCGGCGGCGGGGCTGTTTTTGGGCTTCCAGTATCCGGTCGAAATCCCCGGCGTGTCGATGCTCCAGTTCCTCCGCGAAAGCCTCAAC
>DATLGC010000111.1:0-7620 GCA_035540655.1 Sphingomicrobium sp. | reverse complement strand
GCGCCGATCCTGTGCGCCGGGGTGACCACCTACAAGGGCCTGAAGGAAGCCGAGGTGAGCCCGGGCGACTGGGTCGGGATCGTCGGCATCGGCGGCCTTGGCCATGTCGCCATACAATATGCCAAGGCGATGGGGCTCAACGTCGCCGCGATCGATGTCGATCCCGCCAAGCTCGACCTCGCCGCCCGGCTCGGAGCGGACGTCGCGGTCGACGGCCGCGAGCGCGATCAGGTCAGGCAGTTGATGAAGTCGACCGGCGGAATGCACGGCGTGCTGGTGACCGCCGCCTCGACCGCGGCGTTCGGCCAGGGGATCGGCCTTGCCCGAAGGCGCGGGACGGTCGTCCTCAATGGCTTGCCGCCCGGGGATTTTCCGACGCCGGTCATGCCGGTGGTGCTGAAAAGGATCACCATCCGAGGGTCGATCGTCGGCACCAGGCAGGACCTCGGGGAGGCGCTCGCCTTGGCGGCGGAGGGCAAGGTTCGAGCCAAGGTCACGGTCGAGCCGCTCGAGCAGGTCAACCAGGTGTTCGAGCGGATGGAAGCGGGCGCGATTGCCGGCCGCATAGTCCTGACCCCTTGAATCGCTGCGGGACAGTGCGCAGGGACCGGCGATGATCCCGATCCTGCTCGCAGTGGCGATTTCCTTCGCGCTCCTGGCGGCGACGGTCGTCATCCATTACGAAGTCCTCAACACCACGTCGCGAATGATGCCGCAGCTGCACAGGCGGTACCACCGCCGGCAGATGCTGCTTGTGCTGGCCGGGATATTCGTCGCCCACCTGCTCGAAATCAGCCTGTACGCCGGCGCCTATCATCTGATGACCGACCATTTCGGACTGGGAGGAATCGCGGGCGAAGTGGGCCTGGGCACGGCCGCACTCGACTATTTCTATTTTTCCCTGACCACCTACACGACCCTTGGAATCGGCGACGTCTATCCGACCGGGCCGCTGCGGATCGTCGCCGGCACGGAATCGCTGAACGGGCTGGTCCTGATCGGCTGGTCGGCTTCCTACACCTTCCTGGCGATGAAGCGCCTGTGGGGAGAAGCGCAGTCCGACCCGGACAACGGCGGGGATTCACAAGCGTCCGGCGACGACCGCTAGCGGTTGGCCGCGCCGAGCGGAGTCCATCGGGCGATCGGGGTCCAGCGGCCGTATTGGCCCTTGATGGCGCCCCTCGGAACAGCCAGCGCGACGAGGGCGAGGCCGAGCAGGATTCCGGCGGCGTTCTGGATGCCGCTCGTTTCGTGCAGGAACGGCATGGACGCCAGTGCGATGCCAAGCGGCGCGAGCAGGAAACGGGCCGGGCGGGCGACTTCGGCGGCGGCGACCGAAACGACGGTCAGCACCAGCGAGCCGATGAGATGGTCGGCGTCGGCCATCGCGCCCGAAGCACCGAGCGTAACCCGGGTGAACAGCAGCGACAGGCCGATCGCGGCGGCGGCGGCGAGGCTCCAGGGAAGATTGACCCCGCCAAGCACCATTTCGCGAAGCACCGAGCGTGCCGGCTGATCGAACTCCTGCGGTCCGCCCTGGTCCTTGCGCCCCTCGTCGGTGTCGCCCCTGAACAGCACGGTCAGCCAGTTCCTGCCCGCCCGGGCCCGGCGGCGGATCAATTGCAGCGAGGCGAGCAGCTCATCGAGCGCGTAAGGAATCTGGATGAGGATGGCGGCCGCGCCGATCAGGGCGATGATGCTCCACGTGCCGAGCACGATCGGCTGGATGATGATGAAGCCGATCGAGACGATGCCGAGCGGCGCGATGAGGATTCCGAACAGGATGACCAGCCACGGCATGGTCCGCCAGCGGGCCGCGCCGCCGATCGCCCCGGTGACGATCTCCAGCGCATAGACATAGCCGCCGAGCGCCGCGTCGGGGACCGGGAAGGCGCGCGAGACATGCGAAGTGACGATCTCCTCGGTGCCGTTGCGCGGGTCACCGGGATCGCCGGCGAAGAACGGGTCCCAAACGCCCGGGATATGTCCGAGCTGGTAGGAGGCGAGGTAGAGCGAGACGTAGAGGCCGACGAAGGCCAAGGCGATGATCGGGATCCGCTGCGACCAGGTCGAGGGATTGTAGCTCCACCCCAGAGGAACCGTCGGCCCGCAGAAAGCGGCGATCGGCGACACTCCGGGATCGGGCTTGCTGGCGACGGCGAGCCCGAACACCAGCATGCCGACCGTGGTGCTGAGCAGATAGTCGGCAGCGCTCGGAGTCCAGAAGACGAACGGCACCGCCATCAGCAGGATGCCGATTCCCGCGCTGAACCAGCGCGCCCAGTGCATCCGCGCCGAAAGCGACAGCAAGGCGAAGACGATCAGCCCCGCTCCGAGCGCGACCTCGATCGCGGCGTGCCAGCCGGCGAGGTCGAGCAGCAGGGGCTGGAGCACTAGCCAGCTGCCGAGCCCCATGTTGACGAAATGGGCCCAGCGCCACTGACGATGCGCGTCGGCAATCCGGCGGTCGTTGCGTTCCCGAAGCTCGGCGGGATTGAAGCCGAGCTCGACCGCCTGGTCGAGCCATTCGGGCGGAGTCACGCCATTGCGCTCATACCAGCCTTTCGGGTCGCGCTTCAGCGCGGCGATCATCGCCGGAAGCTCATATTCGAGCCGCCGGCCCGGCGCCCAGCCGAGCAGGTCGCGGGCGCGGCCGATGTCGAGCGCATAATGGTCGTCGGCCATTCGCACCATGAACGGCTTGACGAAGGGCTCCTCGCCCTTGTCGATCATGTCGGGGATGACCGGCTCGAGCCTGGCCATCGCCGCCGCTCCGGCGGCCGCGACCGGCTTGGGCAGGCGCCAGGTGGTCCATTCGTCCTCGCCGTGGATCAGGCAGCCGATCCGGTCCTGAAGCTCGCCGTAGCCGGGAGCCTCCGGCTCGCCGACGAGCAGCTCGGTCCGGCCCGGCAGCTGCGCCCGGCGATCGACCGCCCGGCGAAAGGCGTCGAGCATGTCTTCGCGGTGAAGCATCGCCTGGCCGACGTCGAGATCGCCGGAATAGAAGCGGCTCTGGACGTCCTTTTCGAAGATCCGGGCGATCTGCTGGGCCAGGGTCGGGACCATGCTCTCGCGATCGTAGACCCCGGCGAGGCGCAGGATGCAGACCGGCATTTCGCCGGCCTCCTCCAAAATCGCGTCCTCCGCCGCCGCCTTGGATTGCGGATAGGCCCATCGCGGGTCGATTTCCTGTTCCTCGTCGATGCGCTCGCCCGGCGAGACAGGGGCGTGGACGAGCATGGTTCCGGCATAGAGGAACTGCTCGACCTCGAACCGGCGAAGCGCCCGGATCAATAGCCGGCTGCCCTCGACGTTGAGCTTGTCGTAGAGCGGATGCTCCTCGCCGCTGAAATCGAAATAAGCAGCGAGGTGGATGACGCTGGCAATGCGATCGCCCCAACGCTGCCGGACGATTTCCAGGGCATTGGCGATCGACTCGTCGGAAGTGAGATCGGCCTCGAGGATCGGAAAGCCTTCGTCCCCGGCTTCGCGGTCGAGGCCGACGATCGTGTAGGAATCAGCGAGGGCGCCGGCGACCGACTGGCCGAGATTGCCCGCCGCCCCGGTGATCAGGACGACGGGCTTGGTCCCGGAGCTGGCGGCCTCGGCGGCCAATCCTGCTTCCTTCTAGATCATCGTCGCCGGCCGGTCCTCGGGCTCGGCCGTAGGTTGCTGGTCGCCCTGCGGGGTCGGCCGGAGCAGCCAGCCGGTAACGGCAGCCGCCCCGGCGCCGACCGCGGCGGCGGTCGCAATCGTCTTGACCGGGTGGGTCTTGAGCGAGGTGTAGACGCTCGATTTCAGCATGAAGCTGTCCTGGTCGCCGTAAATCTCGCCCGAGCTGCCGGCCCGATCGAAGCCGCCTTCTTCCGAGCGGTTCGGCTTGGTCTTGTCGAAGGCCATGATCGGGAAGGCGCGCGAGAAGATCTGGTCGGCGATGTTGGGCAGGAATTTCTGCATCCAGGTCATGCCCCGGCCCGAGCCGCCGATGATGACTTCGCGGATCGGGTTTTCGGCCGCTCGAAGCACTGCGTCGGCGCAAACCTCCGGCGCGTAGACCGGCGGCGGGACGACCGCCGCGTCATCCATGTAATTTTTCGCATGCTGGCCGAAGGGGGTGTGGATCCCGGCGGGCTTGATCAAGGTCACATGGACCGGTGCGCCCTGCTCGATCAGTTCCTGGCGGAGCGAATCGGTGAAGCCCTTCACCGCATGCTTGCTGGCCGAGTAGGCGCCGAGGATCGGGACCGGCATGTCGGAGGCGATCGACCCCTGGTTGATGATCGTCCCGCCCTTTGTCTTGAGGTGCTTCAGCGCCTCGAGCGAGCAATAGACGACCCCGAAATAGTTGGTCCGGAAGATCTGCTGATGATCCTCGTCGGTCATTTCCTCGAGGCGGGCATAAGCGCCGACTCCGGCGCAGTTGAAGATGGTGTCGAACCCGCCGTGCTTGCTGATGACCTGCTGCAGCGCCTTGCGGACCTGATCGCGCTCGCCGACATCGGCGACGACGAAATCCGCGGTTCCGCCTTCGGCGCGGATCTCCGCGCAAATGTCCCGCATGCCGTCGCGGTCGCGCGAGAGGATGACGACATTGGCGCCGCGCTCGGCCGCCATTTTCGCGGTCGCAAGCCCGATGCCCGATGAGCCCCCCGTGATGACGATCGTCTGGTCGGAAAGTGGCTTGAGCTTCATGGCTATTCCTTCGGTGCAATGGTGTCGTGAAAAATGCGTCCAAGACGCGTCTGTCCACCAAGCCAACGGCTCCGGACCCGAGGCGTTCCGGCAAGTGCGGTCAAGCGCAGATGGAGAGCGTCAGGACGGGCAAACCGGTCCAGATGGTCGTTCCGGCGGCGGCGATGGCCAGAACCAGCGAGGCGAGGCGGATGAACCGAACCGGCCCCTCACCGCTTTGCTTCCAGCGCCGGGCAAACCACCACGCCAGCCAGCCGTGCGCGACAAGGAATGCGGCGAACAAGGCGACCATCGCGGCCCGGGCGGTCGGATCCCCCGGCGGGGCCCCGGAGCCGCAGGCGTAGCCGTGGACCGCGTACAAGGCGACGAACGCCAGGCTCCACAGGCCGAAGCCGGCGACCAGGCCGATCGCCTCGATGTTGGTTCGCGGGCCGGTCATCGCGCGGCCGCCAGCGGCAGAAGGTGGACGAGGACGAGGATCACCAGGCCGGTCGCCGCGGTATAGTGCCAGAGCAGCTCGGCATTGCGCACGTCGAGACTGCGCAGCGGCGAGACATAGCCCATGTTGCCGCGCGCCCAGGCAAAGCCGCAGGCGACCGCCGAAAGGAAAGCGTGCAAGGCCGCATAGCCGGAAAGCATGGCGATGGCGGACCCATAGGCATGCTCGACCGGCGATGGGGCGAGCAGCAGGGGCACGGCGATCAGCGCGAGCGACGCGGCAACGCCGGCGGCGGCGGCGAGGAGCAGCGCCATCTGCCGTTTGCCGGCCGCGCCAGCCCGATTGGCGGCGCGCGCCCTCCACGCCAGCCAAGATCCGCCCGCCAGCGCCGCGGCTGCGGCGAGCGGAAGCAGGGGATCGGGATCAATCCATTGCGGCGGCGGCCAGTTGGGCGCGATGGTCCACAGGAAGAGATAACCGAAGACCAGCGAGGCGAAGAAGGCGCCGTTGGCGACCAGGGTGAAGATCATCCCCCACCAGCCGGGCGCCTGCGGCGAGCCGGGGTGCGGCATGAGCTTGATTCCCTGCCCGACGTCGATCGGCTCGGGATCGGCCTTGAGGCCGCTGTTCCACAGCCAGGTCAGCGCCAGCGCGAGCACAAGCGCCGCCGAGAGCGCGGCCCCGGCGTAGAAGCTGAACAGGAAGGAGAGGAAGAAGCCGGCCGCGGCGACCGCCGTCCACAGGGGCACATAGCTTGGCCCGGGGAGCAGGATCAGCTGCTCGGGCCGGCCGGTCACTCCGTCGACTCCGATGGTTTCGCGCCAGTCGTTGCGCCGGCCGGGGAGATATCCGTCGCCGGCCGCGAGGGACGCCGGAAGCTGCGGATCGTCGGCCAATGGCTCGCGGCTGTCGACCCTGGGCAGGCTTGCCAGATTATAGGGAGGAACCGGCGTTCCCATCGCCCATTCGAGAGTCCCCGCCTTCCACGGATTGCGAGCCGTGTGAGCGGCGAAGCGCCACTGAACGGCGATGTCGATCACCGCCAGGGCAAAGCCGAAGGCAAGGACGAAGCCGCCGATCGAGGAGACGAGGTTGGGCAGTTCCCAGCCGACCCCTTCGGGATAGGTGTAGACCCGGCGCGGCATGCCGAGCAGCCCCGTCAGGTGCATGATGAAGAAGGTGACGTTGAAGCCGATGAAGATCAGCCAGAAGGCGAGCTTGCCAAGCCCCTTGTCGGAGCGGCGCCCGGTCACCTGCGGAAGCCAGTAATAGATGCCGGCCATCATCGGAAAGACGAACCCGCCGACCAGGACGTAATGGAGGTGGGCGACGACGAAATGGGTGTCGTGCACTTGCCAGTCGAATGGCACGACCGCGACCATCACCCCGGTCAGCCCGCCGGCGGTGAAGATGAAGAAAAAGCCGAGCACCCACAGCATCGGCAGATCGAGCTTCGGCCACCCTTTCAGAAGGGTCGCGATCCAGGCGAAAATCTGAACCGAGGTCGGAATGACGACGAGCAGGCTCGCGGCCGAGAAAAAGGCGAGGCTGAGATGCGGGATGCCGGTGGTGAACATGTGGTGGACCCACAGGCCGAAGCTGATGAACGCCTGGGCGATGAGGGCGGCGACGATCCATGTGTAGCCGACGATCGGACGACCGGCGAAGACTGGGAGAACGGTCGAGACAATGCCCGCCGCCGGAAGGAAGATGATGTAGACTTCCGGATGGCCGAACAGCCAGAACAGATGCTGCCACAGCAAGGGGTCGCCGCCCCGCAGCGGATCGAAGAAGGCCCAGCCGAACGCCCGCTCGATCTCGAGCAGGATCGAGCCGAGGATGAGCGGCGGGAAGCCGACCAGCATCATCGCCGAGGTGACCCACAAATACCAGCAGAGCAAAGGCATCTTGCCGAGCGACATGCCGGCCGCGCGCACCTTGAGAACGGTCGCCATGAACTCGACCGCGGCGCAGATGGCCGACACTTCGACGAACGTGACCCCGAGCAGCCAGACGTCGGAGTTGATCCCCGGCGAGAAGGGCTTCGACGACAAGGGCGTGTACATGAACCAGCCGCTGTCGGGAGCCACGCCGGCGAGCATCGCCAGGATCAGCATCGTACCGCCGAACAGGAAGCACCAGTAGCCAAAGGCCGACAGGCGCGGGAAGGCGAGGTCGCGCGACCCGAGCATCTTTGGCAGCATGTAGAGCGCCAGCCCCTCGATCAGGGGAATGGCGAACAGGAACATCATCACCGTGCCATGCATGGTGAAAGCCTGCGAATACGCATGTTCGGAGAGGAATTGGGTGTTGGCGCCGGCCAGCTGGGCGCGGATGACCATCGCCAATATGCCGCCGATGAAGAAGAAGACGATCGCGGTGGCGATGAAGCGCAGGCCGACCGTGCTGTGGTTGGTCGCGGCGAGGAAACCGAAGCGGGTGCGCGGCGCTTCCCACAGCGGCTCGAGATCGTGGTGTAGACGAAGCGC
>DATLGC010000110.1:0-31911 GCA_035540655.1 Sphingomicrobium sp. | reverse complement strand
CCGCGCTCGCTCATCAACGCATTGAACCGGGCGAGATGACGTTCCTCCTGCGCCGCCATTCGCGCGATCAGCTTCGCCGCGGGCGAATTGGGGGGAAGCACGGCAAGCTGACCCGCGTAAATTCGGGTCGCGCCATATTCTCCAGCCTGGTCGACCCGGATCATCGAATCGAGATCGGGTTTCGGATCGCCAGGGCGCCAATCGCTCGTCATGCGCGCGGCCGCCTGAAGGCGAGGTAGGTGATGAGCAATGCTCCGCCGAGTGACAGAAGCGCGTTCCACGATGCCATTGACAGGCCGAGGAACGACCATTGCACCTGATCGCAGCGGATCAGCGGGGCGCCCATGATCTGCTTGAACAAGTCATCGGTGCTGCCTCCGGCGGCATTGATCGCGCAGGTCGTGAAGCCGTCGAAGACGCCCAGTTCGACGCCCGCGTGATAAACGCCGATGCCGCCGGATGCGGCAATCGCCGCCGCTGCCATCAGGACAAAGGTTCGCGACGGCCGCGATGCGGCGGGCGAAGTGAAGGCCAAACCCGCCAGGGCGATTGCGAAGGCGTGCGGCCAGCGCTGCCAGTAACACATCTCGCACGGGTTGAGGCCGCCGAAATATTGCGATCCCAGCGCACCGCTAAGCAGGCCCAGCGGCAGCAGCAGCGCGAGCGCGCGCGCTACCGCCGGCCATTCAAGGCGAAGCACTGCCGGTCGCGCGGGCAAAGCCGCCTCGCTCATTGGATCAGCGCGACTTGCTCTGGGCGCCGCCCGAAGCGACGGCGGTCCCGCCTGGACCCAGGCGCTTGAGCGTGTTCAGGGCATAATGCATCTGGAAATCCTTGATGCCCTTCTTCTCCAGCTCCTCGGCAGTGGCCGAAAAGCGCGGATCCGTCGCCTCGTCCTGCTCGAGCAGTTTATCGTCCGCCTTCGACTGAGCGATCAGGTGCCGGCGCAAGTCGGCCTCGCGGACCCGCGGCCGATCCTTGTAATCCGGGTCCGACAATTGCGGCACGCGAATGTCCGGCTCGACTCCGTCCGCCTGGATCGATCGGCCCGATGGCGTGTAATAGCGCGCGGTCGTCAGCCGAAGGGCGCTTCTCGGGCCCATCTGGACGACGGTCTGCACCGAGCCCTTGCCGAAGCTGCGCTGGCCCATGACCAGCGCGCGGCGATGGTCCTGAAGGGCGCCGGCGACGATTTCGGCCGCCGACGCGCTTCCGGCATCGACCAGCACGATCAGCGGCAACCCGCGCGTCATGTCGCCCGGCTTGGCGTAGAATCGCTCGATGTCGTTGCGTCCACGTCCGCGCTGCGAGACGATCTCGCCGCGGTCGAGAAAGGCGTCGGCGACGTCGACCGCCTGGTCGAGGAGGCCGCCAGGATTTGATCGCAGATCGATGACATAGCCGAGCGGCCGTCCGCCGGTCGCCTTGTCGATCGCCTGCATGGCGGTGCGCATGGCTTCGATCGTATTACCGGAAAAGCTGGTGATGTTGATGACGCCGATGCCATCCTTGACTTCCCACTTGACCGGCCGAAGCTGGATCCGCTCGCGCACCATGGACACGTCGAACGGCTTGTCCCGGCCGGGCCGGACGATGGTCAGCTTGATCGGCGTGCCCGGCACGCCGCGCATTTTCTCGACCGCCTCGTCGAGCGTCGCCCCGTAGAGCAATTCGCTGTCGATGTGAGTGATGTAATCGCCCGGCTTGATCCCGGCGCGCCACGCCGGCGTGTCCTCGGTCGGGGCAATCACCTTGACCGCCCCGTCTTCGGCCGAAACCGTGATTCCAAGACCGCCGTAATTGCCGTCGGTGGTCGATCGCAGAGTGTCGAAATCCTGCGCTTCCATATAGGCCGAATGCGGGTCGAGCGCCGCTAGCATTCCATTGATCGCGCCCTTGATCAGGGTGCGGTCGTCGACCGGCTCGACGTAATTGGCCTTTACCCGTTCAAAGACGCTCATGAAGGTGTCGAGCTCCTGATAGCTCGACATGTCCTGGGCAGCGAGCGCGCTGGTCGTCAGCGGAACCAGTGACAGGGTGCTGACCAGCGCCAGTGGAGGAAGCAATTTGCGCTTTGTAAACATGGCGGTTCGAATCCCGTGTTCGGCCATTTTCGCTTAGCCGTCTTCGCGCTTATTTGACAGACTTGCAGATGAACCTGCGATGAGAGCGGGCGAGTGCCATCGCCCGTTATGGGACAATTCCACGACGATCGGCCCCAAAGCGCGGCCGAGCGGCTCTCCCGCCCGGACCTGCGCGCCGCGCCGGTGCGCGGTTGAAACGTTGATGATCAGCGACATCCAGCCACGCCCATGGTCGATGATGACAATGCCGTCGTGGGAACGAAACGGTCCGGCGAAGCGGACGATCCCTGACGCCGGCACGGCGACCGGGGTCGCTCGCGCTGTCGCCAGCTTGAGCCCCCGCGACCGGATGCCGCCGGAGCTGATCGATCCGAAGCCGTCCGCCACCGGGGCGTCAGCCGGAAGCACATAGTCGAGCGGGGCCCGCGCAGATCCGCCCACCGCCCCTCCCGGCCGTTGCGGCGCCGGGCCGAGCGCCGCCAGCTCGGCGGCGATCTGGGCGCTGCTTCGCGCCCGCCGGCCCTCGCCGGTGACCCGGACCGTCTCTTCGGCGGCCGCGACGGCGACGTCACCGGCATTCAGCGCCTCGCTCTGGGTCTGCACCGCCGCCCGCCATGCCTTGGCCTCGAGCGCGGCGAATTCGCGCTGGCGCAAGGCCAGCGTGTCGCGGCCATCGGCAAGCCTGCGGCGTGCGGCGAGCGCGCCCAGCTCCAGCCGCCGGCCGTGTTCGAGATCGGCGGCCAGCGCTGCGGTTCGTTCGCGGATCACCGGCATGGTGGCCTCGACCAGAAGCTGGACCTGCAGCAGCTCGTCCGCCCCCTTGCTATCGGCAATCGCCAGCAGCGGCGGCCGCTGCGCCATCACCGCCAGGCCGGCGAGCAGCGAGGCCAGCGGCTGCTGCTGTTCGGCGAAACGCTTGCGGCGCTCGGCGATCGAGGCGGAAAGAATCGCGAGCTCGGCGTCGGCCGCGGTGATCCGCGCCTCGGCGGCGGCGATGGCCTCGCCCGCGGCAAGCTGGCCGGCGCGCAGCCGCTCGACCTCGCTCCGGGCATTGGCGGCGACCTGCTCGAGCTGTTTTGCCCGGGCTTCGGCGGCGCTCGCCTCGGCCCTTGCCGCCTTCAGCGCGGCGTCGATCGGCTCGCCCGGCGGCCCAAGCGGAACGCTCGCCGAGGCCAGCGCCGGGATGATTGCGAGCAGCGCGAAATGGACCCGCACCGGCCTAACCCTGCCGATGGTAGGGGTGGCCGGCGAGGATCGATGTCGCTCTGAACAATTGCTCGGCGACCATCGCCCTTGCCAGCAAATGCGGCCAGGTCGCCGGGCCGAAGGACAAGAGCAGATCCGCTTCGTCCCTCGCCTTGGCCGAATGGCCATCGGCGGCGCCGATCAGAAAGCGGGCTTCGCGCCGCCCCGAATCGCGCCACCCCTCGAGCCGGCGGGCGAGGTCGATCGACGACAAGGCCTCGCCGCGCTCGTCGAGCAGGACGGTGACGCTGCCGGCCGCCGCCGGCGGAACCTCGCCGCGCTCGCTAAGCTCGGTCACCCTGACCGGCCAGGCGATCCGCTTGAGGTAGCGATCGACCAGCTCGGCCTCCGGTGACCGGCCGATCTTGCCCCGGGCGACGATGTGGAGCAGCAAGCGGCCTCAGGCACCGGCGCTATGCTGTTTCGAAGCCTCGTCGCCGAACGCCCACATCCGCTCGAGATTGTAGAAGGTCCGGACCTCGGGCCGGAACAGGTGGACGATGACGTCGTCGGCGTCGATCAGCACCCAGTCGGCGGCCGGCAGCCCCTCGATCCGCGGGCTCCTTCCGAACTCCTGCTTGATCCGCTCGGCGAGCTTCGTCGCCATCGACGCCACCTGGCGGGTCGAGCGGCCCGAGGCGATCACCATATGGTCGGCGATGTTCGACTTGCCGCTGAGCGGGATCGACACGACCTCCTGCGCCTGGTCATCGTCGAGCGAGCGGAGCACGAGGCGGTGAAGGTCTTCGACGTCGACTGGGCTGCCGCCGCTCTCGGCGGTCTCACTGACACGGTCGGGCAAGGGCTCTCCTGACGGAATGTGGCGCGCCGATACGCTGCGGCCCGGAACCAGGGAGGAGCGATCGGCGATGCCAATTGGGATCGAGCGCGCGGACGGCGGTAGCGGAGGTCGGGTCGGGCGGCAGGCGAAGCAGCAAGATCGCCGGTGGACTCCACTCCGTCCATCGTTTCGAATGGCTCGAAGGGCGGACATATCTTCGCAGCCAGCCCATCGCGCGCGCCGCTCGGGCAGGGCCATCATAGCCGGGGCGGGAAAGGACGGCAATCGGCACCAGCCGGGCGATTCGTCGCCAATCCCGCCAGTGATGAAATTCAGGCACAGTGTCGGCGCCCATCAGCCAGATGAAGCGGAAGCGCGGATAGCGGCGACGGATGCGCTCGAGCGTGTCGACGGTGAAGCGCGTGCCTTCGAGGGCCTCGAAGGTGCTGGCCCGGATCGGCGCCCCGCTAGCCACCGCCCGGGCCGAGGCGAGCCGAGCCGCGAACGGCGCCATGTCCTTCGCCTTTGCCTTGAGCGGGTTGCCGGGCGAGACCAGCCACCACACCTCGTCGAGCCCGAGCTTGTCGAGCGCGGCGAGGCTCACCCGCCGGTGGCCGCGATGCGCCGGGTTGAACGAGCCGCCGAGCAGGCCGATGCGCTTCATGACGGGCAAGCCGCTAGCATGGCCGCGGGGCAAGCGCATGACAAGCGCGCCGCAAGGCGCTCCGGACTGTCACCCTCGCCCCGGCCCCAATCCCTGGAAATCCAATTTTTCCCTTGTGCGAAATTGACTCGCTTGACGTTGTTTCGCGAAAGCGAGGGTGACGGCGGCGAGCGCCGGTTCGGGGTAAGCGAGCGTTGATCCGCGGGCGGCCGCCGGAGCGGGAGCCGGGAGAGCGTGAATCGCGACAGGGGCGGGCAGTGCCGACATCGCCCAGTCTATGACTCAAAGGCATGGCTGTAGGACAGCTTTTTTTTCACGCGGAGACACGGAGACGCGGAGTGAAGCGCCGGCCAGATCAAGCGCCCTGTAGCTAGCATGAGCGCGGGCGGGCGCATAACGTGCGCCGGGGGAGCGGGGAATGGAGCCGGAGGAAGTAGGCGCAGTCGCGGCGAGCGAGGCTGACGCTCGGGCGATCGAGGCGTGCCTATGGCCTTTCGCGGCTCAGCGCCTTGTGGCGAGCGGTATTGCTTGCATTCTTCGCGGCCGTGGCGCTGTCGCTGTTCGTGACCCTGCTGCTGGCCCTCGGCGCGATCGTGGGCGTGGGCCAATCGTTCATCCGCGAGCGCCCTCGCTATTGCGAGGCATTTGCATTTATATAAGCGGGTGATATTGCCCTGCCGGTTGCGGCAATGGGACGAGAGTCTGTAGCTGCGCTTCGGGAGGACCAGATATGAAGTTTCGGTCGATGCTTGCGCTTGCCGGCGTCATGGCGCTGGCGGCCTGCGGCGGCGAGGCGGGGCAGCAGCAGGGGCAAAGCGAGCGCGCGGCCGGAAGCGGCGGCGAGGTCAATCTCTACACCGCCAGGCATTATGACAGCGACCTTGCGCTCTACGACCGGTTCACCCGCGAGACCGGACTCCGGATCAACCGGATCGAGGGCAATGCCGACCAGCTGATCGCCCGGATGCGAAGCGAGGGATCGCGCAGCCCGGCCGACCTGTTCATCACCGCCGATGCCGGCGCCTTGTGGCGCGCCCAGCAGGCGGGGCTGTTCCAGCCGGTCCAGTCGCAGGTTCTGTCCGGGCAGGTGCCGGAGAATTTGCGCCAGCCGGGCGGCAACTGGTTCGGGTTCACCCGCCGGGCGAGGGTCGTCGCATTCAATCCCGAGCGGGTCCGGCCCGACGAGGTCGACAGCTACGAGAAGCTCGCCTCGCCGAGCTTGCGCAACCGGCTGTGCGTCCGGTCGTCCGACAATATTTACAACCTCTCCCTGGTCGGCGCGCTGATCGAGGCGTGGGGGGAAGCGAAGGCGGAGCAATGGGCGCGCGGAATCGTCGCCAACATGGCGCGCCCGCCCGAAGGGGGCGACCGCGACCAGATCCGCGCGATCGGCGCCGGGATTTGCGACGTGGCCATCACCAACAGCTATTATTTCATCCGGATGGCCAGCGGCGACGAGGCCCGCGACAGGGAGATCGCCGGCCGTCTTCGGCTCGGTTTCCCGAGCCTCGACGGGCGGGGCAGCCACGTGAACATCTCGGGCGGCGGAGTGGCGGCCAACGCGCCCAACCGGGACAATGCCGTCCGCTTCCTCGAATTCCTCGCCTCGGCCGACGCGCAGCAGCATTTCGCCCGGCACAATAACGAATTTCCCGCAAGCCCCGGAGTCGCCGCTCCGCCGCCGGTCGACGCTTATGCCAGCTTCCAGGCCCATCCGATGCCGGTCGCGACCTTCGCCGCGCACCAGCCGCGAGCGCAGGCGATCATGAGCCGGGCGGGGTGGCGCTAACCAGCGGGACCGCGACCCCGGCAGCGATCGGCGGCCGCCGATTCGCGCTGCCGCGGGTCGCGCCGCTGCAATGGCTCGCGCTTGTCGCCGGGCTGATCACCGCGGTGCCGCTGGCCGGAGTGGTCGTCGCGGCGCTGTCCGGGCCGGGGGCCGACATTCCGCTGTCGCAGCTGCTCGGCTACGGCCTGACGTCGGCGGCGCTGGCGCTGATGGTCGGCGCAGCGACTGCGGTGCTCGGCACGACGGCGGCGTGGCTCCTGGTCATGCACCGCTTCCCCGGCCACAGCTTCTTCAGCTGGGCGGTGGCACTCCCGCTCGCCGCTCCGGGCTTCGCGCTGGCTTATGCCTATGCCGATTTGTTCGACCCGGCGGGCGAGCTTCGGATGTGGATGCGCGTCGCGCTCGGCTTCGACTGGCCGTTCGAAATGCGCAGCATCGGCGGGGCCGCCTTCGTCCTGTCCTGCGCTTTTTATCCCTATGTCTATCTGGCGATGCGCTCGGCCTTCCTCAACCAGTCGGTCGCGGCGCTCGAAGCGGCGCGGATGCTGGGCTGCACGCGGCGGCATGCCCTGTTTCGAGTGGCATTGCCGATGGCCCGGCCGGCGCTTGCCGCCGGAACCGCGCTCGCCGTCATGGAGACCCTCGCCGATTATGGCGCGGTCCAGTTCCTCAGCGTCCAGACCCTGACCACCGGGGTGGTTCGCGCCTGGTCGGTGTTCGGGTCGCCGGCCGGAGCGGCGCGAATCGCCCTGCCGCTGCTCGCCGCCGCCTTCCTCCTGCTGTGGATCGAGCGCAGCGCCAGGCGCGGCACGAGTCACGATAACGGCCGGGCCCGGTGGCACCGGGTCCCGGTCGAGCGGCTCGGCGGATGGCGGGCAATCGCGGCCACCTGCTATTGCGCCTTGCTGCTTGGAGCCGGGCTGGTCCTTCCGGCCGCCTGGCTTGCGGCGAGCGCGCTCGACCACAGTCCCGAGCTTCCCCGACTCGCCGGGTCGGCGCTGAACAGCCTGTCGCTCGGAGCCGGCGGAGCGCTCGTCACCACATTGCTTGCGCTGGCGCTGGCGATCGGCGCGAGCAGGGCACCCATCGCCGCCCGGATCGCAAGCCTCGGCTATGCGACTCCGGGTGCGGTCATGGCCATCGGGTTGCTCGCCCCGGCGGCCCTCGTGTGGCATTTCGCGCCAATGGCCTCGAGCTTCTGGATCGCCATCGCGCTTCTGATCTACGCTTATGCCGCCCGGCTGATGGCGGCCGCGCTGGAGCCGATCGACGCGGGGCTCAGCCGGGTCAGCCCGTCGATGCTCTGGGCGGGACGGACGCTGGGCCGAAGCGAAGCCGGAGCGGCGCTGAGCGTGCAGATCCCGATCGCCCGGGGATCGCTTCTGACGGCGGGGCTGATCGTGTTCGTCGACATATTGAAGGAGCTTCCGGCGACCCTGATGCTGCGTCCCTTCAACTTCGACACACTGGCGGTAAGCGCGAACAATTATGCGCTCGACGAGCGGCTGGGCCAAGCCGGCTGGCCGTCGCTGCTGATCATCGCGCTGGCGCTTCCGCCGGTGATCTGGCTGAGCCGAAGGATCGCCGCCTCGCGGCCCGGCGACGAGGGCCGGGAGCGATGAAAGCGGTTCCCAGCCCGGTGCTGTCGGCAAGGCAATTGTCCAAGCGCTATGGCGCGGCAATCGCGGTCGATCGTGCCGATCTCTCGCTTCATTCGGGGCGAATCCTGTGCCTGCTCGGCCCGTCGGGCTGCGGCAAGAGCAGCCTGCTGCGGCTGATTGCCGGGCTCGAGCAGCCCGATGGGGGCGAGCTGAGGACAAGGGACCGGCTGCTGTTCGGGGCGGGCGCGTTCGTGCCGCCGGAAAAGCGCGGAATCGGCCTGGTTTTCCAGGATTTCGCGCTGTTCCCGCATCTCACCGCGGCCGAGAATATCGCCTTCGGGTTGAGGCACCTGCCCGCGCCCGAACGCAGGCGGCGGAGCGTGGAACTGCTCGAGCGGTTCAACCTCGCCCACCGGGCCGACGCCTGGCCGCACACCCTGTCGGGCGGCGAGCAGCAGCGAATCGCCATCGCCCGGGCGCTTGCTCCCGAACCGGTGGCATTGCTTCTCGACGAACCTTTCTCGGGCCTAGACGGGGAATTGAGGGCGCAGGTGCGCGACCGGATCGTCTCGGGCCTTCGCGAAAGCGATTCGGCGATCATGATCGTCACCCACGATCCCGAGGAAGCGATGCTGGTCGGCGACGAACTGGCGCTGATGAGCGAGGGGCGGATCGTGCAGTGCGGGCCGCCGATGAACTGCTACAACCAACCAGCCTCGATCGGCGCCGCCGCCCTGCTCGGGCGGGTCAATGCCCTAAGCGGGACGGTCGCGGGCGGGATCGCCCACTGCCTGATCGGCGCAGTCCCGGCGCCTCACGTCGGCGACGGTCCGGCGGCGGTCCTGGTGCGGCCCGAAGTGCTGGCAATCGCCGAGGCCGGGACCGAGTGCGTGGTCGCCGACGTCAAGTTCGGAGGCGCCTATTTCGAAGTGGAGCTTAGCGCTGGCGATCAGCGGCTGGTGATGCGAACGGCCGGGCAGCCTCCCACGGTCGGCGACAGGGTCATGGTCGCCGTCGCCGGGCAGCCATGGGTAATCGAATCGGGCCGTTAGGAGCGGTGCGCGCCGGCGGAGCCGGTCAGGCCCCGGCGGGGGCGGGGCCGCCGATTCCGCGCGGGCGGGGGCGCTTGGCCTTGGGGATCGACGAGCCGGCCGTCGGAACCGCCGGGCGCGACGATCCGCCGCGGTCGATGCTTCCGCCGTCGAGGACGATCTTGATCTCCTCGCCGCTCAGGGTCTCATATTCGAGCAGGGCCTTGGCGAGAGTCTCGAGCTCGTCGCGGTTCTCCTCGAGCACGGTCTTCGCCCGCTCATAGCCTTCCTCGACGATCCGGCGGATTTCCTTGTCGATCGCCCGGGCGGTCTCGTCGGACATGTTGCGCTGGCGGTTGACCGAATAGCCGAGGAACACTTCCTCGTCGGCCTCGGCATATTGCAGCGGGCCAAGCGCGTCGGACATGCCCCAGCGGGTGACCATGTCGCGGGCCAGCCCGGTGGCATAGCTGATGTCCGACGACGCGCCCGAGGACACCTTGTCGTGGCCGAAGATGATCTCCTCGGCGACCCGGCCGCCCATGGCGACGGCGAGGTTCGCGTACATCTTGTCGCGGTGGTAGGAGTAATTGTCGCGCTCGGGCAGGCGCATGACCATTCCGAGAGCCCTGCCACGAGGGATGATGGTCGCCTTGTGAATAGGGTCCGAAGCCGGCTCGTGGAGGGCGACGACGGCGTGACCGGCCTCGTGATAGGCGGTCATCTTCTTCTCGTCCTCGGTCATCACCATCGACTTGCGCTCGGTGCCCATCAGCACCTTGTCCTTGGCCTCCTCGAACTCCTGCATGGCGACCAGGCGCTTGCCCTTGCGCGCGGCGAGAAGCGCGGCCTCGTTGACCAGGTTGGCGAGGTCGGCGCCGGAAAAGCCGGGCGTTCCGCGGGCGATCACCCGGGCATCGACGTCGGGGGCCAGCGGCACCTTCTTCATGTGGACGCCGAGGATTTGCTCGCGGCCGTCGATGTCGGGCCGGGGCACGACCACCTGCCGGTCGAAGCGGCCTGGGCGAAGCAGCGCCGGGTCGAGCACGTCGGGCCGGTTGGTGGCGGCGATGATGATGATGCCTTCATTGGCTTCGAAGCCGTCCATCTCGACCAGCAGCTGGTTCAAGGTCTGCTCGCGCTCGTCATTGCCGTTGCCGAGGCCGGCGCCGCGATGGCGGCCGACGGCGTCGATCTCGTCGATGAAGACGATGCACGGCGCCGATTTCTTAGCCTGGTCGAACATGTCGCGGACTCGGCTGGCGCCGACTCCGACGAACATCTCGACGAAATCCGAACCGGAGATGGTGAAGAAGGGCACGCCAGCCTCGCCGGCGATGGCCCGGGCGAGCAGGGTCTTGCCGGTGCCCGGGCTACCGACCAGAAGCGCGCCCTTGGGGATCTTGCCGCCGAGCCGGGCGAACTTGCCGGGGTCTTTCAGATATTCGACGATCTCCTGAAGCTCCTCGCGGGCCTCATCGATGCCGGCGACGTCGGCGAAGGTCACCCGGCCCTGCTTTTCGGTCAGCTGGCGGGCGCGGCTCTTGCCAAAGCCCATGGCGCCGGAGCCGGCGTTCTTCTGCATCTGGCGGATGATGAAGATGCTGATCCCGAGGATCAGGAGGAAAGGCAGGGACTGATAGAGGAGGATCAGCCAGAAGCTCGACTGCTCGGCTTCCTTGGCCTGGACCTGGACTCCGCGGTCGAGCAGCCGCTCGGTCACCTGGGCATCGGCCGGGGCGACGGTGCGGAACGCCTCGCCGCCGGAAAGCTTGCCGGTGAGCACCTGGTTGCCGGTGCTGGTCGCGGCAGTGGTGACCGACTGGACATTGCCCTCGTTCATCTGGCGGACGAATTCGGAATAAGGGATGGTCTCGGTCGCCGCGGCCCGCGGGCCGTCGACCATCTGGACGAACAGGACGAGACCGAACAGCACGCCGACCCAGATCAGCAGGCTCTTGGTCCAGGGATTGCCGGGCTTTTTCTCGTTCATGTCTCTCGTCCAGTGCGGGCCTTGCGCCCCTTATACGCTAAAATAGGCGCGAACAGCTTAATGACAATGCGCCCGGACGCGGTTTAGCGGCGGGGCGGCGCTGGGGAGAGCCGCCAGGTCGAGCCGCCCTCGAGCTTGATCCCGGCAAGCGTGACGGTCCGGCCGTCGCGAAGCGCGCCCAGCGCCCGGCTGAGCTCCGGCCCGGACGGGGACGGAGCGCCAAGCTCGGCCAGGCAATCGAGAAGGAGCCGCCGCTGGATGTCGCCCGGCAGGCCGCTGGGCTGGATGTCGATCGCCGAACCGGTCCTCGACACCCGTTCGGCGGCTAGCCTGCGAGTGGTCCAGGCGAGCGCCTCGTCCGCTTCGCGCAAGTGGCCGGCCGCTTCGGCGAGGCGAACCGGGTCGGCCCATGGCATCGCGGCGAGCAGCGAACGGGCCCGGGTCCGGTCGTGGCGCGGGTCGCGGTTCGATGGATCGTCGATCGCGACGAGCCCGGCCTGATCGACGATCGCCGCGAGCTCCGCGCGACGCCAGCGCAGAAGCGGCCGGATGATGACGCAGCCCGAGCGAAGCTCGGCAATGGCGCGAATGGCCGACAGGCCCGACAGGCCCGAGCCGCGAGCGAGGCGCATGAGCAGGGTTTCGGCCTGGTCGTCGGCATGGTGGCCGGTGGCAATTGCGGCGAGATCCTGTCGCCGAGACCAGTCGGCAAGCCGGTCGTAGCGGAGCGCCCGGGCCCGCGCCTGCAGGTTGGACTGGGGCTGCTCGCTCCACTCGAGCGGCAGGATTTCGTGCGGCACCCCCAAGCGGCCGCAGATCGCCGAAACGATCTTTCCCTCGTCGCCGCTGTCGGGCCGAAGCCGGTGGTCGACCGTCGCCGCCTCGACGGCGCCCGGACGGGCAGCAGCGGCGAGCAGCAGCAAGGCGAGGCTGTCGGGGCCGCCGGAAACGGCGATCCCGATCCTAACCTCGGCCGAGATCAGCGAGTCGAGGTCGCCGGCGAAGCGGGCGACGAGGCTGGCGTCAGGCGGCTGCACGAGGGCTGTCTAGCGGCTCGACGCCCGCTCGACCATTCAGCTCCGGCGGACGGTCTCCTTCCCGAGGCCGGGGAGGATCAGCCGCACTTGGCTTCGCTCTTGGCCTTGGGAAGCAGCCCGCGAAGCTCGGCGCGCATGTTGGGATAGACCTCCTCGAGCTCGGCATAGGCCTTGCAGGCCTGGCTCGCCTGGCCGAGCTTGGCCAGCGCCTGGCCGAGGTAGAACAGGCTGTCGGCCGCCCGTTCGCCGCGCGGGTTGGAGCGGTAGTTGGCGAGCAGCGCCTCGGCCGCGGCCCGCGGCTGGCCCTTGTCGAGCAGTGCCCGGCCGGCAAGGTTGTTGGCCCAGCTGACCCGGCGGTGGCCGGGGAAGGAAGAGGCCATTGCCCGAAGAGCGGCGATCGCCTGGTCGTATTTGCCGGCGCGCCACAGCTGGAAACCCTCGTCATAGGCAGCTTCGCCGGCCTCGACCGACGAGGCGGTGAGGGCCGGCTGGGTGGCGGTCGGCCGCTGGGCGGGAGCGGCGGCGGGCGGAGCTGCAGCTGGCTGGCGGTTCGCCGGCGTAGTCTCGACCCTGGGCCGCGACACGAGGGGCGCCGGAACGGCTTCGGCAAGGACCGGCGCGGGTTCGGCGGCGCGCGCCGACTGGGCGTCGGCGAGCGCGCTTTCAAGCGAGCGGAAGCGGCGGTCCTGGTCCGAACGGAGCCGGCCGAGTTCGCTCTCCATGGTCGCGACCCGGTGGCCGTTCTCCTCGGCAAGGCGGAGCATTTCGGCGAGCTGGCGCTCGAGCACCATCAGGCGCTGATCGAGGGTCATGACCGCCGACTGGGTGGCGGCCGGCTCGTCGATGAAGCCCGCGGTGTCGGCCGGGCGCCCGCGCGGGAATATTTGCCGCTGGACCTGCTGAAGCTGTCGCTCGAGACGGTCGATGCGCTGCTCGGGAGTCGGCTGGCGCTGGGCGAGCGCCGGCGTGACGGAAAGGCCGAGCACGAGCGCGGCGGGAATTGCGAAACGGAGATAGGCGGACTTCATATTCCCCCCACGGGATTGAATCGGCTGACGGTTTAATGGCTGACGCCAGCTTTCGCGAGGATGAATCCCGCTAGCCGGCGGTATTTTGCACCATGGGCGGAGCGCTGGGCGCCGGCGGGGTCGGAGTCGCCCCCTCCCGCCTCTGCATCAGGTCGGCGGGACGAAGGCTGACGTTGCGCACCGTGGTCGCGGCCGGGCCGACCGGCGGAGCGTCGGCGGTCCCGACCGAGATTCGCAGCGCCTCCGGCTTGCCGGTGGTGAGCACCGGCGCGCTCGCGCTCGCCGGAACCTCGAAGCTCTGGCCCGGGCCGAGAATCCCCTCGCGCAGGGTCGCTCCGCCGTCCCTAACCTGGATCCAAGCTTCCTCGCTTGCGGTGATCACCACCGGACCTTGCGCCGGCGCGGCGGGAGCGGGCGGAACCGGCGGCGGAGCCGTCTCGGCGGTCAGGCCCGGCCGATCGGCCTCGGGATCGGCGGCCGGCTGGAGCTCGCGCTGGCTGAGCCAGCTGAACAGGAGAACGACGAGAAGGACGGCGAGGATCGCGCCGAGCACCAGCCATTTGGGCATGGTCCGAGCCGGGTCGGCGGGCTCGAAGCTTTCGGTGGCGACAGTCGAGGGGCGCTGCCCGCCCATTTCGCCGCGCAATTGTTCGCCGATCTCGGTGCGGTCGAGGCCGACGGCGGCGGCGTAGCTTTTGGCAAAGCCGATGGTGTAGGTCGGCGCCGGAAGCCGTTCCCAGTCGCTCGCTTCGACGCTTTCGAGGTGACGCCGGGGAATGCGGGTCTGGCTGGCGACCTCCTCCAAGGTGAGGCCCTTTTTCTCGCGCGCCGTGCGCAGGCGCTCGCCAACCGAAATGACTTCGCTTTCCTCCGTTTCGTCCATGCTCACCTTCTCCAGCCCGGGGTCCGTTGTCCAAGCAGGGCCGCGAGGTGTCAACCGTTTCCGCCGGACCGTCAGGCGAGCGAAACCGAATGCTTTCGGGCCCAGTCGGCCAGCGCCTTGCGAAGGTTGCGCGGCGGTTTCCTGAGCAGCTGGTCGAGTCGCTGGCGGATGGCCGCGGAATCGAGGGAGCGGACCATCGCCTTGATCGGCCCGACGGCGGCCGGAGTGATGGAGAAATTGTCGGCGCCGATGCCGATCAGGGCCATCGCCTCGAGCGGCCGGCCGGCCATCTCGCCGCAGATCCGGACCGGGACATTGGCTTCGCCGGCGGTGGCCAAAACCCGGCGGAGGAAGCGCAGGATCGATGGGCTGAGCCAGTCGTAGCGTTCGGCCAGGCGCGGGTCGGACCGGTCGGCGGCGAACAGGAACTGTGTGAGGTCGTTGGTCCCGATCGACAGGAAATCGATGTTGGGGAGCAGCTGGTCGAGCATCTCGGCAAGGCTCGGCACCTCTAGCATGGCGCCGAATTCGATGCGCGAGGGAAGCGACCGGCCGGCGCCCTTCGCCCAGGCGACCTGCTCCTCGAACAATTGTCTCGCATCGTCATATTCCCACGGCTCGGAAATCATCGGGAACATGACCCTGAGCACCCGTCCGGCCGAAGCTTCGATCAGCGCCCTGGCCTGGGCCTTCATCAGTGTCGAGCGGTCGAGCGACAGTCGAAGCGCCCGCCACCCCATCGCCGGATTTTCGGATTCGTCCTTGACGTCGGCAATGTAGGGCAGCGCCTTGTCGCCGCCGATGTCGACGGTTCGGAAAACGACCGGCCGGTTGCCGGCGGCGTCGAGCACTTTGGTGTAAAGCCGCTGCTGGCGCTCGCGCCCCGGAAGGGTCGCCGAGACGAGGAACTGGAACTCGGTCCGGAACAGGCCGATTCCGTCGGCCCCGGTCAGCTCGAGCGCTGCGGCGTCCTCGGCGAGCCCGGCATTGACCATGATGCTGATCGCGCTGCCGTCGGTTGTAATCGCGGGAAGCGAGCGGATCGCGGCGAACTCGGCCTTGCGCTTCTGGCTCATCGCCATCCGCTGGTCGAAGGCGGTCGCAAGCGTGCGGTTGGGCCGGACGATGACGCTGCCGCTGTCGCCGTCGACGAGGATGGTCTCGCCTTCGTTGACGCAGTGGCGGATGTCCTGGAGCCGGCCGACGACCGGAACCCCCATCGCCCGGGCGACGATGGTCATGTGGGCGGTCAGCGATCCTTCCTCGAGAAGCACCGCCTTCAGCCGGCGACGGTCATATTCGAGAAGCTCGGCCGGCCCGAGGTTGCGGGCGACCAGCACCGTGTCGCGGGCAAGACCGGTCTGGGCGGCGGTGCCCATCCGGCCCGAGACGATTCGAAGCAGCCGGTTGGACAAATCCTCGAGGTCGTGGAGGCGCTCGGCGAGGATCGGGTCGTCGATGTCGCGCATCCGCGCGCGCATCCGCTGGTGGACTCGCTCGATCGCCGCCTCGGCGGTAAGGCCGCTGTCGATCGCCTCGTTGATCCGCCGCGACCAGCCCTCGTCATAGGCGAACATCTTGTAGGTCTCGAGAATTTCCTGATGCTCGCCGGCAGTGCCGAACTCGGCCTCGCGGGTCATCGCCTCGATCTGGTCGCGCATCTTTCGGAAGGCGGAATAGACGCGCTCGCGCTCCGCCTCGATGTCTTCGGCGACGGTATGCTCGACGAGCACGCGGGGCTGGTGGAACACCGCTTCGCCCCTCGCCATTCCGGTGACCAATTTGAGACCCGACAGGCGCAAGGGACCGGCGTCGGAGCGCGTTCCCCGGCGCGAGCCGTCGACCAGCCGGGCCCCGGCGATCATTTCCGACAAGACCATCGCAACGGTCTGAAGCGCCTCGATCTCGACGTCCTCGTATCGGCGCGGCTCGGCGTGCTGGACGGCGAGCACTCCGATCGCGCTCTCGAGTCGGATGATCGGCACTCCGGCGAAGCTGTGGAAGCGCTCCTCGCCGGTTTCGGGCCGATAGACGAACTCGGGATGCTCGGCGGCCTCGGCGAGGTTGAGGATTCGGCCTTCCTCGGCGATCGTCCCGACCAGCCCTTCGCCCATCCTGAGGCGCGTGACGTGGACCGCTTCCTTGCGAAGGCCGCGGGTGGCGAACAATTCGAGCTTGTTGTCGCGAAGCAAATAGATCGAGCAGACCTCGCTGCCCATCGCTTCGGCGATCAGGTCGACGACCTTGTCGAGCTTGCCCTGGGCGCTGCCTCGGCTGGCCATGACATTGTGCAGGCCGGTCAGGATTTCGCGGGCGGAGGTGGCGGCGCTCAATGGCATAAGCGAAAGCGCTATCAGATGCGCCGCCGCACTGTCACCTGCGCGAGGGGCTCAGCTCGCCGGACCGGTCGCCTTGGGAGTCGACGGATCGGCGCCCCATTCGCTCCAGCTGCCGTCGTAGAGCCGGGCATCGCGATTGCCCAGCAGCCGCGCCGCGAAGATCAGAGAATTGGCGGTTACCCCGGAGCCGCAGCTGGCGACGAACGGCCGCTCCGGATCGACTCCGGCGGCGGCGAAGGCCTTCCGGATCTCGCCGGCCGGGCGGAAGGTGCCGTCATCATTGTAGAGATCGGCGAAGGGCAGGTTGCGAGCGCCCGGGATATGGCCGGCGGCGATTAGCGGGCGAGGGTCGGGCTCGCGCCCTTCGAAACGGGCGCGGCCGCGCGCATCGACCAGCGGCATTCCGAGGCCGAGTCGGATTTCGGCCATGCTCGTGACTTCGCCCGATCGCTCGGCCGCCTCGAAACGGGCATTTCGCGGCTCCGGCTCGCCGCTTTCGACCGGCCGGCTCTCGGAGGTCCATTTGGTCAATCCGCCGTCGAGCACGGCCACCCGCTCCGCGCCGAAATGGCGACACATGAACCAGCCGGGCACGGCGGTGCGAAGCGGGGAATTGTCATAGACGACGATCCGGTCGTCGCGGCCGATGCCAATCGACTCCATCGCCCGGCCGAAGGCGTCGGCGGACGGAAGCATGTGCGGCGCCGAATGCGACCTGTCGCTGACCTCGTCGATGTCGAGGAAGCGCGCGCCGGGGATGTGCCGCTCGACAAATTCGGCTCGCGCGTCGCGGCCGCTGCCGGGAAGAAAGAAGCTGCAGTCGACCGGCAGGACGTCGGCTTGCCCGAGATGATCGGCAAGCCAGCCGGTCGAAACCAGATCGTCCATATGACCCTTTCGTCAATGCGAGCGAGACGAAGCAATCCACGGCCACCGAGAGGTGGATTTGCCTCGTCGCTACGCTCCTCGCAATGACGGCTGTCAACTGCTAGTTCGCTGGCGATGGAGACGACGCATCTTGGCAAGTCGGCGCCGCTGCCGGCATCGCCCGAAGAGGCCGCGCTCGACTATGTGCCCAATCCGCGGCAAGGCGCGCTTTACCTGGTGCGCTTCACCGCGCCGGAATTCACCTCGCTGTGCCCGGTCACCGGCCAGCCCGACTTCGCCCACCTGGTCATCGACTATGCGCCGGGCGAGACAATCGTCGAGAGCAAGAGCCTCAAGCTGTTCCTCGGCTCCTTCCGCAACCATTGCGGCTTTCACGAGGAGGTGACGGTCGGAATCGGCCAGCGGCTGGCCCGCGAGATGAAGCCCAGGTGGCTTCGCATCGGCGGCTATTGGTACCCGCGCGGCGGAATTCCGATCGACATTTTCTGGCAAAGCGGCGAGCCGCCCGGAGGCCTGTGGATTCCGGACCAGGGGGTCAAGCCCTATCGCGGCCGCGGCTAGACCGCGCATTCCTTGTCCGGGACCGGGCTCGAGTGTCTTCGGATCACCCGCCAGCAGCCCTCGTCGAACACCCAGACATCGGTGAGGATCACGCAGTCGTCGATCTGCCGGCCGAGATAGCTCACCGACCAGCGGGCCTCGATCGTCCCGACCATCACCTGGTCGAGCACCGCCGAATCGCGGATCGCCAGCCGGATGGCGACGACCTCGCGCTCCTGGATGGCGTCGAGCCATTGTTCGCGAGTCATGGTGAAGACGCTCGCCGAGCGGCTTCCGATGAGCCGGAAGTCGGGATGGATCAGGGTGCGAAGCCGGTCGATGTCCTTGGCGCACAAAGCGTCGCGCCACTCGCGCTCCAGCGTTTCGATCAGCGCATCGGCGTCAGCGGCCACGGAACAGCTTGCCGATCCAGCGAGCAAGCCCATCCTTGGGCGCGGATTCGGTTCGTCCAGCAGCAGTGCCGGCTGGACCGGGATCGGATTCCTGTTGCGAGGGCAGCCGCTTGCGAAAGTAAAGACCCCCGCGCCCGGCATGGACGTAGCGGCCCTTGGGCCCGGCGCCGACGCGAAGGCCGGTGACTCCAACGGAGGCGCCGAGGCCGGATTTCGACAGGTTGAACCTCACCGGACCGACCTTGAACGCCTTGCGGATATAGAAGGGCATGCTGACCTTGCTCCTGCCTGCGGCCCGCACACTCGCTCCAGGCGCGGCCAAGCGCAAGGGGCGTCAGTCGCGCAGGGCCTGCGACAGGGCCTTTTGCAGGCTTTCCAGGGAATAGGGCTTTTGAACCAGCGGGAAGCCGGTCGGCGTCCGGTCGCTGAGGACATGGCTGTAGCCGCTGGTCAGGACCACCGGCAGGTCTGGCCATCTGCCGCGAACCTGCCGGGCGAACTCGATGCCGTCGATTCCCGGCATGACCACGTCGCTGAAAACGACGTCGAAGGATCCGCGGCCGTCAGCCAGGTGAGCCATCGCCTCGTCGGCGTTCGATGCCAGGGTCGTGTCGTAGCCGAGGTCGGCGAGCACTTGCTCGGCGAAGCTTCCCACCTCGCGATTGTCCTCGACGACCAGGACCCGGCCGCCCCGGTGCTGAGCGCGCTCGGACGGCGAATCCACAGCCTGCGCCGCCGTCGCCGGCGGCACTTCGGGCAGGTAGATGGTGAAGACGGAGCCTTTGCCGAGCTCGCTTTTCACGCCGATTTCCCCGCCCGATTGCTTGGCGAAGCCATAGACCTGGCTAAGCCCGAGGCCGGTCCCCTTGCCGACTGACTTGGTGGTGAAGAACGGCTCGAAAATCTTGTCGAGATCGGTCGGCTCGATGCCTTGGCCGCTGTCGGTCACGCTGACCGCGACGAAGGGACCCCGCTCGGTGGCCGCCAGGTCCGGCGGCAATTGGTCGACTCGCTCGACCGCGATCCGAAGCTCGCCCTCGCCGTCCATCGCATCGCGCGCGTTGACCGCCATGTTGACCAGAGCGGCTTCGAACTGGGTGACGTCGGCTTCGATGAAACATCGATCGCACTCGGCGTCGACGTGCAGCCGAATGCGCGATCCGAGAAGCGCCCGGAGCATCTCGGCGACGGCCGCGACGCGCTGCCCGGCGTCGAACGTTTCCGGCTTCAGCGCCTGGCGTCGGGCAAAGGCCAGCAGCTGGCTGGTCAGCCGGGCCGCGCGGTCGGCGGTCTCGGCGATGGCATCGACGTAACGCGCCCGCTTGTCCTCGTCGAGCCCGGGGCGCTTGAGGACATCGGCCGAGCCGAGGATCACGGTCAGCATATTGTTGAAGTCGTGGGCGATGCCGCCGGTCAGCTGGCCGATGGCCTCCATTTTCTGCGCCTGGCGGAGCGCCTCGTTGGCGCGTTCCAGCTCGGCGGTCCGTTCCTCCACGCGCTGCTCGAGCAGCTCGTTGGCGCGTTGCACCGCCTGATAGAGCCGAGCATTGTCGATGCTGATCGCCGCCTGCGAGGCGAGACCCTGCACCAGCCGCTCGTGGGCGCTGGTAAAGCAGCCGCTTTTCTCATGGCCGAAGAACAGCCCGCCCACCACCTCGCCGGAGCGGCTGGCAACCGGGACGGCGAGATAGCTCCGAACCGGCAAATGGCCTTCCGGCATGCCGTGATGCGGAGCATTCTTGCCATAACGCTCGTCCATGGTGATGTCGTCCGAGCGGATCGTCCCTTCGCCGCTGAAGGTCGGGTGGAAGACCGCCGTGTTGCGCGGCATTCCAAAGTCGAACTGCGAGGGTTCGGCCCCGGACAGGGTGTAGAGCATGTAGCTCTCGCCCGACTGGTTGATCACGTTGTAGAAAAAGGCGCCGAACTGGGCGCCGGTCAGCTCGACGCCGGCGTCGGTGACCATCTGGACGACCTTCTGCAGGTCGAGCTCGCCGGACAGCGCCGCCCCGGTTCGGTTGAGCGTTTCGAGGATTCGGCTCTGCTCGCGCAGTGCGTCCTCGGCCCGCTTCTCCTCGCTGATGTCGCGCGCCTCGATGACGGTGCCGATCGGCTGGCCGGAGTCGTTACGAATGGGCGAGGCGGTGAAGCCGACCGGATAGAAATGCCCGTCCTTGTGGACGAACACCTCTTCGCCCTCGACCTGGTCGTCCTCGGGGAAGGCGCGGTCGATCGGGCAGTCCTCGAGCGGGTAGTCCCGGCCGTCGGGGTGCTTGTGGTGAATGACGTCGTGCAGCGGCCGCCCCTGGGTTTCGGCGAAGCTGTAGCCGGTCAGTTCCTCGGCCGCGCGGTTCATGAAGACGCAATGCTGACGGTCGTCCATCATGAACACGGCCATGCGTGTGTTGTTGATGATCGCGTTGAGCCGTTGCGACGCCCCTTGCAAGGCATCGTCGACCGGCCTGCCGTGGCCGGCGTCCAGTTCCGATGCGTTCCCCTCCCTCGACTCAGTCATCGCCGCCCTCACTCCCGCGCGATGAGGAAAACACTCGTCGCGTCAAAAGGTGCATTCCCGGCCAGCCCAACGGAATCACCGCCGGGCAATGCCAGTCGGTGGCCACCGGCCGCAGGGAAATTAGCGGCCGCCGATTTGGATTCCGACGAACGCCTCGGGGGCGGTGCCGCGCTTGACCAGCAGCAAGACGCTGGTGCGACCGGCCCGGCGAGCAGCCTCGACGGCTTGCTGGACCTGCGCCGGGGTGGTGACCGGCTGGCGGTTGACCGACATGATCAGGTCGCCCCGGCGGATGCCACGCTCGGCGGCGTCGCTATTGGCATCGACCGCCGTCACGATGACCCCGCGCGCGTCGGCCGGCAAATTGACCGCCCGGGCGATGGCCGGAGTAAGCGGCTGCAGCGACAATCCGAGCATCTGCGGCCCGGGGGTGGCGGGCGCCGACTCTTCGGGGAAGCCCTGCTCGCCCTCGGCGCCGAGCTGGCGCGCAAGCTCCTCCTCGGTCGGGCGCTGGCCGACCGTGACCTGAACCGTGCGTGGCCGCCCGTCGCGGATGATGTCCACCGGCACCCGGGTGCCGACCGGAGTATTGGCGATGAGGAAGGACACGGTTTCGTCGGGCGTGACGTCGCGGCCGTTGACCCGGACGATGACGTCGCCCTGCTGGATTCCGGCGCGCGCAGCCGGCTCGCCCGGCTGGATCGAGCGGACCAGCTCGCCGCGATCCTTCGGCAGGCCGAGGGCGGCGGCGACATTCTCGTCGAGCGGCTGGAGGCCGACTCCGAGATAGCCGCGCTGCGGACGCTGGCCGCGGCGAAGCGATTCGATCACCGGCCGAGCGAGCTCGGCGGGAATGGCAAGGCCGATGCCGACCGAGGCACCGGTTGGCGAGATTAGCGCCGTGTTGATTCCGATGACATTGCCATTGAGGTCGAACATCGGCCCGCCCGAATTGCCCATGTTGATGCTGGCATCGGTCTGGATGTAGCGGTCGTAGGCGCCGACGCCAGTGATCCCGCGGTGAAGCGCGGAGATGATTCCGGCCGTCACGGTTCCGCCGAGCCCGTAGGGATTCCCGATCGCGAGCACCCAGTCGCCGACCCGGGCGCGGGTCGAATCGCCCCACTGGACGTAGGGCAGGTTGGTGCCTTCGATCTTGAGCAGGGCGAGGTCCGAGGCCGGATCGCGTCCGACCACGCGGGCGGTATATTCCCGCCGATCGACGGTCGTGACGGTGACGCTGTCGACCACCCCGGCGCCGCCCGCGCCCTGGATCAAATGGTTGTTGGTGACGATGAAGCCGTCGGCCGAGATGATGAAGCCCGATCCGAGGGATCCGGTCTCCCTCGTCCGCGGCCCCGGCGCTCCGGGCGTCCCCGGGGTCGATTCAGGAAATCCGAACCGGCGGAGGAATTCCTCGAACGGGTCGGTCTGGGTTCGGACCGGGACCCGCTGCCGGGTCGAGATGTTGACCACCGCGGGCTGAAGCCGCGCGGACAGGTCGGCAAAGGACATCGGCGCACCGGGAACCGGGGCCAACGCCCTCGGCGCATTTTGGGCGACCTGGGCTCCGGCCTGGCCGGTTGCGAGGGAGAAAGCAGTTCCACCCAGTAAAAGGGCCGATGCGACCCCATAGGCATAGCGCACTTTGCCGGACTCCTTCGACGATTTCATCGATACCTCTTCAGCTGGACGAACGTCCTTCCTGCAAACGTCCGAGACCATGAATGCGATTTGAACGAAGCCTCAGCGCCCCCGTCCAGTGAATTGCCGCAGATATTCGTTCTGCGGCGACATGACGATGCTCGACGGCGCGGCCCGATCGTTGGCGTCGCCGATGAAGGTTTCCTCGTAGGACTGCATCGCCCGATAGAACTCATAGAATTGCGCATCTTTCCCGAACGCGGCCGCATAAGTTCGGGCGGCCTCGGCATCGGCCTCGGCGCGGATGATCTGCGCCTGCTTGGCGCCCTGGGCGCGGATCGAGCGCGCTTCCTGAAGCCGGGCCGTGCGCATCCGGTCATAGGCCGACTGGAGCGGCGTCCCGGTCGGAAGGTCGGCCTTCTTGATCCTAACGTCGATGATCTGGGCGCCATATTGGCGCGCCACCCGGTCGAGCTCGCGGCGGACATTCTCCATCACGCCCTGGCGTTCGGGCGACAGGAGCGCGGCGAACGGGCGCTTGCCGAGCTCGTTGCGAAGCTCCGAGCCGAGGATCGGGCGGAGCGCCTCGCGCACCCTGTCCTCGCTCCTGGCGCTGATGTACATTCGCAGCGGATCGACGATCCGGAAGCGGGCGAAGGCGTCGACCTCGAGCCGAAGCTGGTCGGTCGACAGAACCTGCTGGCGCTCCATGTCGACGTCGAGCACGCGCTTGTCGATCCACACGACATTTTCGATGAACGGCAGGCGCCAGGTGATTCCGGCGCCGGTCTGGCCGATCGGCTGGTTGGGGCCGAAGCGGTTGATGATCCGCTCCGGCTTGCCGAGGCGGACGATGACCGCCTGCTTGGTTTCGGGAACGATCGGGAAGCTGCCGAGCAGGACGACCAGAACGAACAGCCCGATGAAGGCGGAGAGGATCGGCCGGCGGCGGAAAAGCTCCATCATTGGCCGCCTCCAGCGGCGTTTCCGCGAACGGTCCGTTCGACCTGCGGAAGCGGGAGATAGGGCGTGACTCCCGGCGCCTCGACGATGGTCTTGTCGACGTTCTTCAGCACTCTCTCCATCGTTTCATAATACATGCGCCGCTGGGTGACGTCCGGCGCAAGCCGATATTGCTCGTAAATCCGGTCGAACGCGGTCGCTTCGCCCTGCGCCTTGGCGGTCAGCTGGAGCGCATAGGCGCGGGCATCGTTGATATAGCTCTGGGCCTGCTGCTGGGCGGCCGTGACTTCCTTGAAGGCGTCGTTGACAGCCTGCGGCGGGTCGGCCTGCTTGATCGCCACGCCCTGGATGCTGACCCCGGCGCGATAGGCGTCGAGGATCTGCTGCATCGTCTCGGTCACCCGCGCCTCGATCTCGCCTCGGCCTTCGCCGATGGCGTCGTTGAGGGTCACTCCGCTGACCACGGCGCGCATCGCGCTTTCGGCGACCTCGCGGATGCTCTCGTCGGGCTTGGCGAGCTGGAACAGATAGGATTCCGGATCGCGGATGTTCCAGCGCACCGAATAAGCGATGTCGATGATGTTCTGGTCGCCGGTCAGCATCAGCGTCTCGGCGCCGGTCGAGCCGAGATCGATGTTGCGGATATTCTCGACGTCGACCTTGATCACGCGGTCGATCGGGGCCGGGAAGGTGAAGCCGATGCCCGGACTGAGCGTGTGGCTGTAGGCGCCGAAGCGGGTGACGACTCCGCGTTCTTCGGGCGAAATGCGGTGGAAGGTGGTCCCGAGCAGCCACAATGCGCCAAGCGCGATTGCCGCCCAGAAGAGGAGCGATCCGCTCGGCCGGAACGGCATTCCATCGCCGCCTCCGCCGCCGCCGTTGCCGAAGCGAGCACGGCTTTTCTTCAAGAAGTCGTCCAGCGAGGAAACATTACCGGTCGGCTGGCCGGTCCGGCGCCGCCTCGGCTGCTCTCCCCACGGTCCGCCGCCGCCGGTTGGCGGCTCGTCATTGCCGCCGCCGCTGGGCGGCGCTCCCCATGGTCCCTTGATGTCGCTCATCAGGCCGCGAGCGCGCGTGCCCAACCCCGGAAATATGCTCATGACAGGCTTTATAGGAACGTTCCGCGCGAAAAACAGTGGCAAGCATGAGGCGAGCGCCTATCTCGCCGCCGATGACCGCCAGCAGCGACCCACTCGACGCCCTCGACCTGCATCCCGCGTCCGGCCGGATTCGCTCGCGCAAGCTTGCCGGCGGTGTCGCGACGATCATCGCCGACGCTACCGGCCTGTCGAAAGCCGGGCGCGAGCAGCTCGAGGCCGACCTGCGCTCGGCGGCGCTGGCGATCCCTTCGGTGAGCGAGGCGCGGGTGGCGTTGACCGCCGCCCAGCCGATGCGCCGGCTGGTCGCGATCGCCAGCGGCAAGGGCGGGGTCGGCAAGTCGACCCTGGCCGCCAATCTGGCGATTGCTCTGGCGCGAAGCGGGCACAAGGTCGGACTGATCGACGCGGACATCTACGGCCCGTCGCAGCCCACGCTGCTCGGCAGCAGCGCCAGGCCTGAGGCCGAGGGCGACCGGCTGATCCCGGTCGAAGCGCAGGGATTGAAGTTCCTGTCGCTCGGCCAATTGGTGTCGCCGGGTCACGCGCTCGCCTGGCGCGGGCCAATGGCGACCGGAGCGCTCGCCAGGCTGGTCGAGGCGGACTGGGGCGATTGCGAGCTGCTGCTGGTCGACATGCCGCCCGGCACCGGCGACGTGCAGCTGTCGCTGATCCAGAAGTCGCAACCTGCCGGGGCGCTGATCGTCTCCACGCCGCAGGATCTGTCGCTGATCGATGCCAGGCGGGCGATCGACCTGTTCGCCAAGACCGACGTGCCGGTGCTCGGGATCGTCGAGAATATGTCGGGCTATGCCTGCCCGAATTGCGGCGAGGAGTCCGAGCCGTTCGGAGCCGGAGGAGCCGAGGCGGCCGCGAAGGAGCTGGGAGTGCCGTTCCTCGGCCGGCTGCCGCTGTCGCTCGAGCTTCGCCGGGCGTCGGATGCCGGAGTTCCGCTTGGCAAAGGTCGGGAGGCCGACGCTTTCGCACGGCTTGCCACAAAGCTGATCGAGACGCTGGATACCGCGGGCGGTTGATGCATTTTGCATCGAGAGGAGATGCATCGCCATGCCTCTTAGCCGCGACGAGGAGATTGCCGAGCTCCTATCCGATGCCCGAACGATCGCCATGGTCGGAGCGTCCGATCGGGCCAACCGCCCGTCCTACGGAGTGATGCGCTTTCTCCAGTCGCGCGGCTATCGGGTGATCCCGGTCAATCCCCAGCTCGCCGGAGAAAAGCTTCACGGTGAAACGGTCGTCGCCAGCCTCGCGGAGATCGATGAGCCGATCGACATCGTCGACATCTTCCGGCGCCCGCTCGCCGCCGGCGATGCCGTCGACGAAGCCATCGCCGCCGGGGCGAAGTCGGTGTGGATGCAGCTTGGCGTGATCAACGAGCAAGCCGCCCGAAAAGCCGAGGCCGCCGGGCTGAAAGTGGTGATGGACCGCTGCCCGAAGATCGAAATCGCCCGGCTTAGGCTCCCCAGCGCGGCCTGACCTTCATTGGCGAATGGTGATGGGAATTCCGCGCTCGAGCGGGATTTCGTACATCCGCGTCGGGTTGGACAGCATGTCCTGATACCAGGCGTCCCCCTGCCAGCTTCCACTTTCCTTCAAAAGCAGTTCGGCCAGCTCGATCCCGTCGCGGTTGGCGATCCGGACGGCCCCGTGCGAGGCCGCCTTGCCGATCGAATGAAGCGCGTCGGTGCCGTGGATGGAATAGGGGCGGTTGAAGATCATCCGAACCCGGCCCATCGGATTGTCGGCGTGACCGGGCGGGGTGTAGCTCGCGTCCGCGGCCCAGTCGCTGTCGGGCGGAGTCCAGTCGGGGTTGATGTCGACCTGGCTGAATTCCCAGCTTCCGAGCGGGGTCGCGTGACCCGCCTTGCCGACCGCGACTTCATAGGTCCGGACCACTTCCGAACCGCGATGTACGGAAACCGTCCGCTCGCTCCTGTCGAGGACCAGGCTGAGGCCGCTTTGGGCCAGCGCCGGCGGCGACAGCAGCAGGCCGGTCGCTCCGGCAGCAAACGCATACAAAGGAAATTTCACGATTTTTCTCCGGCGATTGGTCTTTCCCAATCAACGGGCGCCATCGACGGCTGTTCCGGAAACGCCTCAGGCGGCAGCGACCGTCATTTGCGGGACCAGGAGGGTAGGAGCGTCGATTCCGCGGCGGAACTCGAGGTCCGAGCCGGGCTCGAGGGTGGCGAACATGTCGACAAGGTTAGAGGCGATTGTGATCTCGGCGACCGGCTCGGCGATCTCGCCTCCCCGGACGAGGAAGCCGGCGGCGCCGCGGCTGTAGTCGCCGGTTACGGAATTGACGCCCTGGCCGATCAGCTCGGTGATGAGGATCGCTTGGGGGAAGGCGGCAAGCAGCTCGGCGCGGCTACGCGTGCCGGACTCGATATAAAGGTTGCTCGGGCTCGCCCCCGGAGCGCCCCCGGCGCCTCGCGCCGCATGGCCGGTCGGAGCGATCCCAAGCTGCCGGGCGGAGGCGCTTTCGGCTATCCAGCTGGTCAGGATTCCGTCTGCGATCAGCTCGCGCCGGGCGACCCGGACCCCTTCGCCGTCGAACGGGCGGGAGCGCAGCCCGCGCGGCCGCAACGGATCGTCGACGATGGTCACGCCCGGAGCGAAGACGAGGGCGCCGAGCCTGTCCTGGAGGAAACTTGACTTGCGCGCCACCGACGAGCCACTGATCGCACCGGCGAAATGGCCGAGAAGCGATCCGGCGACCAGTGGATCGAATAGCACTGGCATCAGCCCGGGCCTCGGCCGAACCGGATTGATGCGCGCGACGGCCCGTTCGCCAGCGAGGCGGCCGATGGCGGCGGCTTCGTCGAGGTCGGCGAAATGGCGCGCGCCGTGCCAGGCATGGTCGCGCTGCATGGCCGAGCCTTCGCCGGCAACCACGGCCGCCGAACAGCTGTGTCCGCTCACCCGGTACGCCGATGCGAAGCCGTCCGAGGTTGCAAGGGCCAGGGTCGATGCCGAGCTGCTCGCCGAACCGCCGCTCGAATTGGTCACGCCCGGGACGGCGAGCGCCGCGGTCTCCGCTTCCAGCGCCCGGCGGCGAAGGACGGCCGGGTCGGGCTCCGCCGGGTCGTCGGAATCGATGAAGGGAAGTGCTCCGCCGTGCAGATATTCCGGCGGGGCAAGGCCGGCATAAGGATCCTCGGGCGCCTCGCAGGCCATGGCCAGCGCGCGCTCGACCAGCGCGGCAAGCGCCTCGGCCGAGAAATCGGACGAGGAAACGGTCGCCGAGCGGCTGCCGAGGAACAGGCGAAGCCCGACCTCCTCGCCTTCGGAGCGCTGGACCTGCTCGAGCTCGCCCAGGCGCACCTGGACGCTGCTCGACCGGTCGCCGGCATAGATTGCGTCGGCGGCGTCGGCGCCGGCGGCAATGGCGCGCTCGACGAGCGATTGAGCGGTGTCGCGGGCGTCATCGATGCGGAGCATAAGCGCAGCCGCCTAGCGGCTCGAAAGCCCGACGACCAGCATCGCCAAGAAGACCAGCAGCCCGGCCGTTCGGTTCGAACGGAACAGTTTCAAAGCGTCTTCGCCGTCCTTGGGATCGACTCGCAGCGCCTGGCCGGCGAGGTGCAGCGCCGCCGGTGCCAGCGCCAGCAGCGCCACCCAGTCCGGCCGCACTAACCACAAGGCGGCGGCCCAACCGGCAAGCGCCAGCGCGTAGAGGGCCGCCACCGCTGCCGGCGTCCTCTTGCCGAGCCGACGGGCGCTCGACCTGACCCCGACGATGGCGTCGTCCTCCATGTCCTGGATGGCGTAAATGGTATCGTAGCCGATGACCCAGGCGATCGTGCCGAGCCACAGGAGCAGCGCCGGCCAGTCGAGGCTTCCGGTCACCGCCGGCCAGCCGACCAAAGCGCCCCAGCTGAACACGAGGCCGAGCCAGGCCTGCGGCCACCAGGTGATGCGCTTCATGAACGGGTAAGCGGCGACCAGCGCGAGGCTGGCGAGCGCGACCAGCTGCGCGGTTCGCTCCAGCTGCAGCAGCACGGCCAGGCCGATCAGGCAGAGGATGCCGGTCAGAATCCACGCCAAGGCCAGGCTGACGCGCCGGCTGGCCAGCGGACGAAGCCGGGTGCGCTCCACAAGGGCGTCGAGGTCGCGGTCGACAATGTCGTTGTAGACGCAACCTGCCGAGCGCATGGCGAAGGCGCCGAGCGCGAGCCACGCCAGCAGGTCCCAGCGCCCGCCGACCCCGGCCAGCGCCACGCCCCAGGCGCATGGCCAGAACAGCAGCCAGGTCCCGATCGGCCGGTCGAGCCGGATCAGCGATGCGAACGGCCTCAAGCGCGGCGGCAAGGCACCGATGAGCCCGCGCTGCTCGCTGTCCGGGACGATGTCGCTCGTGGCAGTCACGGGCCCGTTCTAGGCAAGAGGTCCGTTTGCCCCAACCCCTCCTTACCAATAGCTGCCTGTTACCCAAGAGAGCCGGTGGCGACGATAAAACAGCTGTTGGTGCCCGAACGTCGCGAAAGCGTGCCTTAACCGCGATGTGCGGAACGGCCCCTTCTGGCTGCTGTTACTTGTGTGCCGCCCGCTATCCGGCGGGCCATGCGACAAGGAGAATATCATGCGACGCGCTATGACCATGGCGGCAATCGTTGCCGCAGCTGCTCTCGGCACCTCGGCCGTTTCAGCACAAGAATTTACCGGAAAGCGATTCCATATCATGCTCAGCGGCGCCAATCACGTCGAGGGCGGCGATCCCGACGGTTCCGGTTCCGCCATGGTTCGAATCAACCCGGGCCAGCGCCAGCTGTGTTATACGCTGAACGTCAGCGACATCGGGCCTGCGACGGCGGCACATATTCACGAAGCGCCGGCCGGTTCCACGGGCCCGGTCGTCGTCGACCTGCAAGCGCCTTCTTCGGGCATGAGCCAGGCTTGCACCACCATCAGCCGCGAACTGGCGCGCGAGCTGATCCAGAATCCGCAAGATTATTATATCAACGTCCACAACATGGAATATCCGGCCGGCGCGGTTCGCGGCCAGCTCGACATGTAAGCTTACCAGTGACTCGTTGGCGCGGGCGTTCGTTCGCGAATGCCCGCTGCCTGGCCGCCGGATCAGTCCGCTATAGCGGCATCCCTGAGCCTTCCAGGTGAAGTACGGCTTAGTTCGTCCGACTTCCGTCAGCGGCAAAGCCGGGCCGCCCATTGGAAACTTCGCGCTCATCGCTTGTGCGACAGGAAGCGGGGATTCCCGCATCGGCGGGAATGACGTAGGTGGCGCCAATGCCCGCGACGCCCGCCTGGCCGCCGAAATCGCTGCCGCGCCTGTTCGTGCGCGAGGCACTGGGCGAGGGCGCTCGGGTCGAGCTTGGTGCAGCCCAGGCCAATTATCTCGGCAATGTGCTTCGCATGGGCGAGGGCGCCGAGCTGCTCGTCTTCGACGGAAGCTCGGGCGAGTGGCTGGCGCGGATGGTCGAGGCGGGCAGGAAGCGCATGACGCTCGCCGTCGATCGGCGCACTCGCGAGGCCGAGCGCGTCCCCGACGTCTGGCTCGCCTTCGCCCCGGTCAAGCGCAGCCAGACCGACTGGCTCGTCGAGAAGGCGACCGAGCTCGGCGCGGCCCGGCTGGTGCCGGTGATCACCCGGCGCACCATCGCCGAGCGGGTCCGGATCGACCGGCTCGAGGCGATCGCCATCGAGGCCGCCGAGCAATGCGGCCGGACCCGGCTGCCGGACATATCCGAACCGATGCCGCTCGCCCATCTGCTCGGCAATCGCGAGCCTGCGCGTACGCTCTATTTCGCCGACGAGGGCGGCGGCGAGCCGGCAGCCGAGGTGTTCACGCCCGGGCCGGCCGTAATCCTTACCGGGCCCGAGGGCGGCTTCACGCAAGAGGAGCGCGCCGCCGTCCGGGCCGCGCCCAATGCCGTCGCCGTCTCGCTCGGCCCGCGAATCCTCCGCGCCGAGACCGCGGCGCTCGCCGCGCTCACGGCCTATATGGCGCTGGCCGGGGACTGGCGCTAAGCGCCGCCCCGCATGACCACCCGCACCGACACCAGCGCCAGCCCGCCGATCGAAAGCCGCGACGATTTGCTGGCGGTCTTTGCTGGTGGCGAGAAGCCCAGGGCCGACTGGCGCATCGGCACCGAGCACGAGAAGTTCGTCTACCGCTGCGAGGACCATCGCGCGCCCAGTCACGGAGAACCCGGCGGAATCCGCGACCTGCTGATGGGCATGACCGAGTTCGGCTGGCGGCCGGTGATCGAGAGCGGCAATGTCATCGCGCTAAGTGGCCCCGACGGCACGATCAGCCTCGAGCCGTCGGGCCAGCTCGAATTGTCGGGCGCTGCTGTCAGAAACCTTCACCAGACCTGCGCCGAGGCCGGCCGGCACCTCACCCAGGCCAAGGCGATCGGCGAGCGGCTGGGTGTCGGCTTTCTCGGCCTTGGCATGTGGCCCGACAAAAGCCGCGACCAACTGCCGATGATGCCCAAGGGCCGCTATGCGATCATGGCCCGCTACATGCCCACGGTCGGCAGCCTCGGCCTCGACATGATGCTCCGAACCTGCACCATCCAGGTCAACCTCGATTACTCGAGCGAGGCTGACATGGTCAGGAAGTTCCGAGTCGGTCTCGCCCTTCAGCCGGTGGCGACCGCTTTGTTCGCCAACTCGCCGCTGACCGAAGGCAAGCCCAACGGCTTCAAGAGCTTTCGAAGCCATATCTGGGAGGACACCGACCCCGACCGAACCGGAATGCTTCCGTTCGTGTTCGAGGACGGCTTCGGCTACGAGCGCTACCTCGATTATGCGCTCGACGTGCCGATGTATTTCGTCTTCCGCGACGGCAGGTACATCGACGCCGCCGGCCAGAGCTTCCGCGATTTCCTTCGTGGCGAGCTTCCGGCACTTCCCGGCGAAAAACCGACCATCTCCGACTTCACCGACCATCTGTCGACCATCTTCCCCGAAGTGCGGCTCAAGAGCTTCCTCGAGATGCGCGGCGCCGACGGCGGGCCGTGGAACCGGATCTGCGCGCTTCCGGCGCTGTGGGTCGGATTGCTTTACGACGGTCAGGCGCTCGATTGCGCCTGGGATCTGGTCAGGCACTGGACCATCGCCGAGCGCGAGGAGCTCCGCCGCCTGGTCCCCAAGCTTGCTCTGGAAACGCCGATCCCCGGCGGCGGCACGATGCGCGATCTCGCCCGCCAGGTGCTCGACATTGCCGCCGCCGGCCTGACCGCGCGCGGCGAGCTCAACAGCTCGGGCGACAATGAGGGGGGATTCCTCGACCCGCTCCACGAAATCGTTTCGAGCGGCAAGACCCCGGCCGACCGCCTTCTGGAAAAGCTCGCCAATGAGTGGCAGTGGGACGTCCGCCGCATCTACGG
>DATLGC010000109.1:0-10637 GCA_035540655.1 Sphingomicrobium sp. | reverse complement strand
AACCCGGCGCGTTCCGCCTCCGCCGGCTCGTAGACATTGCGCAGGTCGATCAGCGTCCTGCCCTTCAGCCTGCCGGCGAGCCGGGCAAGGTCGAGCGCCCGGAACTCGTCCCATTCGGTGACGATCACCAGGGCATCGGCGCCCTCGGCCGCGGCATAAGCGTCGCTTGCGAAGTCGACGTCGCCGAGCAGCGGCTCGGCCTGCTCCATCGACACGGGATCGAAGGCGGCGACACTGGCCCCCTTGTCCATCAAGCCTCGGATCAGCGGAATCGACGGAGCATCGCGCATGTCGTCGGTGTTCGGCTTGAATGCCAGTCCGAGCACCGCGACTCGCTTTTGATCGAGCTTTCCTCCCATCGCCCGCTCGACCCGGTCGGCGAGCGCCGCCTTGCGATTTTCGTTCACCGACACGACCGTGCTGACGATGCGCTGCTCGGTTCCAGCCTCCGCCGCGGTCTGGAGAAGCGCCAGCGTGTCCTTCGGGAAGCAGCTCCCGCCATAGCCCGGCCCGGCATGAAGAAACTTGGCGCCAATGCGATTGTCGAGGCCGATCCCGCGGGCGACGTCCTGGACATCGGCGTCAACCGTCTCGCACAGATCGGCGATCTCGTTGATGAAGCTGATCTTGGTCGCGAGAAAGGCGTTCGCGGCATATTTGATCAGCTCGGCCGTCCGCCGGCCGGTGAACAGCATCGGCGCCTGATTGAGGAACAGCGGCCGGTATATTTCGCGGAGCACCTCGCGCGCCCGCTCCTCCTCGGCGCCGATGACGATCCGGTCGGGGATCTTGAAGTCCCGGATCGCAGCGCCCTCGCGCAGGAATTCGGGGTTGGACGCGACCGACACTTCGCTGACCCCTTCCTCGGCCAGCAGTTCGGCGATTCGGTCGCCGGTACCAACCGGGACCGTCGACTTGGTGACCAGAACGACGCCCGGCTTCACCGAACGCGCGATTTCGCGAACCGCTTCGAACACGAAGGTCAAATCGGCGTGGCCGTCGCCGCGCCGGGCCGGGGTGCCGACGGCGATGAACACGGCCTCCGAGCCCTCGATGCCACCCGGCAGATCGGTCGTGAACTTCAGCCTCCCGCGCTCGGCATTCGCTTTGACCAGCGCTTCGAGCCCCGGCTCCCAAATCGGCATCATGCCCTGGTTCAGCCGGTCGATCTTGCCCTTGTCCTTGTCGACGCAGGTCACCTCATGCCCGAAGTCGGCGAAGCAGGCGCCGGATACGAGGCCGACATAGCCGGTGCCGATCATCGCGATACGCATTGGAAACTCCTGAAGACTTCGAGGCGGCGGCGTCTTAATCGGCGCCCGAGCGCGCGGCTAGCCGCCGGACAGGCCTCGATTTTGCCGGAAATCGTCCCTACATGGCCGGCCTTCCGATGGCTACCACCACTCTCCCGAAGCCCCCGCGCGTGGGCCTGGTCTCGCTCGGCTGCCCGAAGGCGCTGGTCGACAGCGAGCGAATCATCACCAAGCTGCGCTCCGACGGTTATGAGATGTCGCCCGACTATGCCGGCGCCGACGTCGTCCTCGTCAACACCTGCGGCTTTCTCGACAGCGCCAAGGCCGAGAGCCTCGAGGCGATCGGCGAGGCCATTGCCGAGAATGGCCGGGTGGTCGTGACCGGCTGCATGGGCAAGGATGCCGAGTTGATCCGCGACCGCTTCCCGCAAGTGCTCGCCGTGACCGGCCCGCAGCAATATGAGGAGGTCGTCGCCGCGGTCCACGACGCCGCCCCGCCAATCCCTTCGCCATTCCTCGACCTGGTTCCCGAGCAGGGCCTGAAGCTCACCCCGCGCCACTACAGCTATGTGAAGATTTCCGAAGGCTGCAACCATCGCTGCGCCTTTTGCATCATTCCCTCGCTTCGCGGCGACCTCGTCTCCCGACGCCCCGACGCGATCCTGCGCGAGGCCGAGAAGCTGGTCGCCGCCGGCACCAGCGAGCTGCTCGTCATCAGCCAGGACACTTCGGCCTATGGAGTCGACCTGCGCCATGCCGCCTGGCCATGGAAAGGCGGCGAGGTGCGCGCCCATATGACAGACCTCGCCCGCGCGCTCGGGTCGCTCAAGACTCCGGAAGGCCTGACGCCGTGGGTTCGACTGCATTATGTATATCCCTATCCGCACGTCGACCGGGTCATCCCGCTGATGGCCGAGGGGCTGGTCCTCCCCTATCTCGACATCCCCTTTCAGCACGCTTCGCCAAAGGTGCTTCGCGCCATGCGCCGCCCAGCCAATGACGCTCGGGTCCTGCAGCGAATCCGCGAATGGCGGGCAATCGTCCCCGACATCACCATCCGCTCCTCCTTCGTCGTCGGCTTTCCCGGCGAGACCGAGGAAGATTTCGAATATCTCCTAGACTGGCTGGCCGAAGCCCAGCTCGACCGGGTCGGCGCCTTCCGTTTCGAGCCGGTCGCGGGGGCGGCAGCAAATGCGCTGCCCGATCCTGTGGCCGACGAGATCAAGCAGGAGCGCTGGGAGCGGCTGATGGGCCTGTCGGCGCGGATTTCGGCCGAAAAGCTCGGCACCAAGGTTGGCCGAACCATCGACGTGATCATCGACGCGGTCGACCCGGCAAGCGGCGGCGCCACCGGCCGATCGAAGGCCGACGCTCCGGAAATCGACGGCGAGGTCCAGCTTCGCTCCGCCGGCCAACTGAAGGCGGGCGACATCGTTGCGGTAAAGGTCGAAGACAGCGATGAGCACGATCTTTTCGGAGTCCCGGCCTGACTGCCGAGCGCGGTTGACTGGCCTTGCCCTGCTGGTAGGCCGCCCGGAATGAACGTTTCGCGCCGCTGGGCGCTGCCTGCGGCCGTGCTGATCATGGGCCTGATCGCCACGCTCGTCGCGTCGCTGGCCCTCGCTGGAGCCGAGCGCGGCCGCGACGAGGCGCGCTTCAGCCGCCTCGCCGATGGCGCCGTGGCGGCGATCGAGAGCCGGATGCTCGCCCAGCGAACGCTGCTGCGCGGAGCCGCGGGTTTTTTCGATGCGTCCGACGTGGTCGATCGCGAGGATTTCCGCGCCTATGTCGATCGGCTTCGGCTGCAGCGCTTTTACCCCGGCGTGCTCGGTATCGGCTATGCCGCCTACGCCCGGGACAAAGCCGTGCTCGATCGCATCGTCGAGTCGGCCCGCGCCGACAATGCCCCGGACTTCGCCTTCAATCCGCCGGGCGAACGACCCGACTATTCAACCATTGTCTTTCTCGAGCCGATGAACCGCCGCAACCGCGAAGCGCTCGGCTTCGACATGATGAGCGAACCGACCCGGCGGGCGGCGATGGAGGCGTCGCGCGATCGCGGTCATGCGGTGATGAGCGGAATTGTCCGCCTCGTCCAGGAGATCGACCCGGTCAAGCAGCCGGGATTCCTCATTTACACGCCCCTGTACCGGCAAGAGCGCGGCGCCGCAGGCGAGCTCCGCCAGGGCGAGCATTACGGCTGGGTGTACAGCCCGCTGCGTGCCCACGATTTGTTCCGCGCCATCTTCGCCAACCGAGACCTTCACGAGATCGTCGTCGAAGTGTTCGATGGCGCGGTCGCGCCCGACCGACTGCTGTTCGCCAGCAGCGAGCCGCTGGCGCGGCCCCGTCTTTCCGATGTGCGCATCTTGCGGAATGCCGACCGCGACTGGGTGGTTCGGATCAGTTCCTCGCCGGGCTTCGCCTCCGGCTCGCCGCTCCCGGTCGCGGCGGCCGTCGCCGCCGCTGGAATCCTCATCTCGCTTTTGCTCGCCTTCCTGATGCACCAGCAGGTCCGGGCCGCAAGTCGCACGGAGCGCAAGGTCGAGGCGCGCACCGCCGAGCTTCGCGAGGCGAACCGGCGGCTGGTCGACGAAGCCCGGGCGCGCGAAGCGGCCGAGGCGAAGATCGCCCATATGCAGAAGCTTGAAGCGATCGGCCAGCTGACCGGGGGTATCGCCCACGATTTCAACAACATGTTGACGGTGATCATTGGCAACCTCGATGGTGCCCAGCGCCGCCCAGACGACCTCGACCGGGTCGGCCGAGCCATCCGCCATGCGCGCGAAGCCGCCGAGCGTGCCGCCGAGCTCACCCGCCGTCTGCTAGCCTTTGGCCGGCAGCAATCGCTTTCGCCTCGGGACATCCGCCCGAACGAGCTCATCGAGGAGATGCGCGAGCTGCTCGAGCGCAGCCTTGGCGGGTCGATCCGGCTGGAGGTCAGGCTCGCTCCTCGCGCGTGGCGGGCCTTCGCCGACCCGGCGCAGCTCGAAAACGCAATCCTTAACCTTGCGATCAACGCCCGCGACGCAATGCCGGGCGGCGGGACCCTCGTCATTGAAACCGGCAATTCGCGACTCGGCGAGGACGATGCCCGCGAAGGCGAGCAGTTCGAGCCAGGCGAGTATGTGCAAATCACGGTTCGCGACAATGGCTCGGGCATGAGCCCCGAGGTGCTCGAGCGGGCTCTCGAGCCCTTCTTCACCACCAAGGAAGTCGGCAAGGGCTCCGGCCTTGGCCTCAGCCAGGTGTTCGGCTTCGTCAGGCAGTCGGGCGGCCACCTCGCGCTCGATTCGGTTACCGGCGAAGGAACGTCGGCATCGATCTATCTGCCCCGCCACAAAGGGCGATCCACTACGGTCCGCTCCGGCGGATCCCGGGCCGGCGAGAAGATGCCCGCGGGCAAGCCCGACGAGGTGGTGCTGGTGGTCGAGGATGACGAGCGGGTCCGCGACATCAGCTTTTCGACGCTTTCCGAGCTTGGCTACACCGTGCTCCAGGCCGAGGGCGGCGAGACGGCGCTGTCCATCCTGCGCTCGCGCGACGACGTCCGGCTTCTGTTCACCGACGTCGTCATGCCCGGCATCGGTGGCCGCGAGCTGGCTGATGAAGCGCGGCGGCTTTTCCCCGATCTGAAAATCCTGTTCACCAGCGGCTACACGCGCGATCAGAAAGTCCACACCGGGGGCGACAATGGATTGGCGATGATCGAGAAACCGTTCGCCGCCGCGGCTCTCGCTCGGAAGATTCGCGACCTGCTCGATAGCTGAACATCGCCCGACGCTGGGGTTCAGGCTGGCGAAGGCGGCGCCCGGCTAGGATCGTCGGATCGTCAACAGTTCCGATTCGAGGCTTTCAGATGCTTGTCCGAACCTCGGCCTTCGCCGCCATCGCGATCGCCGCCACAGTCGCCGCCGCTCCGGCTCCGGCCAGCGCCCGAAGCTTCCTCAACCCAGCATTGTGGGAAGTCGGTCCAATCATCCACGGCCGCAATCATTCGTTCGGCGTAGCCGCCCGCCCAGCGCCCCATCCGCACGGCTTCGCCATCGATATTCCGACCCGCGGAAGCGTCAATTACGTGACCTTCCGCCATGGTTCGCTGGCCGGCAAGTCGCGGATCGTCATGCGCTACCGGGTCGAGGCCGCGCCCGGGGTCCGGATCCTGCCGCGCACCAACCCGGCACAGGCATCGATCCTGTCGCTTTATTTCCAGCGCGCCGGCGACGACTGGTCCAGTCGCGGGCCCTTCGAGGCCTATCGCTGGTACTCGACCTTCCGGACCCATTCGCCGATCGGCCCGGGCGAGCATGTGCTGACCATCCCCTTGAACGGCAACTGGACGGCGGTGATGACGTCGAGCGCACGTACCAACCCAATGGGCTTCCGCCAGGCGCTGGCCGAGGCCGACCGGGTCGGTTTCGTCCTCGGCGGCGGCGATGGCTATGGCAAGGGCGTCTTCGCCACCGGCCCGGCGCGGATCGTGGTGACCGATTTCAGGGTCGAATGACCTGAGCCACTACCCGCAGGCCTTGCCAATAGCCGCGCGAATTGGCGGAACATGTCCGCCCCGCCAGCGTCCGGTCATTGCGATGGTCGATGTCGCTCCGAAGCGCCTGCAAATCCTCCTCCTGCTGTTTGCCGGCTTGTGGCTGGGCGGATGCCAGCGGGTCATCGAGCCCCCGGCGACCGTGTCGGACCCGGTTTCCGTGTTCGTCATCGACTATGGCCGCCATGCCAGCCTCGCGCTCCCTCGGGACGATCTTGCCCTGGTCGAATGGTCGTGGGGCGACTGGAACTGGTTCGCGCTCGACCGAACCGGCGCCGCCGAAGGCTTGCAGGCCTTGTTCGCCTCGCCGCGATCGACTCTGAGCCGGCGCGAGCTTGCCCCGGCCCACAGTGCCGATGAGCTCGCCGAGCGAGTCGGGGCCAGCGACGTGCTATCTTTCGAGGTCGAGCGCGATCGGTCCGGAACGCTGATGCAGCAGCTCGATTCGCGGTGGCTTCGGCGGCGCGATCAGGCGGTCAGCCATCCGAGCGGGCGGGTCTTCGTGCCCGACGATGCGCGCTACGGCCTCTTCAACAATTCGGTGCACGAGCTCGCTCGATGGCTCAAAGCGCTTGGCGCAAACGTTTCGGGATCGGGCGTGACGGCCAATTTCCGGCTTCGCCAATCGCGACCTCCGCCGACCGATCCCGGTAGCGGCTAACGTCTCGCTCGCCTGCGCGAAAGCGGACGTAGCAAACCCTTGTTTCGCTTGTTCCATCCATCGATGGCGCTGCTTTTACCTGGCCGCGTCAGTGGCCTCGCTTAAGAGAATTCCCCCAAGTAGCACCGCCGCGATATTCTCGGTTTGGCGGATGTCGTCGAGCGGATTGCCGCGAAGCAACACCATATCGGCATGATATCCGACTCTCACCTGGCCGACATCCGGCCTCCCGAGGGCCTTGGCGGCGTCGACTGTCGCTGCGCGCAGCGCCTGGTGCGGGCTCAATCCTGCGCGCACCAGCAGCGTCAATTCATCCTGAATGAAGCCGCACACCGGAACGCAGTCGGTGCCGGCAAGCACGGTTCCGCCGGCTTCGGCAAATTTTCTGACGAAGCTCTCGATGTTGCGATACGCCCGGCGGTAAAGTTCCAGATCCGCGCCGCTATAGGTGGGAAATCCCTGGCGAGCTTCCGTCGCTTCAGCGAGCACTCCCCGCCGCTCCGAGGCAGCCAGATGTTCTGCGTCATAAGCGATCCAATGATCGGTGATCAGCGTTGGCTCGAGCCAGGCCCCGCGCCGCACCATCGATTCGATCAGCCTGTCCTGCTCGGATTGCGGCATGATGTCCCAAATGCTCCGCCACCAGAGCCACTGCGCCTGCCAATCGGCCGGATCTCCAGGTGCTCCTCCCGGCCTGCTGATCAGGTCCGGAACGTGCATCAGGCCGGCAATTCCCTCCTCGACCGCGACCAGCGAATAATCCCGGCCACTCAAGCCATTGTCGTTGGTGTGTCCGTATACTGGAATGCCGGTGCGCCGGCCGATGCGGATCACTTCCCGGACATCGTTGATTGTAAGCCCCTCCCGGATTTTCAGCCCGTCGACGCCGAGTTCAACAAGACGTTCGGCCAGGGCAGCGGGGTTGGTGACTGCGTGTCTGTCCACGGACCTGAGATTTACCATTCCGGAGATGACGAGGCGTGGACTGAGGAACCTGTCCTGAGCGGCAGCTTCGCGTGCCGCTATTCCGAGGGCCGCGCGACCGCCTCGACCCGCATGGCGAATGGTGGTGACGCCCTGCTGGAGGAATTGCCGAAGCGGTTTTTCATCGAGCGTGTCGCCGTCCCACCAGAGGTGGGCGTGGGTGTCGATCAGACCGGGGATTAGGAACCCGCCGTCGCCGTCGAGGACCTTTGCACCGAAGGGGATGGGGACATTCTGTGCCGGGCCTATTTGGCGTATTTTCCCGTCGGCAATGACGACGGTCTGATCGCGGATGACGAGGCCGCTTTGGACATCGACGATATGCACATTGCGGACAGCGCCAATCTGAGGCGCATCGCGAGCTGGCGCAGGCACTACCGCCACTGTTGCCGCTGCAAGGACGGCAAGCATCTGTGCGATCAGCCTGGGCATCATTGCTCGGCAAATTACTTGTGGGTCTTCCGGTCGTCTAGGTCGTCCGGCGCGGCTGCCGCCGCTGCGCACGGGCGCGAATCAATTGAATGTCGTCGTTCAAACGCCGGATGTGCGACCTAGCCTGAAGAAGGACAGTCTGTCCCTGCCGGAATTCCCCGTGTCCGAAACCCGGCCTCGAAGCCCGCTGGAGCGAACACCCATACGAACTCCATCGGCTCGTCGCTGCTGTTGGTGAAACTGTGTCGGACCCCCTCGGGAATGAACAAAGTCGTGCCCGGCTCGACGGCAACGGTCTCCTCGCCGATCTGCGCGGACCCCGTGCCGCGCACGAAATAGATGATTTCATCTGCGGTGCGATGGACGCCCGAGTTGCTCGATCTGGGCGCAAGTTCGCCAGTCCCCATCGAGAACCGGCTTGAACCGGCGCTTGGCGGATCGATTTTGATCGTCGCACTGATTTCGGGGGCGCTGCAAAAGATCAACTTGTCTCCTCCGCCCGGCGGAATGGCCAGGCCGCGGGGCACGGGCGTCGCAGTGGCAGGCGCTTGCCCAACCGCTGGCGAGGCGCATGCGCTAAGCAGCGAAAGCGAAGCTACCAGAACCGCCTTGTGAGCCATTTGCTTCCTCCGTCATTCCTCTTGCCATTGCTGCAGAGGCTGCGTTCAGTTGGGAAAAAAGTCCAGAAATGCCGCTTGGCGAAAGGCGGACCCGGGCGATCACGCTGCTCTTGAAGGTTAGCGCGTCGCCTGCTTCATGGCGGCGATGAAATTCCTCGCCGCCTCCCGGCCTTCGCTTTGCGCAAGGGTCAACAGCGCCGAGCCCGTGATGACCCCCGCGGCACCGGCATGCAGGGCCTGCCTCACATGATCCGGGGTCGAGATTCCGAAGCCGAGTACAGGCGGCGGCGCGCCGAGGCCGTCCAGCTGCGAAAACAATGATCGGTGGTCGAGCGCGAGCCGCTCGCGCACGCCGGTCACTCCCGGCCGGGCGACGCAATAGGTGTAGCCGGACGCCAGCCGGGCGATCCGCGACAGCGCCGGACCGGAAGTATTGGGAGCTGCGATCATGATGAAGTCGAGGCCGGCGCCGCGAACCGAGGCTGCGAACGGCTCCGCCTCGAGCGAGGGCACGTCGGCGATCAGCAGGCTGTCGACACCGGCTTCGGCCGAATCGCGGCACAAGCGGTCGATGCCGCGCGCGACGACCAGATTGGCGTAGGTCAATATGCCAAGCGGGATGGTCGCATTGCGGGCCCGGAAGTTTCGCAGCAATTCGAAACAGTCGTCCGGCCTCACGCCCGATCGAAGAGCGCGCTCTGCTGCGGCCTGGATGACGGGCCCGTCGGCGATTGGGTCCGAGAAAGGGATTCCGACCTCGATCATGTCGGCCCCGCCTTCGGCGACCGCCTCGAGCAGGCTTGCGCTCGAATCGAGGTCGGCATCGCCCAGCATCACGAAAGCGCCGAAAGCGCCCTCGCCGCGCTGCGCCAGGCCAGCGAACATCGCCGAGTAGCGGGTCATGCCCGTCCAACCAGATTGCGCGCCTGGGCGACATCCTTGTCGCCCCGGCCGGAAAGATTGACGACGATCACCATTTCCTTGTCGGCGGCGGCAGCAAGCTTCAGCGCGTGAGCGAGCGCGTGCGACGATTCGAACGCGGCGATGATCCCTTCGCTTCGGGCCAGCAGCGAAAAGGCATCGAGCGCTTCGCTGTCCTCGATGGCGACATATTCGGCGCGGCCGATCTGCTTGAGATGGGCGTGCTCCGGCCCGACTCCCGGATAATCGAGGCCGGCGGAAACAGACCAGCTGTCGCTGACCTGGCCGTCCTGGTCCTGCAGCACCAAAGTCTTGGCGCCGTGCAATATGCCTCTCGTGCCGCGAAGGATCGTCGCTCCATGCTCGCCGCCGTCGAGGCCCTTGCCGGTAGCTTCGACGCCGATCAGCGCGACCTCTTCATCCTCGAGAAAATCGGAAAAGATGCCGATGGCATTCGATCCGCCGCCGACGCAGGCGACGACGGCATCCGGAAGCCGACCTTCGGCGGCGACAATCTGGGCCCGCGCCTCCTTTCCGATCACGCGCTGGAACTGCCGAACCATCAGCGGAAAAGGGTGCGGCCCGGCGGCAGTCCCGAGAAGATAATGGCTGTGATCGAATGTGGCGCTCCAGTCGCGCAGCGCCTCGTTCACCGCGTCCTTCAAAGTCCTGCCGCCGCTTTCCACCGGCACGACCTCGGCGCCCATCAGCTGCATGCGGAACACATTCAGCTGTTGCCGCTCGACATCGTCGGCGCCCATGTAGATTCGAGTCTCAAGCCCGAGCAGCGCGCCGGCCATGGCAGTTGCCACTCCATGCTGGCCGGCGCCGGTCTCGGCGATCAGCCGGCGCTTGCCCATTCGGCTGGCCAGCAAGGCCTGGCCGAGCACCTGGTTGGTCTTGTGCGCGCCGCCATGAAGAAGGTCTTCGCGCTTCAGGTAGATGCGCGCCCGGTCGCCGCCAAGGTTGCGACAGTGGGTGAGCGGCGTCGGCCGGCCGGCGAAGGTGGCCAGAAGATCGCCGAGCTCAGCGCAAAAGGACGGGTCCGTCTCGCAATCGAGGAAGGCGGCTTCGAGCTCCTCCAGCGCCGGGACGAGGATTTCCGGGACGAAGCAGCCGCCGAACTCTCCGAACCGGCCGCTCAGGCGCATCGGATGTCGCCCCGGGAGCCGACCCTCAGCGAAGCGAATAGCGACTGCACCCGTTCGGGATCCTTGATC
>DATLGC010000108.1:0-3042 GCA_035540655.1 Sphingomicrobium sp. | reverse complement strand
GATCCGAAGCCGCGGGACGAAGCCGAGCTGGATCGCCTGCTGGGTGACCGAGAAGGCGCCGGAAATAACCGCCTGGCTGGCGATGATGGTCGCGCAGGTGGCGATGAACACCAAAGGCAGCCGGAACCAGTCGGGCGCGAGCATGTAGAATGGGCTCTCGATGGCCGCGGGGTTGGCGATCAGCAGCGCCCCCTGCCCCATGTAATTGAGCATCAGCGCCGGCATGACGAACATCAGCCAGCCGTTGCGGATCGCCTTTCGGCCGAAATGGCCCATGTCGGCATAGAGCGCTTCGGAGCCGGTCACGGCAAGGACGACCCCGCCCAGCGCGAGGAACGCGGTCCAGCCATCGATGAAGAAGAAATTGATCGCATACCAGGGGTTGAGCGCGAGGAAGACGCTGGGATCGGCGGCGATCGAGATCGAGCCGAGCACTGCCAGGGTCGTCAGGTAGATGACGACGACCGGGCCGAACAGGGCGCCGACGCTGGCGGTGCCGCGCCGCTGGATCATGAACAGGCTGACGAGGATGCCTATGGCGATCGGCACGACCAGCGGCTGCAGGTTCGACTCGACGATCGTCAGCCCCTCTACCGCCGACAGAACCGAGATCGCCGGGGTGATCATGGCGTCGCCGTAGAACAGGGCGCAGGCGAACACGCCGAGCAGGACGATCCCCGCCGACCAGCGAAACTCGCCGCCACCCTTTCGGGAAATGAGCGCGAGCAAAGCGAGGCTGCCACCCTCGCCCTTGTTGTCGGCGCGGGTGATGATGGTGACATATTTCAGCGTCACCACCAGCATCATCGACCAGAAGATCAGCGAAATGACCCCGAAGACATGGATCCGGTCGACCGGCAGAGGATGGTGCTCGGCGGCGAAGGTCTCGCGGAACGCGTAGAGCGGGCTGGTGCCGATGTCGCCGAAGACGATGCCGATCGCCAGTAGCGTCAGCCGAGTGAGACTCGCCTGCGGCACGTGACCGGCCGGACGGTCGGAAGCAAGGATGGGCGCGTCCGAGTCGGCGCCTGGTGCGGCTGTGTTCATGACATAGGGCTGTGACGGATAAGACTGCGGTTTCGCATCCTGAAGCGCCGCCCGCCCGGGCGGCGGCGCGCCCTAGCACCGCCGTTTCAGCGCTGCAATCATTGGCGACAAGCGCAAAACGCCGGTCTATAGCGCCGCCGAAAATCTCCAGAACAAGAGGAATCGATGCGGGTCGGGGTACCGAAGGAAATCAAGAATCACGAATATCGTGTCGGCCTGACTCCGGCGTCGGTCGCCGAGCTCGTCGCCGCCGGCCACGAGGTGGTGGTCGAAGCGAAAGCGGGAAGCGGCATCGATTGTCCGGATTCCGCCTTTCGCAAGGCCGGAGCGACGATCCTGCCGACAGCGGCCGAGGTGTTCGCCGCTGCCAACATGATCGTCAAGGTCAAGGAGCCGCAGCCGCAGGAGATCGCGCTGCTCGAGCCCCGGCACATCCTCTTCACCTACCTCCACCTCGCCGCCGACAAGCCGCAGGCGGAAGGGCTGATGAAATCGGGAGCGACCTGCATCGCCTATGAGACGGTGACCTCGCGCAGCGGCGCCCTTCCGCTCTTGAAGCCGATGAGCGAGGTCGCCGGGCGGATGTCGGTCCAGGTCGGCGCCCATTATCTCGAAAAGGAGCAGGGCGGCCGCGGAGTGCTGCTCGGCGGAGTCCCGGGTGTCGCCCCCGCGACCGTCGCGATCCTCGGCGGCGGGGTTTCCGGCGTCAATGCCGCGCAAATGGCCGTCGGAATGCGCGCTGACGTCACCATCTACGACATTTCAAACGAGCGGCTGGCCGAGCTCGACATGTTCTTCGGCTCGCAGATCAAGACGGCCTATGCCTCGCGCAACGCCATCGCCAACGCGGTCGAAAAGGCCGAGCTAGTGATCGGCGCGGTGCTGGTTCCGGGGGCGGCCGCGCCCAAGCTCGTCACTCGCGACATGCTCAAGACGATGAAGCGCGGAAGCGTCATCGTCGACATCGCCATCGACCAGGGCGGATGCTTCGAGACGTCCAAGGCGACGACCCACGCCGACCCGGTCTACGAGATCGACGGGGTGATCCATTATTGCGTCGCCAACATGCCGGGCGCAGTCGCGCGAACCAGCGCCTTCGCGCTCAACAATGCCACTTTGCCCTTCGCGCTTCGGATCGCCAACCTCGGAGCCGAGGAAGCGATGCGGCAGGACCCGCACCTTGCCGCCGGGCTCAACGTCTCGGACGGCAAGATCCGCCACGAGGCTGTGGCCGAAGCGCTCGACCTGGAGTTCGAAGCGGCCTGAAATCAGTCTGGCTGGAAGACGACCCTGCCGGCCTGGATGACCAGCCGGACGGCATTGGTCACGGCGATGTCCGAGGCGGGATCGCCGGCGACGGCGATCAGGTCGGCGGCCTTCCCGGGCTCGATCGTGCCATGGGTCTTGTCGATCCCGATGGCGCGGGCATTGTTGAGCGTCGCCGCCTTGATCGCGTCCAGCGGGGTGAGGCCGCATTCGACCAGCCGGCGAAGCTCGCTCTGGAGTTCGCCGGCAACCACATGGCCGTCGGTGCCGGCGCCGATCGTCACCCCGGCCCGATAAGCGGCGCCGGTCGCCCGGCAAGCCCAGTCGCGCATGGAAGCGAGCCAGGCCGGCAAGGGCTTGGGACGCCGCTCGCCGTCCGCCATCAGCGCCGGTTCGAGTATCGTGCCGCGCCGGACCATCTCGGCGTAGAGGGCCTGGAATGGCGCTCCTTCAGGGTCCGTGGCGGCATAATCGAACTGCTGGACCCAGACCGACGTCCCCTGCCGAAAGGTGCCAGGGACATCGCTTCGGCCGAGGCTGATCATCCCCTTGGAATGGATGATGCTGTCCGCGCCGGCGCGAACGGCATGCTCGACGCCCGCCGGGAAGATCACCGAATGGGCCCAGACGAGCATTCCCTGGCGATGCGCCTCGCTGGTCAGCCTGGCGACCAGGTCCGGGCTGAGCGATGCATAGAGCTTGAGGCCGGTCGCGCCGGTGGAGCGCGCG
>DATLGC010000107.1:0-9727 GCA_035540655.1 Sphingomicrobium sp. | reverse complement strand
GCGACGGTCAGGTCCATATGCTCGCTGCCTCCCTTGAAGGCGAAACCGAGCGATGTCCCGCACTCGCGACAATAGGGCCGGCGGGCGATCGGCGAGCTGTCGTACCAGTCGGGCTCGCTGGCCCACTCTATCGCCTTGCGCTTCACATTCTTGAATGCGATCGAAACGCTTCCCGTGGCCCGCTGGCACATCCGGCAATGGCACAGATAGGCTTCGTCGCTGTCGATCCGCGCTTCAAACCGGACCCGGCCGCAGGCGCAGCCGCCGCTCATCCGTTCACCGGCCATGATGCTCTCCCTTTATGCCAAGCCTATTGCGCGGCTAAGGGGCGGCATGTCCAGCGCTCCCAATGCCGCCGAGGTCGCCCGCGATTCGCGCTGGCTGCTGCAGGCTCTCGACCCGGCCGCAGGGCTGGCTCGGCTGATCGCGATGGATGGCGAGGCGTACCGGGCGGCGAGCTTCCTCGACGACCGGATGCTGCAGCAGCCGCGCACCGCGCATGTCGTCCCCTGGGCGGCCGTCGCGCAAGCGGCCGAGCTGGCCGAGCGCGACGACGCACGCTGGATTTTCCACATCGGCCATGTCGGATCGACCCTGATCGCGCGCATGCTGGGCGAGCTCGAAGCGGTGCTGTCGGTGCGCGAGCCGCGGGTCCTTCGCGACCTGGCAATGCTGCAGCCGCAAGTCCGCGCCGCTTATCTCCCGGCCGTGCGCAAGCTCCTGTCGCGCAGCTTCGGCCCGGGCCAGTCGGCCCTGGTCAAGGCCACCAGCTTCGTCAGCGAGATCGCGCCGGAGCTGGCCGGCCCAAGCGGCGGGGCGCTGCTGCTCTACGCGGCCCCCCGCGCCTATATCGCCACCATCCTTGCCGGGCCCAATTCGATGGTCGAGCTCGACCATTATGCGCAGAGCCGGCGGCAGCGGCTGGCGGAGCGCGGCATTGCGCTCGATGGCGCCGAAGCCAGCCCGGCGCATCGTGCCGCGGAAGCCTGGGCGTGCGAGATGACCGCGCTCGAGGCGGCGGCGGACGCCATTGGCGATGACCGGTCGTTGTGGGCCGATTTCGATGCGTTCCTTGCCGAGCCAGCCGGCCAGCTGGAGGCGATAGCCCGCTTCTTCGGCTTCGAGGCGACCGGCGAAAGGATCGCGGCGATTGCCTCGGGACCGCTGCTCGGCCGCTATTCCAAGGCGCCCGAGCATGATTACAGCCCCGGTCTTCGCCGCGAGCTGCTGGGCGAAGCGGAGCAGGCGAACCGCGCCGACATCGACGCCGCCCTTGCCATGCTCGAACGCTCGGCCGAAAACGCGCCGCTGCTGGCGCGCGCGCTCGGCCGGGCGCGAAGGGAGAGCTGAATGTACCGGATCCTGCCCGTCCTCACCGAGCAAGAAGTGGCCGAATGCCGGCGGATCGCCGCCTCCGCCCAGTTCGTCGACGGGCGGATCAGCAACCCGCACAACCTGGCCAAGCAGAACGAGCAGCTGCACGAGCCGCAATTCTACCAGCAGAGCGCCCAGCTGCTCCAGGCCGCGCTTGGCCGGACGCCGGAATTCCACGACTTCGCCTTTCCGGTGGCGATGGCCCCGCCGATGATGACCCGCTACCAGCCGGGGATGAAATATGGCGCCCACGCCGACGCCGCCTTCATCGAGCTGCCCGGAGCGACGATCCGGAGCGACATCAGCTGCACCATCTTCTTGAACGACCCCGACCAATATGAAGGCGGCGAGCTGCACGTCCGGCTCGGCGAGGCCGACCTCAGGTTCAAGCTCAAGGCCGGCGAGGCGATCCTCTACCCGTCCGACACGCTCCACCAGGTGCTCCCGGTGACCAAGGGCGAACGGCTGGTGGCGATCACCTTCATCCAGAGCAGGGTCGCTGACCCGTTCCGGCGATACATGCTCTACGAATTGAATGAGGTCGCGGCGCTCGAAGGGCTGAAGATGGAGCCGGAGAATTTCAGCCGGCTGCAGCTGGTCCAGCAGAATCTGCTTCGGACATGGAGCGACATGCCCTGAGGGGTCGGCTCAGGCCGCCTTTTGCAGATGCTTGCGGCCGAGCAGCTCGGCGATCTGGACCGCATTCAGCGCCGCGCCCTTGCGCAGATTATCGCTGACGATCCACAGCGACAGGCCATTGTCGACGGTTGAATCCTCGCGGATTCGGCTGACGTAGGTCGCATAGTCGCCGACGCATTCGACCGGCGTGACGTATCCCCCCGCCTCGCGCTTATCGACGACCATCACGCCCGGCGCCTCCCGCAGGATGTCCCGCGCCTGGTCGGCCGAAATCTCGTCCTCGAACTCGATGTTCACCGCTTCGCTATGACCGACGAACACCGGCACCCGGACGCAGGTGGCGCTGACCTTGATGGACGGGTCGAGGATCTTCTTGGTCTCGACCACCATCTTCCATTCCTCGCTGGTCGAACCGTCGTCGAGGAAGTCGCCGGCGTGCGGGATGACGTTGAAGGCGATCTGCTTGGGATAGACCTTCGGCTCGTTGGGATCGCCGACGAAGATGTTGCGCGATTGCTCGAACAATTCGTCCATGCCCGCCTTGCCGGTGCCGGAGACGGACTGGTAGGTCGCGACCACGACCCGCTTGATCCGCGCGGCGTCATGCAGCGGCTTCAAGGCCACGACCAGCTGCGCGGTCGAGCAATTGGGGTTGGCGATGATGTTCCGGGCCCGGTAGCCGGAAATCGCATCGGCGTTCACTTCCGGCACGATCAGCGGCACGTCGGGGTCCATGCGGTAGAGCGAGCTGTTGTCGATCACCGTGCAGCCGGCCTCGGCGGCGCGCGGCGCATGCTCCTTGCTTGCCGGGGAGCCGGCGGCGAACAAAGCCATGTCCCAGCCGGCAAAATCGAAATGCTCGAGATTGCGAACCTTCAGACTCTCTTCGCTGTCGCCGAAATCGATGACATCGCCGGTCGATCGCGCCGAGGCGACGGCGGCGACCTCATCGAGCGGAAACTGGCGCTCGGCGAGAATGTTGAGCATCTCCCGGCCGACATTTCCGGTCGCTCCGACGACGACGATCCGATAACCCATTCTGCTCGACTCCGGCGCTTGCCCAGCGCCTAATGCCCGGGGCGGCCGCGCTTGGGGATGGTGGGCGCGGCAAGGATTGAACTTGCGACCCCTGCGGTGTGAACACAGTGCTCTACCACTGAGCTACGCGCCCGTGCCCTGACGGGAAAGCGGCAGATAGGTAGGATGGCGGAAGCTGTCCAGTGGGCGCCTTGCCCAGCTTATTGGACAGCGTCCTTGAGGACCTTGCCCGGCCGGAATTTGGGCTGGGCGCTCGGCTTGATCTGCATCGGCTCGCCGGTCCGCGGGTTGCGCCCGGTCGACGCCTTTCGCCGGGTAACGGAGAAATTGCCGAAGCCGACCAGCCGGACCTCGTCCCCGCGCTTCAGCGCGGAGGTGATGACTTCGAGCATCGTTTCGACCGCGCGGACCGCGTCGTTGCGGCTAAGGCCCGCGCGATCGGCGACCTGGCTGATCAATTCCTGCTTGTTCATCCGTCCGCCTTTCCCCGGTCGCGTCCCAAGACTCGGCGACGCGGCGCGGGCTTCTTAAGGCAAGACTCGACGGCGAAGTCAAAGCCCTTCGACGCCGAATAACGCCGCGCTGCCGCGCCGCCTAGTGCAGCGGAGCAGGCGTTTCGCCGCCAGTTCCGTGGGGCCGCGGCTCGGCGGCATGCTCGTCCGCCTCGGTCCACTCGATCGGCTGCATCGGCTGGGTCAGCGCCCTCGTCAGTACCTCGTCGACATGCGAAACCGGGATGATTTCCAGCCCTTCCTTCACGCTGGCCGGGATTTCGACCAGGTCCTTCTCATTCTCGGCCGGAATGATCACCGTCGTGATCCCGCCGCGGAGCGCCGCGAGCAGCTTTTCCTTGAGACCGCCAATCGGCAGCACCCGGCCACGAAGCGTGACCTCGCCGGTCATCGCAACGTCCCGGCGGACGGAAATGCCGGTGAGGGTCGAGATCATCGCCAGCACCATGCCGATTCCGGCCGACGGTCCATCCTTGGGCACGCCGCCTTCCGGCAAGTGGACGTGGATGTCCTTGCGGGCGAAGATGCTCGGCTTGACGCCATAGGCCGGCGCTCGCGCCTTGACGAAGCTCATCGCCGCCTGGATCGATTCCTGCATCACTTCGCCGAGCTTGCCGGTGGTCTTGATCTGACCCTTTCCGGGAACGGTCACCGCCTCGATGGTCAGCAGCTCGCCGCCGACCTCGGTCCAGGCGAGGCCGGTGACGGCGCCGATCTGGTCTTCTTCCTCGCCGACTCCGAAGCGATATTTGCTCACTCCGAGGAAGTCGCCGACATTGTCGGCCCTCAGTTCGATCGATTGCGCCTTGCCCTCGAGGATCTGGCGAAGCGACTTTCGCGCCACCTTGGCAAGTTCGCGCTCGAGAGTCCGGACGCCGGCCTCGCGGGTGTAATGGCGGATGATGCTGCGCAGGCTCTCGTCAGCGAAGGTCAGCTCCTCGGCGCGAAGGCCGTGCGCCTCCATCTGCTTGGGAATGAGGTGGCGCTTGGCGATCTCGACCTTCTCGTCCTCGGTATAGCCTTCGAGGCGGATGATCTCCATCCGGTCCATGAGGGGCTGCGGCATGTCGAGCGAGTTGGCGGTGGTGACGAACATCACGTCGCTAAGGTCATAGTCCAGCTCGAGATAATGATCCTGAAAGCGGCTGTTCTGCTCCGGGTCGAGAACCTCCAGCAGGGCCGAGGCGGGATCGCCGCGGAAATCCTGGCCCAGCTTGTCGATTTCGTCGAGCAGGAACAAGGGGTTGGACGCGCCCGCTTTCTTGAGGTTTGAAATGATCTTGCCGGGGAGCGAGCCGATGTAGGTTCGCCGGTGGCCCCGGATTTCGGCCTCGTCGCGAACCCCGCCAAGCGACTGGCGGACGAACTCGCGGCCGGTCGCCCGGGCGATCGACCGGCCGAGCGACGTCTTGCCGACTCCCGGCGGGCCGACCAGGCAGAGGATCGGGCCCTTGAGCTTGTTGGTCCGCGCCTGGACGGCGAGATATTCGACGATCCGCTCCTTGACCTTCTCGAGGCCGTAATGGTCCTCGTCGAGGATTCGCTGCGCTTCCTGGATGTCCTTCTTGAGCTTGGACTTTTTCCCCCAGGGCAAACCGAGAAGAACGTCGAGATAATTGCGCGCGACCGTCGCTTCGGCCGACATCGGCGCCATCGCCTTCAATTTCTTGAGCTCGGCGGTGGCCCGGGTCCGGGCCTCCTTCGAAAGCCGGGTCTTGCGGATTTTCTGCTGCAGCTCGGTCAGCTCGTCGACGCCCTCCTCGCCCTCGTTTCCGAGCTCGCGCTGGATCGCCTTCAACTGCTCGTTCAGATAATATTCGCGCTGGGTCTTCTCCATCTGGCGCTTGACCCGGCTGCGGATCTTCTTCTCGACCTGAAGCACTCCAAGCTCGCCTTCCATGAAGGCGAACACCATCTCCATCCGACGAGCGGGGTTGAGCTCGCCGAGCAGAGCCTGCTTGTCGGCGACCTTGATCGACAAGTTGGAGGCGACCGCATCGGCAAGCACCGAAGGGTCGTCGATCTCGGCCAGCTGGATTCCGGTTTCCGGAGGAAGCCTCTTGTTGAGCTTGGCGTAATTTTCGAACTGGTCGATGACCGAGCGCATCAGTGCCTGGGCTTCGGCGCCCTCGGCCTGATCCTCGGGCACGTCCTCGACCTCGGCCACCATGTGGCCGTCGCGCTCGGTCAGGTCGACGAGGCGCGCGCGCTTGCCGCCCTCGACAAGCACCCGGACGGTGCCGTCGGGCAGCTTCAAGAGCTGCATCGCGGTCGCGATCACGCCAAGGTCGTAGAGCGCGTCGCGGTCGGGATCGTCCTCGCCCGGATCGAGCTGGGCGACGAGGAACAGCTCCTTGTCGGACGCCATCGCCGCCTCGAGCGCGGCCACCGATTTCTCGCGGCCGACGAACAGCGGCACGATTCTGTGGGGGAAAACGACGATGTCGCGAAGCGGAAGGATCGGGAGGTGACGAGTCATGGCCGCCTATATGGGCAGGCGGCCATCGCAGCGCAATGAAGTTGGCCCGGAACCGCGCGAGATGTCGCTCGCTTTCCTTTTCGACTTGGCAAGGCAGGATCGATGACCGACGACAAGGCAAAGCTCAGCACCGGGCCGAACGATCGGCCGCGCAACGAAACGATCGCCGGAACGGGCCCCGGCGTACCCGATGAAGCCCGCGGCCCGGGCGAGGATCTGCCGACGCCGCCATCTGACGAAGAGGTCGAAGCGGCTAAGCGGGCTCTGGGCGCGGAGCGCGATACGCTTCCGGTCGAGGGACAGTAGCGCCCGGCCAAGTGGCGATTGCCGGAGGATTCTGGAACCGTTCAGCTTCGCCTGCTAGAATGCGGGCGAGTGAAAAGGGGTTTCATGTCCTACCGTTTGTCCTTGATTCTCGCGGCCTTGGCGATGGCTGTCCCGGCCTCTGCATGGGATGGTTCGCCGATCGAGCCGATCGACCTGCCGCCCAGCATCGAGCAGGGCGTCGACATGATCTACATCGACGACGAGCTCGCACCGCCGCGATTCCGGGGCGGCAACGCCGCTCGGCAGGCCGGGTTTGACATTTCAGGCGGTGCCGCGATCGACCTGTTCGAGCCGGTCCACCCGCTATACATCGAGCTTCGCCGGGGGCTGGTGCGCTACCAGATGCGCTGGGCAGACCTTCCGCAGGTCATGATTCCGACCGGCCCTGCCCTCCGGCTGGGCTCCGACGACGAGCGCGTCGCGCTTCTCCGCGAGCGGCTCGGGCTGCCCGCCGGGACCCGGTTCGACGAAGCCACCGACAAGGCGGTGCGCGAATATCAGGAGGCGCACGGCCTCAAGGTCGACGGAATCGCCGGCGCGCGGATGATCGAATCGCTCAACCTTGGCTACGACCATTACGAGCGGATCTTGACCATCAACCTCGAGCGGACCCGGCGCCTGCCGCTTCCCGACGAGCGAAGCCGCTACGTGCTGGTCGATGTCGGCGCAGCCCGGCTGTGGCTCTACGAGAACGGCAAGCCGGTCGATTCGATGCGGGTGATCGTCGGCGCGAAGGAAACGGCCACTCCGATGATGGCGGCCAACCTGCGCTTCGTCAGCGTCAATCCCTATTGGAACGTCCCGCCCGAGCTTGCCCAGACTTTGGTCGCGCCGCGGGTGCTGGCCGAGGGGATGAGCTATCTCACCGACCGCAAATATGACGTACTGTCCGACTGGACCGACGATGCGACCATCGTCGACCCGCGCACCGTCGACTGGCGCGCGGTCGCTTCGGGCAAGACCGAAATCCGGCTGCGCCGGGCACCCGGCCCCGGCAACTCGATGGGCGACATCAAGTTCATGATGCCCAACGACTTTGGAATCTACCTCCACGACACGCCGGACAAGGCGCTGTTCGCAAAGGACGACCGCTGGATCAGCAACGGCTGCGTCCGCGTCGAGGACGCCCAGCGCCTCGCCCGCTGGCTGTTCGGCTATGTCCCCAAGGGCCGGACCAGGACCGTCGAGGAGAATGTCGACCTGCCCGAGCCGGTGCCGGTCTACATGACCTATTTGACCGCCGGAGTGACCGCCAAGGGCGTCCAGTTCCGATCCGATCCCTATGGCAAGGACCAGGCCCTGCTCGCCCGCTATTCGGCACCGAAGGGCAATATCGCCGCGATCCGCTAGGCGGCGGGCGATCCGGTCTGGCCGTAAAGCAGGAGTACCGCCGGAACCAGATTTTGCAGACCGTGGACGATCGCCGGCATGGCCAGCGCCATCAGCAAGGAGCGCTGCCGCCAGGTGACGTAGAGGGTCGAGAAGACGAGGAACGGCCACCAGATCACCAGCCCCCAGGCCGGGGCGATCAGCGAATGGGCGATTCCCCACAGAACCGCGCTCGCCAGCACCGCGGCGGTCGGTGAGACGAAGCGCAGCAGCAGCGACAAGATTGCCGCCATGATCAGCGTCTCGATCACCGGCGCGAACACGACCAGCATGAGAACCGCGAAGGTGCCGTCGACCTCGAATTCCGGCTGGGTGCCGGCAGGCATCAGGCTGGTGACCAGCCAGGCGAGCAGGATGCTGGGAATGAAGGCGGTCGCCCAGCCGGTGGCGATGGCGACCAGGGGCCGCTTCGGCTCGAGCAACGGGCGGGGCAGGAAATTCAGAGGTCCGGCGGCCGGATAGCCGCCGCTTTCACGGTTCACGCGGCGTCGCCCGCCTTATCCTTCTTGGCATAGACCCGGACCGGCTCCTTGGTCCCCATGACCACATCCTTGTCGATATGGACCTCGTCGACCCCGTCCATCGACGGCAGGTCGAACATCGTGTCGAGCAAGATTCCCTCGAGGATCGAGCGAAGCCCGCGCGCGCCGGTCTTGCGGTCGATCGCCTTGCGGGCGACGGCGTGAAGCGCGTCGTCGGCGAAGCCGAGCTCGACCTCCTCCATGTCGAACAGCTTCTGATACTGCTTGACCAGGGCATTCTTGGGCTCGACCAGGATCTTGACCAGCGCGGTCTCGTCGAGGTCCATCAGGGTGGCGATCACCGGCAGCCGGCCGATGAATTCGGGGATCAGGCCGAACTTGAGCAAATCCTCGGGCTCGCAATGCTGGAGCACCTCGCCGGTCTTGCGCTCGTCGGGCGCGGCGACATGGGCGCCAAAGCCCATCGACTTGCCCTCCATCCGGTCTGAGATGATCTTCTCGAGCCCGGCGAAGGCGCCGCCGCAGATGAACAGGATGTTGGTCGTGTCGACCTGCAGGAACTCCTGCTGCGGATGCTTGCGGCCGCCCTGCGGCGGGACGGAGGCGGTGGTGCCCTCCATCAGCTTCAAAAGCGCCTGCTGCACCCCCTCGCCCGACACGTCGCGGGTGATCGAGGGATTGTCGGACTTGCGGCTGATCTTGTCGATCTCGTCGATATAGACGATCCCGCGCTGCGCTTTCTCGACATTATAGTCGGAGGCCTGGAGCAGCTTCAAAATGATGTTCTCGACATCCTCGCCGACATAGCCGGCCTCGGTCAGGGTCGTCGCGTCGGCCATGGTGAAGGGGACGTCGAGGATCCGCGCCAGGGTCTGGGCGAGCAGGGTCTTGCCGCAGCCGGTCGGGCCGATCAGCAGGATGTTCGACTTGGCGAGCTCGACCTCGGTGCCGCTCTTGGCGCCGTGGTTGAGCCTTTTGTAATGGTTGTGGACGGCGACCGACAGGACGCGCTTGGCGCGGTCCTGGCCGATCACATAATCGTCGAGCACCTTGCAGATTTCGGTCGGGGTCGGGACTCCGTCCCTCGTCTTCACGAGGGCCGACTTCGATTCCTCGCGGATGATGTCGTTGCACAGCTCGACGCATTCGTCGCAGATGAACACGGTCGGCCCGGCGATGAGCTTCCTCACCTCGTGCTGCGACTTGCCGCAGAAGCTGCAGTAGAGCGTGCTCTTGCTGTCGCCGCCGGAAAGCTTGGTCATCTTGTCCCTTACACCTGGCGAGGCCGAACGGCCCATGAATGGCCGATGCTAGACTCGTTTATCGCATATTCCAACGCACTGACGGTTAACGCCGCCCCGGCAGAATCTGTCCCTGTCCCGAATATGGATGCCAAGACCGGCCGGGACAAGGTGCGAAAATCCAACAAGCCTTTGCGTCAAATCCAATTTTTCCTTTGAGCGAAGTTGACACGCTTGACGTTGTTG
>DATLGC010000106.1:0-2526 GCA_035540655.1 Sphingomicrobium sp. | reverse complement strand
CCTCGCGCACCAGCAACAGGCCCGCAGCAATGTCCCATTGCTGGAGGTCCTCCTCCCAGAAGCCGTCGTAGCGGCCCGCTGCGACCCAGGCGAGGTCGAGCGCGGCCGAGCCGAACCGACGGATTCCCGACACGTGGGGGGCGACGGCCGAATAGATTTTTGCCCAGCTTTCGGGAACGCCGCGGCCGCAGTGCGGGATCCCGGTACCGATCAGGCTTTCGGAAAGGTCGCGGCGCGCCGACACGCGCAGGCGGCGGTCATGGAGCCAGGCTCCCCTACCCTTTTCCGCCCAGAAACCCTCGTCGGTCAGCGGCTGGTAGATCAGGCCGTGGCTGATCTCGGGCCGTCCGCCGGCGCCGCGCGGGTCCTCGACGGCGATCGAGATTGCGAAATGGGGCACACCGTGAAGGAAGTTGGTGGTGCCATCGAGCGGATCGACGATCCACCGGGGCTTGTCCGGATTGCCTTCGATCTCGCCGGCTTCCTCGACCAGCAGCCCCCAGTCCGGGCGGGCTGTCCGCAGCTCCTCGATCAGCGTCTGTTCGGCGCGCTTGTCGGCCATCGACACGAAGTCGGCCGGTCCCTTGCGGCTGACCTGGAGCTGCTCGACCTCGCCGAAGTCGCGCCTGAGCCGGGGCGCCGCCTTCCGCGCGGCGCGGGTCATGACGGTGATAAGACCGGAATGGGAGACCACTCATCTACTCCGTTCGTGCCGAGCGAAGTCGCGGCACGTCTGCGCTGATCGCCCCCCGACTACGCCCGGGGCGAACGGGACGGGCTAATCCGCCCGCCGGACATATTCGCGATTGTAAACGTCGACGACGATGCGCGTTCCCGAACTGATGTGGGGAGGCACCATGACCCGGACGCCATTGTCGAGCACCGCCGGCTTGTAGCTGGACGACGCGGTCTGGCCCTTCACGACCGCGTCGGCCTCGACGATGGTCGCCTCGATCTGGTCGGGCAGCTGCACTGAGATCGGCCGCTCGTTGTAGAGCTCCATCACCACGTCCATGCCGTCCTGGAGGAAGGCCGCGGCATCGCCGAGCAGGTCCTCGGGCAAGGACACCTGCTCGTAGCTGTCCTTGTCCATGAACACGAGCATGTCGCCGTCGTGATAGAGGAACTGGAAGTCCTTGGTATCGAGCCGGACGCGCTCGACCGTCTCGGCGCTTCGAAAGCGAACGTTGGTCTTGCGACCGTCGATCAGGTTCTTCATCTCGACCTGCATGTAGGCGCCACCCTTGCCCGGCTGGGTGTGCTGGATCTTCACCGCGCGCCAGATGCCGCCTTCATATTCGATGATGTTGCCGGGACGGATGTCCACGCCGCTGATCTTCATGTGCCTTGATACCCTATCAACCGTTCGCCCTGAGCTTGTCGAAGGGCTGTCCTTGTTGACGCAAAGGAAAGGCAGGGCTTCGACGAGCTCAGCCCGAACGGGTTAGTTTGGCTGAAGGCGCGCCCTTAGCCTCTGGCCCGTTTCCCGGCAAGCAGTGGGTAAGGGTTGACCGGTGTGCCTTCGTGCCAGCGGTCACCGGGATCCATGCGATTGATCGCGAAGTGGAGGTGCGGCCCGTCCGGACTGGCGTTCCCGCTGTGCCCGACATAGCCGATCGGGGTCCCGCGCCTTACCCTCTGCCCCTCGCGAAGCCCCGGGGCATAGGCGCTAAGGTGGGCGTAATAATAGCTCCAGCGGCCGTCCTCGGAACGCACGTAGACGGTGTTGCCGCCACCGCCGTCGCTGAAGAAAATTCGCTCAACGGTGCCCGGCGCGGCGGCAACCACGGGAGTGCCGACCGGGGCCATGATGTCGATCGCATCATGGCTCCGCGCTCCGCCGGCGCGCGCTTGCGTGTAGGTGTCGACGAGTTCCTCCGGCTTGACGCCCGCGACCGGGATTGCGAGGCCTGCCGGCCCGACGACGACCCCCTCGGCGACCGCCACCTCCGGAGCCCCGGGCGGATCGACGACGGCGACATTGCCGGCCGGGCTGATCCGAGCGCCCGGCGCGCCCATCAGATTGTAAGCGGCGATCCAGAACGCGCTGGTCAGCAAAGCCGTGATGATGGCGGTGACGGCGATGGTCAGCGATTGGCGCATTCAGGCAGCCTCCAGTCGCAACCGTGCGCCGCCGCGACGGTTGTTCGCCTGCTGGAACGATGCAGGCAAAAACTATTTCCCACTCCGTGAGCCCGCAGGGCATTCACGTCGGCTGTTCGGGCTGGAACTACAAGCATTGGCGCGAGCTCTTCTATCCCAAGGGCTTGCCGCAGCGCCGCTGGTTCGAATTCTACGCCGAGCATTTCGACACGGTCGAGATCAACAATAGCTTCTACATGCTCCCCAAGCCCGAGACCTTCGGCAAGTGGCGCGACCAGGCGCCGCCGGGCTTCTGCTACGCCGTCAAGGCCAACCGATTCCTGACCCAGGCCAAGAAGCTCAAGGATTGCGAGGAGCCGCTCGATCGCCAGATGGCCGCCATGCGCTGCCTCGGGGGCCGCCTCGGGCCGATCCTCTACCAAC
>DATLGC010000105.1:0-7626 GCA_035540655.1 Sphingomicrobium sp. | reverse complement strand
GCGTGGCGCGAGACCGAGGCCCGCGGCAAGAATCTCCCGCGAGGGCGAATCGTCAAGGACGACACGCTGGGCGAACTCGCGATCCATCCGCCCAAGAAGCAGGAAGATCTCGGCAACGTCCGAGGCCTTTCGGCCGGGTGGAAGAGCAACGACATCGGCGCCCGGCTGATGGCCGCGCTGGCCGCGGCCGAGCCGCTAGATCCGGAAGAATTGCCCGACCGCGAGCCGCGCCGGCCCGGCCTGTCGAAGGACTCGGCGCTGGTCAGCGACCTGCTGAAGCTGTTGCTCAAGATCCGGGCCAAGGAATCGGGAGTGGCGCCGAGGTTGATCGCGCGGTCGGACGAGCTCGAGGCCCTCGCGGCGGGCGTTCGCAAGGGTCTGAACATTCTGTCCGGCTGGCGGTTTGAGGAGTTCGGCCGCGACGCTCTCGACCTCGTCGAGGGGCGGCTCGCCTTCGCCATCGAGAATGGCAAGCTGAAGATGACGAGAGCCGTAAAGGAGGAAGAGCCGGCATGATTTCGCGCTACGCTTGGCTGATCGCCGCCGCCGCGGCAACGGGGTGCGCTACCATGGGCAACGGACAGTCCGAACCGCCGATCTACGAGCAGGGAAGCGGCAAGATATGCGTCGATCGCAATTTGGCGCAGTTTGTCGGCCGTCAGGCGACAAGCGAGCTTGGCGCGGAAATCCTGCGAGTCTCGGGCGCCGGAACCCTCCGCTGGGTGCCAAAGGACGGTGCGATCACCATGGATCTTCGCGAAGACCGGGTGAACGTCTGGCTCGACGGAGCCAATAGGGTAGAACGGGTCAACTGCGGCTAGGCTTCGTCGATCAGTCCTGCCTGAACGAGAGCGCGGCGGATCGTCGGCAAGCTGAGGCGTGCCCGCTCCGAAATCGCATAGCGGTCAACCGCCTCGACTGCCCGCTCGACGGTCCAATAGTCGCGGTACAGCCGGTGAGTCATGAACCGCAGCGCATCGGGCGGGACATGGAGGCCGCGGTCGGCGAACAGCAGCTGGATCAGCGCTGCGTAAAGCGCATCGTCGGGCGGCTCGATCCGGGCGACGGGAGTGACCGCGAGCCTGGTTTTAAGGTCGGGAAGTCTCGGCGACCAGGCAGGCGGCACTTCGTCGACTACCAGCACGAGCGGCCGGCCGGTCTCCTGAGCCTGGTTCCAGGCGTGGAACAGCACCTCCTCGTCATGGCGTTCGGCCCCGTCGAACAAGCGTCCCCCGACACGTTCGACGAAACTCCTCGCCAGCAATGACCGACCGGACCGCCGCGGGCCGGTCAGCATGGTCGCCTTGACCGGCCACAAGCTCCATTTGCGAAAATGCTCGAACGCCTCGCGGTTGGAATCCGACAGGATGAAGCGCGCTTCACCCTGCGATTGCGGCCAGTCGAGCGGTAGCGCGATCTGGTCCGCGCCGCGTTTCATTGCGACTGACCCGGCGGAGGCTGTTGCTGCGGCGGCGCGGCCGGCGGCGACGGCTGCTGCTGTGCAGGCGGCGCTGGCGCGGGCGAAGGAGTCGGCACCGGCGGCGGCTGTGCCGCGGGACTCTCCAGGCGAAGCACCCAGCCGGTGCGGCTGACGTTCCAGCCTCGCGCCGCGAGCCCTGAGCCCAGCACATTGAGGTCGCCGCGATAGGTGATGTTGACGTAGCTGACCCCGCCCGGGGCAATTCGGACAGGGCTTACCTGCTCGACACCGGCCATCGTCCGCAGGTGCGCCATGGCGAAATTGTAGACGTTCACGTCGGGCGAAACGATCTGAACCTGATATTCCCACGACGGTGCGGCAGGCTCCGTCTGCTTTGGAGCCGGAGCCTCCTCGACGATCTCAACCGGTGGTGGCGGCGGCTCCGGGATGTCCAGAGTCGGATCGCGGACCAGCAGGCCGGCGGCATGTGCCTGGGCGAACAGGGCGTCCATCCGCCTGACGCCTTCGTCCATCATCGCCGGAAGCGAAGCGCTGTCCCGCGCGGTGAGCGAAAAGCCGCCGATGATTCTTCCGTCGGCGCCATGACGGGCAATGAAGCGGGCAACCGCCGGTCCGCCGGGATAGGCCCGGTTGACCGCCACTTCCGCGATGAGGATGTCGGCGGCGCCATAGAGATCGATGAGATTGCGCCACCAGCCGCGGCCGGGCCGCTTGGTCTGGGCGGCGTTGACCAGCAAAGGGTCGATTCCAAGCCCACTGATCCGGACATAGTCGATCGGGCTCTGGGCGGTTCGGAACTGGGCCCAGGCGCGCTGCCACGGGTTTCGCACCTCGACGCTTACCGCGGTCCCGCCGCTGATCATCACCGGCACGAGCAGCATCGGCACCGAGCGCCGATATTCGCCCGAAAAGCCGAGCAGTTCGCCGGCGCGGGCCCGGTCGAACAATATTCCAAGCTGGGCGATGTAGCGGTTCGGCCCAATTTGCTCACGCTCGACGATGATCGAGCTGACCATCTGGTCGAGCATTGCATCGGATGGAGTCGGGGCTTCGCTGACCGGCCGATTATGGGTTTTCGCCCACAATGCCCTGAATCCTTCGCGCTGGGCCATTCGCCACCCGGCCAGGCGAGCCGACTGGGCGTCCCGGCCGCCGGCATCCACCCGAATGCCGGTGATCTCCAGGGTCCCGGCGCTGTCGATCGGCAGGATCCCGCGTTCCCCGCTTTCGAGCTGGGCGTAAAGCGACCCCGATACCGCGAGCGCGGTCAGCAGGGCAGCCAGAAGGATGAGCGTCGGGCGGCGAGCCATTGATGCGGCCTTTTGCCGACAACGGCGTGGAAATCCAAGCGCGTTGTGGCTAGTCGCGGCCTCGATGCCGCGAGAACCGCTCACTTATGCCGATGCCGGCGTGTCGATCGACGCCGGCAATGCCCTGGTCAGGGCGATCGGCCCGCTGGCCAGGTCGACCGCCCGGCCCGGCGCCGACGCGGAGCTTGGCGGGTTCGGCGGCCTCTTCGACCTCAAGGCCGCCGGTTATAGCGATCCGATCCTGGTGGCCGCCAACGACGGTGTCGGAACCAAGCTCAAGCTGGCGATCGAGCTCGGCCGCCATGACGGAGTTGGCATCGACCTTGTCGCCATGTGCGCCAACGACCTCATCGTCCAGGGCGCCGAGCCTTTGTTTTTCCTTGATTATTTCGCCAGCGGCAAGCTCGACCTGGTCGTAGCCGAGAAGGTCGTCGAATCGATCGCCGAGGGATGCCGGCAAGCCGGCTGCGCCCTGATCGGTGGCGAGACGGCCGAAATGCCCGGAATGTACTCGCAAGGCGACTATGACCTGGCGGGTTTCTGCGTCGGCGCGGTCGAGCGCGAGCATGTTCTGACCGGGTCGCGGATCACGCCCGGCGACGTCATCCTCGGCCTCGCCAGCTCGGGCGTTCACAGCAACGGCTTCTCGCTGGTCCGCCGGATTCTTGCCGACGGTGGTCTCAAGCTTGACGAAAAAGACCTCGGCAAACGGCTGCTGGAGCCGACGCGAATCTATGTGCGCTCGCTTTTGCCAGTGATCCGGTCGGGTGGAATCAAGGGACTGTCGCATATCACCGGGGGCGGAATACTCGAGAATATTCCGAGAGTTCTACCAGAAGATTGCCACGCGGTCGTAGACAGTTCCAGCTGGCCCATGCCGGAGATTTTCCAATTGCTGCACGCGGCCGGGCCGGTCGCTCCAGGGGAAATGTTCCGCACCTTCAACTGCGGTATCGGAATGGCCGCGATCGTCGCCGAAGCTGACGCCGATGCCGTCACGGCGGAGCTGGTCGCGAGCGGCGAGGCGGCCTATCGGATCGGCCGAATCGAGGCGGGCCGGCGAGGCTGCACGGTCACCGGTCGTGCCGACCAGTGGGGCCTGGCCGAGGACTGGCACGCGACCCACCATGCCTGAACCGGCCGGAGCCGATCCGGGCCGGGTCGCCGTGCTCATCTCGGGCGTCGGAAGCAACCTCAAGGCACTGGTGGCCAAGGCAGACGGCTATCAGGTCGTTCTGGTGGCGACCAACAAGCCGCAGGCGCCGGCAATCGACTGGGCGCGCGCCAATGGGCTTCCGGCCTGGGCGTGGGAGAGCAAAGGTATTGAACGCGAACGATTCGATTCGGCGCTGAGCAGGGCGCTCGAGGACCATGGTATCGGCACCATCGCGCTGGCGGGTTACATGCGGCTGCTGTCGGCAGGCTTCACCGAGCGCTGGCGGGGCCGGATCCTGAACATCCACCCGTCACTGCTGCCCGAATATCGCGGCCTCGATACCCATGCGCGAGCAATTGCCGCGGGCGAGCGGGTGAGCGGCTGCAGCGTCCACATCGTCACCGAGGAGCTCGACGCAGGCGAGGTGCTCGGCCGGGCCGAAGTGCCGATCGAGCCGGGCGATACTGCGGCCATCCTCGAGCAGCGGGTCCGCGCCGCAGAGCACCAGCTTTATCCCAGGGTCCTTGCCGACTTCATTCGCGGCAGGTCGAAAGCGCTTTAGCCGACGATCTCTTCCGGCTCGAAGAAGAAATCGATCTCGATCCTGGCATTCTCGTCGCTGTCCGACCCGTGGACCGAATTGGCCTCGATTGATTCGGCATAGGCTTTGCGGATCGTTCCCTCGGCGGCGTCAGCCGGGTTGGTCGCGCCCATCACGTCGCGGTTGCGCTTCACCGCATCCTCGCCTTCCAGCACCTGCACGACGACGGGACCCGAGGTCATGAAGGCGCACAAGTCGTTGAAGAAGGGCCTTTCCTTGTGCACGGCATAGAAGCCCTCGGCTTGCTCCCGACTCATGCGAATGCGCTTGGACGCGACGACGCGGAGGCCTGCCTCCTCGAGCATCTTGATGATTGCACCGGTGAGATTCCGGCGGGTTGCGTCGGGCTTGATGATCGAAAAGGTGCGCGTCACGGCCATGACCGGGCGATCTCCTGAATATTGGGGTTGGGATTGGCGGCAGCGCCTAGCCGCGACCGGCAGTGACCGCAAGGCTCAGCTTTTTTGCACCCAGCCGCTGCTGCCGTGGACCCAGTGGCGGCGCGTGATCCCTTCGCGGCCGGCGAGCGATCTCCACGCCTCGCGGGCCGGATCGACCGAGCCGGCGCCGAACAGGTAGAAGGCCCGGTCGTAGCCGAGCGCGGCATCGCGCCACTCGCCGTCGGCGATCAGGATGTTGCGGGCGAGGTTTGGAGCGTCGGGGGTGGTCGACAGAAGAATCGGTTGGCGCGAATCGTCGCTTCCCCCGGCGAGCCCATGCGGCAGGAAGCTGGTCGGCCCCTGATCCCAAAGCTGGCGATCCAATCGGACGAGAAGCCCCTCGTCCTCCGCGACGATCAGCAGCCGGCCGCCCTCGGCGAGCAGCTTGCCGCAAAGGCCGGCGATGACCCCCTCGGGCGGCAGCGTGCCGAGCTGGTAGAAATCGACCTGCAATGCCGTCCTAGCGTTCGGCGACCGTTTCCACGAACTGGTCGATCAGGCGCACGCCGAAGCCGGTCGCGCCCTTATCGTAGGTGGTTCCCGGCTTGTCCGCCCAGACCATTCCGGCAATGTCGAGATGCGCCCAGCGGACGCCATTTTCGACGAAACGTTGAATGAATTGCGCGGCGGTGATCGCGCCACCTTCGCGCGGTCCCACATTCTTCATGTCGGCGATCGGCGAGTCGATCAGCCGGTCAAAGGATTCGGCAAGCGGCATGCGCCACAAGCGATCGCCCGACGCCTTGCTTGCCTCGAGCAGCTCGGAGGCCAGGCCGTCATCCGGCGTGAACAAGCCAGCGAATTCGTGGCCAAGGCCGACGATGATCGACCCGGTCAAGGTCGCCAGGTCGACGACGGTCTTGGGCTTGTAGGTGCGCTGCGCATAGGTAAGCATGTCGGCCAGCACCAGCCGCCCTTCGGCATCGGTATTGATCACCTCGACGGTCTGGCCAGACATGCTGGTCACCACGTCGCCCGGGCGCTGCGCGGTCCCCGACGGCATGTTCTCGACCAGCCCGCACAGGCCGACGACGTTCGCCTTCGCCTTGCGCATGGCAAGGGCCAGCATGGCGCCGGCCACCGCGCCTGCCCCGCCCATATCCCATTTCATTGCTTCCATGCCCTGCGCGGGCTTGATGGAGATTCCGCCGGAATCGAAAGTGACGCCCTTGCCGAGAAGTGCCAGGGGAGCATCGCCCTCTTTACCCCCGTTCCAGCGCATGATCAGCAGGCGCGGATCGCGGATCGAGCCCTGGGCGACGCCGAGCAACGCTCCCATGCCGAGCTGGCGCATCGCCTCGCCGTCCAGGACCTCGACTTCGACGCCATGATCGGTAAGCCCCTGGCAGCGCTCGGCGAAGCTTTCCGGGTAGATGATGTTGGCCGGCTCGGTGACCAGCTCGCGGGTAAGGGCAATTCCGTCGAGCACCGGCTTCCAGCGCTCGTCCCACCGCTGCCCGGCGACGGCCGCTCCAATGATGGTCACCTTATCGAGCGTCGGCTTCTGCTTGTCCTTGAGCCTGGTGCGATAGCGGTCATAGCTCCACCCGCGCATCGCCGCGGCAAGGCCGACCCGGCAGGCGGAGTCTGCGTCGTAGCCAAGGCCGCTTAGGTCGATGACCGCCTCTCGCTCGCCCGATTTCAACAGGCGCGCGGCCACTGCCCCTCCGAGCTTTTCAGCCGAATCGGCCGGCTTGCCGCCGCCGGTTCCAACGATCAAAAGCCGGCGCGCGCTGCCGTTGTCCGCAACGAAATGCTCGGCAACGCTTGCCGATTCCCCGTCGAACCGCTGGCGGGTCAGCGCCGCTTCGACCGACTGCCGGGCATCGCCGAGACTGTCGAATGCCCTGCGGTCATTGCCGGCGACTGGGAGCACCAGCGCATAGTCACCCGGTGGGCGGCGGTCGGCGAACTCGATGATCATCGGCGGGCAATCCTCAAGAAAAGATGGAATCCGGCGCTCTTAGGGTGGCGCTTCCAGCAATGCAAAGACCGAGGCAATGCCGAGTTGTCGCCGTCCAGCCAAGGTGCGATAGGCATCCCCAGGCGGATTTCACGGGTGAGCGGGCGATTTACAGTCTTGCGTAGAAGGTTGCTCTGTTGGTCGGCGCTGCCGCTGATGGTCGTTCTTCCGGCCGGTGTCGCCGCGCAACCTGCGTCCGCGCCGGCCGGACCCGAAGTGGCGCTAAACCCCGAAGACGATCTGGTCGAGTTCAGTGCCGACACCATCACCTACGACAGCGACGGGGAGATCGTCGAGGCGACCGGCGCGGTTCGGATGGCTCGGGAAGGTCATTATCTCGCCGCCGACCGAGTGATCTGGAATCGCCGCACCGGCGAGGTTCGAGCACAGGGCAATGTCGTCGTCCTCACCCCGGAAGGCGACCGCCTGGTCGGCGACGACGTGGTTCTCACCGAGACCCTTCGCGACGGGACGGTTCAGAATTTGCTGGTGGTATTGGAGAGCGGCGGCCGAATCGCCGCCGAGCGCGGGGTCCGAGCGGGCGAACGCACTATCCTCGAGAATGCTGTCTATTCGCCCTGCCCGGTGCTGACCGAAGCCGGCTGTCCGCGAAATCCGAGCTGGCGAATCACTGCCGCCCGGGTGATTCACGATCCGGCCGAGGAACGGGTCCGGTTCGAAGGTGGTCGGCTGCAGCTGCTGGGACTGACGCTGC
>DATLGC010000104.1:0-11380 GCA_035540655.1 Sphingomicrobium sp. | reverse complement strand
GATCAGGCTTTCGCCCATTGTCCAATATTCCCCACTGCTGCCTCCCGTAGGAGTCTGGGCCGTGTCTCAGTCCCAGTGTGGCTGATCATCCTCTCAGACCAGCTACGGATCGTCGCCTTGGTGAGCTTTTACCTCACCAACAAGCTAATCCGACGCGGGCTCATCCCTGGGCGATAAATCTTTGGACCGAAGTCATCATCCGGTATTAGCAGTCGTTTCCAACTGTTATCCCGAACCCAAGGGCAGATTCCCACGCGTTACGCACCCGTGCGCCACTAGACCTAAAAGGTCTCGTTCGACTTGCATGTGTTAGGCATGCCGCCAGCGTTCGTTCTGAGCCAGAATCAAACTCTCAAGTTGATGTACGACAAGCACCCCGGGGAATACCGGGATGCAAGCCGGCATCTCTGGGAGCCGTTCCTGCACAAATATACAAACTATGGTGTGTTTGCGTATAGGACATTGGCCCCTCGCCAGAGCAGTCGCTCCGACGGGCGCCTTGGAACGGCATAAATTTGACCGATCACCCTGGACCCAGAGGTTCCAGGAGACCGGGCCGCCGCCCACATGTCCCTTCATCTTCAACCAACAATGTCAAAGAGCCGACGCGTCTCTATTCCCCGGTCCTTTTGGTTCCGGGCATCGGTGATGCCGACTTTCAGAGACGCGAAACGAAGACCGGCCCGGAAGGCCGTTCCCGTTGCTGTGAAGCGGCATATATGGAAGCCGGCTTCCGCCGTCAACGCCTTTCCGCAACTTTTTGCGGGGCGGCGCTTCCGTCTTGCGCGCTCCAGGAAACTCCCGACGATGTCGGTTGCCCCCTTGCGTAAGGACCATATGGCCCTGGACTTTGCTGTTTCAAGGCTCTTAAGCCGCTGAAACCGCTATTTTTTCTCAAGGTCCCGCAAACCTGGGCTCAAGGCCGTCGCCGGCGGGATGGGGGAGATAAGGAGGGCCCCTCCGGTTTCAAGGGGTCAGCTTTCGAGGAAGAGACGGGAGCGTCAGGCGCTCTGGATATAGGCGCGCATTGCTTCGGCTTCCTGCTCGATTCGCTCCATGCGATACTTCACCAGGTCGCCGATCGAGACGATTCCGCGGATGATGCCGTCCTCGACGACGGGCAGGTGGCGAATCCTCTTGTCGGTCATCAGCGCCAGCGCGGCGAGGACATGACGGGACGGCTCGACTGTGATCGCCGGCGCGGTCATCACCCTCGACACCGGCCAGTCGAGCACTTCGCCGCCAAAGTCCCGAAGGCAATATATGACATCGCGTTCCGACATGATGCCGACGATTCGGCCGCCCTCGACGACCGGAAGCGCGCCGATTCGCCGCTCGCCCAGAATCGACACGGCCCGGGCGACCTTTTCGCCGGCGGCGATTGTCGCCACTTCACTGCCCTTGCCGCTGAGCACTGCCGCGATGGTCATGGCCTGCCTCCGATCCGTTGCCGGCTTCCACCTTGATAGTCCCACGGCTCGAGGTCAAAGGGAAGTCATGCCGAAGCCCGACCCAGCGCCGCGCCTGCGCGCCTCCCACCTGCGCCATTTCCGGCGCGTGGTGAAGCTGCTTGCCCTGTTCTCGCTGGTCATCGCTGCGATTGCCGTGCTTCTGGTGGCGAGCGGCGACGAAGGCCCGCACATCCACATGATGATCGCCACCGCCCTTGGAGTCGGATTGATGGTCTTCCTGGGGACGGCGCTGATGAGCCTGGTCTTCCTGAGCTCGTCGAGCGGTCATGACGAGGAGGTTGCGCGCTTCGAGGAGGAAAAGCCCGAATGACCACGCTCGAGCGAGTGCCGATTCTGCGCGTCGTGCCGGGGCCGACCGACATCAACGCCAACGGCCACATCTTCGGCGGCTGGGTGCTCAGCCAGATGGACATCGCCGGCGGCATCGTCGCGTCGCACCGCGCCAGCGGCGCGGTGGCGACGGTGGCGATCGAGCGGATGGAGTTCATCGCCCCGATTCACCTGCGCGACCTCATCTCGGTCTATGCGACGGTCGAGCGGGTTGGCAGGACTTCGATGGGTGTGCGGATCGAGGTGGTCGCCCATCGCGACCGAGGCGCAAGCGAGGTCAAGGTCACCGAGGGCCTGTTCACCTTCGTCGCGCTCGACGAACAGCACCGGCCGCGCCTGGTCGATCCGCCCGAGCAGCTAACCTGACCGCTCCCGGCCGGGTTACCAGCTCACCCGCAGGGCGCTTGTCCAGGTCCAGCCCTCATAGGCACCGCCGTCGTTCGCCCGATCGCGCATATTGGCCCAGGTCAACCCGGTCTGCGCCTTCAACCGATGGCCGTGGATGTAATAATTCAGGCCTCCGTAAAGCTCGTGATAAAGGTCGCCACGGCCCCGGGTAGTGACATTTTCGTAGCGGGCCAGGCGCAGCCCGTTGCGATACTCGCTTTTTAGGAAGGTGTAGCGACCGGCGAGCTGAAGGCTATCGGTGAGTTTCAGCCAAGGCAGGGCAGTCGCACCCACGCCATCGCTTTGCCCGAGGAACCCGTCGGCGCCGACGAAATCGCCGGAGAATCCCCAGCGGCCCGCATCGAGAAGCAAGACGAGGGCCCCGATATGCTCGAACGGGCGGGTGAAGTCGCTGTCCGCATCGGGCTTGTTGTAGACATAATCGGCGCGCAGCGTCGCCCGCTTGACGCCGAGCGCCTGGGCAAGGTCGTGGCCGACGCTGGCCAGCCAGAAATAGCCTGCGTCGAATTCGCCCAGGCCCCGGTTGCGCCGTCCGCCGCTGTAGATGCCGCTATTGTAGCTCCACTTGCCGCCGCGGCCGCTGAAGCTCACTCCGGGAGCATATTCCTCGGTGAACCAGAAGTTGTTGGCGACATTGCTGCGATCGATCGTCAGCAGCTCGTTCGACGAAGTCGCGCCGTCGAGCGTGAACTTGACCGAATGCTTGCCCGCCGTGAGGCGCGCCGCTTCGCTGAACCGCCAGGCGATGTAGGCGTCGGTCAGGCGGCTGAACAGCGGCCCTCCCTCGAGGTCCAGGTCAGCCTCTAGGTGCGCATCCAGCCTTTCGAACATCCTGGCGCGAGCACCGGCACGGGCCCTTCGCGCCACCAGGTCGCTGCCATCGCCGATTGCAGAATCGAGAACATAATGGTCGAGGTGCAGCCGGCCGACCAGCCGAAACTCGTTGAGCACATCGGCCTCGGAGTCCTTGTGAAGAGTCATGGCGCTCCAAAGCGGCTCCAGACGACTGGGGCTTTTCTCCTTGGGCGCGGGTGCATCGACCGGGGCCGACTGAACCTCATCCTCGGCCGGCGCCGGCGTCTCGCCGGAACCCTGCGTCAACGCCGAACCAAGCATCGTCGCACCGATTGCGAGCGCCGTCAGATCCATCCCTGCTGTCCCATGTCCTTGCCACCCTGCGGTTAGGTGCGGCTGGCGTCAGGCGCATGACTCGATGTTTGCATTTTTGTTACGGTCAAACAAAAGGGCGACGGACCAAAGTCCGCCGCCCCTGTTGCATGGCTCTAGACGCGGTCACGCCGCCGGTGCGACATCGCCTTCTTCGGCGGCCGGGCGAACACGCCGCGTTCGGCGACGCGGCGGCGGCGCGTCCTCTTCGACAGTGCCGGGATCATCGGCGCCGATCGCCGGCGGAAGAACGTCCATCGCAATCCGCTCGTCCGCGCCAGCAAGCGCCGGAGCGCCGTTGCGCTCGCCGCCGTCCTGCGGCGATCGCTCGCGATCGAACCGGCGGCCGCGATCGCGACGCTGCGGCCGCTCCGGACGGCTGTCGCCTTCGGACGCCTCGGCGCCCTGATCCTCGGATGAATCGCCGAATTCCTCGTCGCCGTCATCGTCGTCGAGGTCCTCGCCCCGCTGGCGACGCTGTTCCTCGTAGCGGGCGCGGCTCTCACCGAGCAGGCGATGGTAATGTTCCGCATATTGCAGATAATATTCGGTCTGGACCCGGTCGCCGGCGAGCTGCGAATCGCGCGCCAGGCTCTTGTATTTTTCCAGAAGCTGAGCGGCGTTGCCGCGCTGCCTATTGTCCTGGCGGTTGCCCTGCGGTCCGCCGAGATTCTGGCCCCGTTGCCCGCCGCGGCCGCGCCGGCGGCCGCCCTGTCGATTATTGATCAAATGCCTACTTCCCTAAATGCAGAAGCTAGTCCCCGCTTTGGCCGGTCAGACAGACGCCAGGGGGCGGTCTGACCTATCGTTCCGAGCAGCGCTCACGCGCGAGCAAACGGCCGATTGCGTCGGGGGTAGAACGAGGCGCGCCTGAGCTTTCTTCGAACAGCGGACCCGGTCCTGAGACAGTCATGTAGTGACGAATTCCACCAATTCCAAGCGATTTCATTCAAACCCAGGTTAGCAGCACGGCGCGGTCGCGGCCGGCGAAATCCTGGGCAATCCGGCCTGCCAGCGCCTGGCCGGCGAACAGTTCGAGCACCTGGCTTGCCTGATCGTGACCGATCTCGACGGCGGCCAGGCCGCGCCTGTCGAGCAAGGCTGGAAGCTGCGGGGCCAGCACCCGATAGGCGTCGAGTCCCTCCGCGCCGGCGAACAGCGCCTCGTCGGGCTCGAATTCGCGAACGCCCGGCCCGAGCTCGGCGCCTTCGGCAACGTAGGGTGGATTGCACAGGATAAGATCGAACCGCTCGTTAATCCCGTCGGCCCAGTTGCCGAGCCGGAATTCGGCACGGTCCTCGAACCCCAGACGGCGCGCGTTCGACGCGGCATAGGACATGGCCCGGCGTGACAGGTCGACGCCGATCCCGGTCGCTTTTGGCCACACGTCGAGGGCGGCGAGCAGGAGGGTGCCGGGGCCGGTGCCAAGGTCGAGAATCCGCCTTGGCGGGTCGATCCCTTCGAAATGCTGAATCGAGCAGGATATGAGCACTTCGCTGTCGGGCCGCGGCACGAGAACGCCGGGGCCGACATGCAGATCGATGTTCCAGAAGGCTCGGCGGCCGGTGATATAGGCAATGGGTTCGCCGGACTTGCGCCGCTCGACCATTTTCCAGAAACGATCGGGCACCTTGCGGTCGGGTGGGGACAGCAGCAGCCTATCGCGGTCGATGTGCAGCGCTTCGGCCATCAGCAATTCGGCATCGAGTCGGGCGGTATCGCTCGATTTGGCGAGCATCTGGGTTGCGCGGGCGAGCGCTCGCGGGATGGTGGACATCAATCGGCGAAACGCCGGGCGAGCGCATTCAGTCCCGATTGAATCTCGCTTTCCGCAATCCAGAGGCCGCCGAGCATGACGCCGGCGCGTCGCTGGACGTTGGCGACGTCGGCCAGCGGATTCGCCTCGAGCAGGATCAGGTCTGCCCTCGCGCCCGCTGCGATCACACCGTGGCTTTCGTCGCCCAGGAATTGCCCGACGTTTCGTGTTCCGGTCGCCAGCGCCTCGAACGGCGTCAACCCAGCCTCGACCAGGATGCGCAGCTCGTGGTGGATGGCAAAGCCGGGAACGTTGAACCATTGCGGCGAATCCGAGCCGAGCAGCAGGCCAGCGCCGCCGTCGTGCATCGCCTTGATCAGCCGCGAGCGAAGCTCAACGAAGCGCCGCGCCTGAACGCCGTTCCATTGCGGGCTGGATTGCAGATTGGCGCGGGCCGCGACCCAGCTCCCGCGCATCGGTCGTGGCACGAAACGCAGCTCATCCCGGCCAGCAAGCTGGTTGCCGGGATCGGGAAGCATGACGTGGTGGACCAGGCTTTCGGTAGGCACCTGCCAGCTACCTGCCTCTCGAGTCAGTCGGACGGCCTCGGTGATCCGGCTTTCGTCCGCACGCACACTCTGGGCATAGCCGAAGAATCCGGGTTCGCCGGCCTCGGCTCCAGGGGCGAGGAGCAGCGCCATGTAGCCGTCGAGATGATCGACGGTGCGCTGCCCGGCATCCAGGGCTCGGAGGATCCCGACCGCATCGGGGACATGGCCGCCGAACGGAATCTGGGCGGCGCGCGCAGCCTCGGCGACCGCGTCGTAGCGCGGCCGGTCGAGGCCGGGATGGATCTTGAGGAAGTCGTAGCCGGCCGCATTCTGATCGGCGACCATGCGCCTGCCCGCTTCCGGCGAAGTGACGCTGTTGCCATTGAACGAGGGGCCCGACAGGAGCAGCCGCGGAGAGAGCAATTGCCCGCGCTCGGCGCGTTCGCGGAGCTCGAGATGATGCGGCGCCCCGAGCATCGAGCGGGCGAAGGTGATGCCATTGGCGACGTACAGAAACAGAACGTCGCGCGTCCATTGCACCTGCTGCGGATTGGGCGGCACATGCGCATGCATTTCGGCGAGGCCGGGCATTAGATAGCGGCCGGTGCCATCGATCTGCGGCAAGTCGGCGGGAAGCGTCGTGACCGCAGTCGCGCCAATCGATTCGATACGGCCATCGCGAACCACCACGGTCCGGCCCGGGATGACGCGCTCGCTGTCCATCGGCACTACGGTAACGTTCACGAAGGCGATCGGCCCGGGTCGGGTGGCAGCCGCGGCAGGAGCGATTAGGTGGGCGAGCGCGAGGAGCGCGAAAAGCAGCGGTTTCATGGCGCACATTGTCCCCGCGCGGGGCGTCGGGCGCAAGCAGCGCCTCGGCGAGGCGTCAGGCCTCTTCGACCTGCGACAAGCGCTGCGCTTCGTCCTCGGCGGTGAGGGCGTCGGTCAGTTCGCCCAGGGCTTCGCCTTCGAGCACTTGCTCGAGCTTGTGCAGGGTCAGGTTGATTCGGTGATCGGTCACCCGCCCCTGCGGGAAATTATAGGTGCGAATGCGCTCCGACCGGTCGCCGGAACCGACCATCGACTTGCGCGCTCCGGCACGCTCGCTGGCGAGGCGCTCGCGCTCCATTTCGAACAGCCGAGTCCGGAGCACCTTCAAGGCCTTGGCCTTGTTCTTGTGCTGCGACTTCTCGTCCTGCTGGATGACGACGAGTCCGGTCGGAAGATGGGTTATTCGAACCGCGCTGTCGGTGGTGTTGACCGACTGGCCGCCCGGGCCCGACGAGCGATAGACGTCGATCCGCAAGTCCTTCTCGTCGATATGGACGTCGACATCCTCGGCTTCGGGAAGGACAGCGACGGTCGCCGCGGAGGTGTGGATCCGTCCGCCGCTTTCGGTCACGGGCACGCGCTGGACCCGGTGGACCCCGCTTTCGAACTTCAGCTTGGCGAACACGCCGGCGCCGCTGATCGAAGCGATGGCTTCCTTGTAGCCGCCGACTTCCGATGCGCTCGCCGAGATCAGCTCGAATCGCCAGCCCTGGACCTCGGAGAAGCGCTGGTACATGCGCAGAAGATCGCCGGCGAACAGGGCCGCCTCGTCGCCGCCGGTGCCGGCGCGCACCTCGAGCATCGCCGCGCGCTCATCGGCGGCGTCGCGGGGCAGTAGCTTGAGGGCGAGCGCCCGCTCCGCATCGGGCAGCTTGCGTCGGATTTCCTCGGCCTCATGCTCGGCCATTTCGCGCAGTTCGGGCTCGGCCGTGGGATCGGCGACCAGCCCGGTCAGCACGTCGAGCTCGGCGCGCAGCCGGCGGACCTCGCGGGCGGCCGCGGCGACCGGCTCGATCTGCGCATATTCCTTCGACAGCCGAACGAACTCGTCGGGAGCAACATCGCCGCGCGCCATGGCGTCGGCAAGCTCATGCTTCTTGGCCTCGATCGAAGCGATCCGTTCCGACGAGATCCGAGTCACGCCAGCAAGGCCTTGGCCAAATCGGCAAGTGGAACCGAACGCTGCTCGCCAGTGGCGAGCTCCTTGAGCTGGACTTCGGCGCGGTCGAGCTCCTCGTCGCCGAGGATGGCCGCATAGCGGGCCCCGGACGAATCGGCACGGCTCAGCCTCTTCTTCATGTTGCCGCGATAGGCCATGTCGGCGGTGACTCCGCTTCGCCTCAACTCGGCGAGCAGGCGCAATGCTTCCGCTTCGGCCCGCTCCCCAAGCGGAACAATGACGATATCGGGCGTTTCGCGCTTGGGCGCGTCGATCATCATCGCCAGCCGCTCGATCCCGGCCGCCCAGCCGACCGCCGGCGTGTGCGATCCGCCCAGCGCCTCGATCAGCCCGTCGTAGCGGCCGCCGGCGAGGACAGCGCCCTGTGCGCCCAGCCGGTCGGTGACAAACTCGAACGCGGTATGGCGATAGTAATCGAGGCCGCGGACCAATCGTGGCGCTCGTTCCCAGCGAATTCCGGCGGCATCGATCCCGGCCGTCACCTCGGCGAAGAAATCGGCTGCTTCAGCCGTGAGGAAATCGTCGATCACCGGAGCGCTGTCGACCACCGGCCAGTCCTGGTGCGCCTTGCTGTCGAGGATCCGCAAGGGATTGCGCCCCAGCCGCGCCCGGCTGTCATCGCTCAGTGCGGTGGCATGGGCCGAAAAATGCTCGAACAACGCGCTTCGCCACGAATCGCGAGTCTCGGGATCGCCGAGCGTGTTGAGCTTGAGCACTGCCGTCTCGCCGAGGCCGAGCTCCTTCAGAAGCTGGTCGGCGAAGGCGAGCAGCTCGACGTCGGCGGCGGCTTCGCCGGCGCCGATCACTTCTGCATCGAGCTGGTGGAATTGGCGGAAGCGGCCCTTCTGCGGCCGCTCGTAGCGGAAGGCGGGGCCGTGAGTCGCGACCTTGAGCGGAGCGAACTGCTGCCAGCCTTCGGACAAGTAAGCGCGGCAGATCCCGGCCGTGAACTCGGGCCGCAGCGTGACCGACTCGCCGCCGCGGTCATCGAACGAATACATTTCCTTGGAGACGACGTCGGTCGTCTCGCCGAGCGAGCGGGCGAAGACGGCGGTGTTTTCGAGCACCGGCACCTCGACCCGCTTGAAGCCGAACAACCGGCGCACGCGGTCGAACTTCGCGACCACCGTTGCCAGTCGGTCGGCATCTTCCCCAATCAGGCTCTGGGTCCCCCGGACCGGCTGAAGCGTGGCCATCGCCGCGCCCTTGCACATTTTTCCGCCGTTCGGGAAGCGTCCGCGAGCTAAGGCTGGGGCGGCTGCTCCGGCTGCGCCGGCGGCGCCTGCTCCTGCTGGCGGCGCTGCATCTGCTGTCGGAAGAAGCGCGGTGGCGGCAGGAACAATTTGCGGAAGGTAACGCTGACCGTGCGGCCGAGCGGGTCGAGCAGGTCAGCTTGGTAGCCGAATGGCACGTCGCCTGCCGAATCGCGCACCCGCGGCTTTGAATCAAGGAGGTTGTTGACCTCCAGCCGAACCGAGCTGCCGCGCATCCAGGGATGGCGCGTGACCAGCTCCAGCCGCTCGCCGAGGTTGGCGAACAGGCGCAGATCGAAGGTGGCGAGCGGCGAGAAGCGCAGCGACTCGCCAGCGGCGGTGTCGACCCGGGTTCCGCCGCGCCAGTTGGCGGATGTAAAGGCGCCAAGGCCATTGTTCATCCAGCCGGCCCGAGCCTCGAGCTCGTGCCGTGGCCGGCCGCCGAATTGGCCGACCGCTTCGCCGCGCAGATAGTCGAGCCGAGGCAAACCGTCGCGGATAGTCACTTCGTCGACCAGGTTTGCGGTGTGGGTCAGCGAGAAGGTGAGCCGGCCGCCCTGCTGGCCGCCGCCGAACATCCCGCCGCCGGGCCCGCCGCCGAAGCGGAAGCCCTGGCCACCGCTTGGGCCGCCACCACCTGGACCGCCGCCCGGCCGGCCCTGCGGAGTGCCGTCAGCTCCCCGTGGTCGCTGCGGGATCGGGATGCCCATGGCCGCGGCGCGCTCGCGCAGCCGCTGGATGGTTTCCGGCGAGGGCGGCGACGAGCGCAGCGGCCGGGTGAAGTCGAATCCCCAGCGCAAGGTGTCGCGGCGCGCGCCGTCGAAATTGACCGGCCGGAGGTCGACTCCGGTTAGCTCGCCGTCGGCGTTACGGACGAATCGGTCGGGGAAGGCCGCTTCGAGCGCTGCGCTTGCCCCCGGGAGACCCGACACCGGCCGGTCGAGCCGCGAGCGCACATATTCGGCGCGCAGGCGAAGGTCGGTTTGTTCCAGCGGCCGCCAGTTGCCGCCGAGCTTGAGGACATTGCGCTTGTCGGCGAGCAAGTCGGGATTGCCGCCGGTGATCGCGGTCACCAGCACCGTTTCGCCGCGGGTGAAGTCGAACACGCGCGAACCGGGCGTTTCGAGGATCGGGTCGCCGAGCTGCTGTACGCTTGGAGCGCCTTCCTCGCGGGTCCAGCTGGCGATCAGGTTGAGCCGGTCGACAGGCGACCAGTTCGCCCCGGCGCCGTAGGTGACCAGGCTGCCGAAGTCCGACAATTGCTCGAGCTCGGCATTGGCATTGAGGGTGAGGTTGCCAAGCGCTCCCAGATCGCTGTCGCGGCGGGAGACGGGCAGGTCGAAATTGGCCGAGGCGCTGCCTGCGGTTCGGCCCAGCGAGTTGGAGCTGGAGACTCCCAGGCGCCGGCGCTCGCTGTCGAGGTGGAGCGCGCTTGCGCCCACCCGGAAGGTCACTCCGGCATCGCCAGCCGGCAGTGCGAAGAGCCTGCCATTGGCCGTGACATTGGTGGTTCCGGACGAGCGATTGGTCCGCGCGCGGTCGGTGACGGCTTGAGTGCGGTCGGTTTCGGTGACGCTTCGCACCAGCTCGCCATTGCCGGTCGCAGACCAGCGCCAACCGCCGCCACCGACCCAGTTCAATGCGAAGCCCGCTCCCGCGCTGTCGCTCGAGGTCTGGCGTTCCAGCGCCCCGAGCAAGGCCTCGTCGAGCCCGATCAGGGACCGGCCCTCGCTATGCTCGAGCTCCGCGTTGACCGTTGCCGAAACATCGCCGAGCACCGTTCGGTTGACGGTGGCGGCTCCGCGCACCAGCCGCCGCGAGCCGAGCAGCGACCGCGCGGTTCGCCGATCGCGGGCGCCGGGCTCGATCGGCTGGCGGAGCGCGATGTCCCGCTCGGCCTCGGTCAACATGCTGTTGCCTTCGGCGCGCAGGTTGATCGTCGTCCGGCCATTGTCGCCGATCATCAGCCGGGTGAGATCGACATTGCCACCGGCATAGCCGCCCTCGGTAGCAACGCGCGGCTGGATTGCGGCCACCGTCGAGCGAAAGCGCGGGCGAAGGACGATGTTCACCACCCGCTGGTCGGCGCGAAAGCCATATTTGAGCGCGACTTCCTCGGGCAGCACCTCGACCCGAAGGATCGCCTCGGTCGGGATGTCACGAAGCTCGCGGAAGCCGGAGACACGCTGGCCGTCGAGCAGCATGATCGGCCGCCCGCCGCCGCCGCGGCCGCGGGCGCTGCCGATCTGCGGAGCGATGGCTTCGAGCAATTCGGAGATGCTGGTCGCGCCTGTCGCGCGGATGTCGCGTGCGTTGAGCACGTTTTCGGGCGGAATGTCGCCAATCACGATTCCCCGCCGCTGGCCGGTAACGACGATGTCGTCTTCGTCAAACTCGTCGATGGGCTGTGCCGCCGCCGGCTGGGCAACGGC
>DATLGC010000103.1:0-19696 GCA_035540655.1 Sphingomicrobium sp. | reverse complement strand
TCGGCCAATCTGACCATCGCCATCGTCGACGACGTCCCGACGGCCCGCGACGATGTCGTGACTCAATCGGTCGAGGATGCGCCGGTCACGGTCAATGTGATGGTCAACGACACTGCTGGCGCGGACAGCGTCAATTTGGCGACGGGCGTCGCGCTGGTTCCGGGGTCACTGTCCGGCGGCGGCACGCTGGTCTATAATGGCGATGGCACCTTCACCTACACCCAGGCTCCGGGCGAGGAAGGCGTGATCACCTTCCAGTACCAGATCACCGACGGCGACGGAGACGTGTCGACGGCAACGGTGACCATCACGCTGCAGCCGGATTCGACGCCGACGATCCTGATTGCCCAGGGCTCGCAGACCGAAGTGCACGAAGCGGCGCTCAGCGTCGGGTCCAACCCGTCGTCCGACGGCGAGTTCGCCAGCGGCGCATTGGTGATCACCACCGGCAACGATTCGATCGGCCAGCTGATCGTCAACGGCGTGAACGTCACCAACGGCGGCACGGTCAACGGCGCCTATGGCGTGCTGACCATCACCGGAAACCCGACGACCGGCTACAGCTACAGCTATGAGCTGACCACCGTCACGACCGACGGCCCGGGAGCCGAGATCGACAGTTTCGCGATTACCGTCGTCGACAGCGACGGCGACCAGGCCTCGGTCAGTCTCGACATCAATATCGTCGACGACGTTCCGACGGCGCGCAACGACAGCGCGACCCAGTCGGCGGAAAATGCGGCCGTCACGGTCAACGTGATCGCCAACGACACGCCCGGCGCCGACAGCGTCAACCTGGCGACCGGCGTGGCGCTTGTCCCCGGTTCGCTGAGCGGCACCGGCACCCTCGTCTACAATGCCGATGGGACCTTCACCTATAGTCCGGGTCCGAGCGAGGAAGGCACTGTCACCTTCCAGTACCAGATCACCGACGGCGACGGCGACGTTTCGACGGCGACGGTGACCATCACATTGCTGGCCGATTCCGTGCCGGAAATCTCGATTTCGGGCGGCAATAGCGTCAACGAGGCCGGCCTTCCGGCCCGGCCCGGCGAGTCGGCCGGCTCGGGCGAGGCCGCCGACGGCGACCCGAACAACAACAGCGACCCGTCGGAGACGACCACCGGCACGATCACCGTCTCGACCGGCGGCGATACGCTCGCCAGCCTGGTGATCAACGGGGTCAATGTCACCGGCGGCGGCACGGTCGCGGGCGCGCATGGCGTCCTCACGGTGACGCTCTCGGGCGGCGTGTACAGCTACAGCTACACGCTTGCCGATAACACCAGCGGCGACACCACCAGCGACGTGTTCAATGTCGTTGCGACCGACAGCGACGGCGACGTCACTTCGGCCAATCTGACCATCGCCATCGTCGACGACGTCCCGACGGCGCGTGACGACATCGTCACCCAGGCCGTTGAAGATGCGCCGGTCACGATCAACGTCATCGCCAACGACACGCCCGGCGCCGACAGCGTCGACCTGGCGACCGGCGTGGCGCTGGTCCCCGGGTCGCTGAGCGGCACCGGCACCCTCGTCTACAATGCCGACGGGACCTTCACCTACACGCCCGCGCCGGGCGAGGAAGGGACGGTCACCTTCCAGTACCAGATCACCGACGGCGACGGCGACGTGTCGAGCGCGACGGTGACCATCACCCTTCTCGCCGATTCGGTGCCGACCGTGACTCTTTCCGGCGGTAGCAGCGTCAACGAGGCCGGTCTTCCGGCGCGGCCCGGCGAGTCGGCCGGCTCGGGCGAGGCCGCCGACGGCGACCCGAACAACAACAGCGACCCGTCGGAGACGACCACCGGCACGATCAACATCACTACCGGCGGCGACACGCTTGCCAGCCTGGTGATCAACGGCGTCAATGTCACCGCCGGCGGCACCGTCACCGGCGCTCACGGAGTGCTGACCGTCACGCTTTCGAGCGGAGTGTACAGCTACAGCTACACGCTCGCCGACAATAGCAGCGGCGATGCCACCAGCGACAGCTTCACCGTGGTCGTCACCGACAGCGACGGCGACACCGCATCGGCCAACCTGGTGATCGACATCGTCGACGACGTTCCGACCGCGCGCAACGACAGCGCCACCCAGAGCGCCGAAAATGCGCCGGTGACGGTCAACGTGATCGCCAACGACACGCCCGGCGCCGACAGTGTCGATCTCGTCGGCGGCGTGGCGCTGGTCGGCGGATCGCTGAGCGGCACCGGCACGCTCGTCTATAATGGCGACGGCACCTTCACCTACACGCCGGGCCCGGGCGAGCAGGGCGTGGTGACCTTCCAGTATCAGATCACCGACGGCGACGGCGACGTGTCGAGCGCGACGGTGACCATCACCTTGCTCGCCGATTCGGTGCCGATCGTCACCAACGTCACGGCGCTGGTCGACGACGATGGCCTGGCCGGCGGCAATCCGGGCGGAATCGGCGACGAGACCGGCCAGGGCGCCGACGAAACCACCTTTTCCGGGACGATCAGCGCCAATTTCGGCGCCGACACGCCGGGCAGCTTCAGCCTGGCGGCGATGCACGGAACGACTGGAACGGTTGGCGTCGAGACCGTCAGCTACAGCTGGAATGCGTCAACCGGCGTGCTCACCGCCACGGGGCCACGCGGAGTGCTGTTCACGGTGACCCTGGATTCGGCGACCGGCAACTTCACCGTCACGCTGGTCGACAATGTGCTCCACGCGCCGGGCAACAATGAGAATAACGCCACGGCGGCAATCACCTTCACTGCGACCGACAGCGACGGCGACAGCACCAACGGAACACTGACCATCACCTTCAACGACGACACGCCGACGGTGTCGAGCGGGGGCGCGGCACCGACTCTGACGGTCGACGAGTCGAACCTGTCGGCCAATGCGACGGCGAGCTTCGCCGGGGCGTTCACCGTGGCGTTCGGAGCCGACGGCCCGGCCGCTTCAGGAGGGTTGAACTACAGCCTGAGAATCAATGCCGGGCCAACCGGGATCGTCGACACCGCCACCGGCGAAGCGGTGGTGCTGGTCGTCAACGGCGGAGTGGTCGAAGGCCGCACCGCTACCAGCAACCTGTTGGTGTTCACGGTCAGCGTCGATGCCGGCGGCAACGTCACCCTCGATCAGATCCGGGCGATCCAGCATTCCGACGGCAACGACCCGAACGACGGCGTGTCGCTGGCTTCGGCCAATCTCATCACCCTGACCGCGACCGCGACCGACGCCGACGGCGACAGCGCTTCGGCGACGATCGCCATCGGCCAGAACCTGACCTTCCTCGACGACGGCCCGACGGCTTCGATCAGCGTCAGCGGCTTTTCGATCAGCCATGACGAGACTCCGGGCCTGCAAGGCGACGCCAACGATGTCGCCGGCCCGCTGGCGGTGTTCGCCGGGGTCGCCAATCCCGGCAACGATCCGGACGTGGCCGGCAGCGTCATCGGCTATGCCGTGAGCTCGGGAGCCATTTCGGCGACCGGCACGAACTTCGGCGCGGACGGGGCGGGAAGCGCGGCGTTCAGCCTCGCGGTCTCCGCCGCGGGAGTCGATTCCGGGCTGAAGACGACCGACGGAAGCACCATTCGCCTGTATGTCGAAAATGGCATCGTCGTCGGCCGGGTCGACGGCGGGCCGTTCAACGGCCAGGCCGCGTTCGCGGTCGCGATCGACTCGGCGACGGGGCAGGTGAGCCTGGTCCAGTATCTGTCGATCCAGCACCCGAATACCGCCAGCAACGACGAATCGGTGTCGATCGCCAGCGGCGCGATCCTCGCGGTGGTGACGGTTACCGACGGCGACGGCGACACCAGCACGGCGTCGGCCGCGATCGGCGGGCTGATCAGCTTCCAGGACGACGGCCCGACGGCGATCGCGCCAATCGCGATCACCACCGGACTGACCAACGAGGCCGGGTCGAGCGTGACCCAGGCGCTCGACAGCGACGGCAATGTCATGAACAATTTCGGTGCCGACGGGCCTGGCCTGGTAACCTTTGCCAACATCGCCAACGGCCAGAATTCGGGCCTGACCTCGGGCGACGTTCCGATCACCTATTGGCTGTCCAACAACGGCCAGACTCTCGAGGCGCGGATCAACAGCACCAATGGCACCAACGGAACGCTGATCTTCACGGTCAACCTCGACCAGTCGGCCGGCACCTACACGGTGACGATGTCCGGGTCGATCGACAATGGCGCGGGCGTGTCGTTCAGCAACCTGACCAGCACGTCGGCCGGCAACGCGCTCTACAGGGGCGTCGGCTCGAACGATCCGGCCACTCCGGTCGACATCCTCCTGTCGGCATCGAGCGCGACGGGCTCCAGCGTCACGGTGAACACCAATGCCACTGCGATCGGAGCGGCGAACCAGGCGATGGACCCGGGCGAGAGCCTGCGCATCGATTTCGTCAGCAATCTTACGAGCGGCGCCTCCACGCCGACCGGGTTCGGCTATTCGGGCCATGTTTCGACCAGTTCGTTCATCGGGCTGATCCCCGAGGTTCAGGGGCCGCAATCGAACACGGTGTCTTTCAAGGTCTGGGCGCTCGACACGACTTTGACGCAGTCCGGCATTCCAGACAGCCATCCCGACAATGGTTTTTCGGACGCGACCGCAAAGACAATCACGTCGGTCACGGTGAAGGATTACCTGACCGGCAATTCGACGACGCTCGACATTTCCGGGCTGGCCGTCGGCGCCACTATAGCCGTTGCCTACGGAATCTCGGTCACCCGGAACGCTGACGGTTCCATCACCTTCTCCGGGGTGCAGGAGGGCGACAGCTACGGCTTCTCGACCGGCGCCGATAGCTTCGATGCGGTCGTCGTCAAGGCGGTTTCCGGAAGCTTCGACCTTGGAGTGTTCGCCATCGGCTCGGTGAAGACCGGCGATCCGGTCCATCTCAGCTTCGATCTCGCGATCACCGACGGGGATGGCGATTCGGTGCTCGTTACCGACGCCCTTGCGATCACCGTCGAGGCGGCGGGCGCGACGTCATCCTCGGCAGCATCGACGATGATGTTCAGCCAGGAATCCTACGAACTGTACGGAACGAGCAGCGACCAGCAGAAGCATCAGCCGGCGAACAACAACAGCGTGCTGTTCGGGGCAGTGGCGGCGGCCGGCCTGTCGTCGGCGGCCGGGACGGAGACGATCGATTCCGCTGATGATTGGTCGACCAGCCTCGCGGAAACCAGCGAATCCTCGTCGGGCGCATTCCAGTCTGCTGGCGGCGAGTCCGGAATCGACAGCAGCGGCAGCGATTCGCTGAGCCTGCAGGGCTGGACGGAAGAGCAGGTCGACGACGGCGCTCCGGCCATGTCCGAAACGCAGTCGACGGAAAGCCTCAGCGTGGACAATTCGCCGGCCAATGCGCAGTCGCAGGGACCGGCCGAGGCTGCCCAGGCCACGGCGCCGATGCAGTCCGACTTTGGTCCGGCGCCGACAGTGGCGATGCCGGCGGCGGCGATGCTGGCCCAGGCCGCGCTGGAAGGCACGCCGAAGACCACCGGCCGGGTCGAGAAGGTGCTTGTCGAGGCTCTCGACGGCGGCGACGGAGCGAGCATCGACTCGCTTCTAAGCTCGCTTCCAGGCCAGGCCGGCGATGCTCTGCAGGGTCTTGCAACCCCGCCTGGCGGAGGCGTTCCAGCCTGGCACAGCGCCGGCCCGGGGGCTTTCATCGGCGCGGCCGATCCGCTCAGTTTCGACTCCGTGGCGCATCATTCGGACGCGGCTCCGAGCGCATAAGATATTGAAGAAGCGGAAGCCCGGCCGAGTGGACTGCCGGGATCCCAAAGCAAAAAGACCAGAAGGGGATACAATGAACAGGAAGCACTGGACGATGATCGTTCCCGGAGCAGTGCTGCTGTGCGCCGCTCCGGCGTATGGGATCGAGCTCAGGGACGCCGTGCAAGCGGCGCTCAACACCAACCCGGAAATCCGCCAGGCGGTGGCCAACCGCCAGGCGACGATGGAGGAAAGGGTCCAGGGACAGGGGTTCTGGTATCCGCGCGTCTCGGTCGAAGGCTCGGCCGGCGTTCGCGGCCTTCGCAACCCGACCCGGCGGACGCTCGGCATCGCCGACGAGACGCTTTATCCGGTCGAAGGCAGCCTGATCGCCGACCAGTTGCTGTTCAACAGCGGCGGCCGGGAAGCGGAAATCCGCCGCCAGGCGGCCCGCACCGACGCCGCCGCGGCGCGAATCGAGGAGCGGTCGGAATTCGTCGCGCTCAACGTCGCGCGCGCCTACATCGATTATCTCCTGCAGCAACGGCTGGTGGCGATCGCCGACGATAATGCGACCTTCCACCAGCGGCTGTCGGCCGACCTTCGCGAAGGCGTGTCCCGAGGCTCGATCAGCATCGCCGACCAGCAACAGGCCGAAGAGCGGCTGCAGGCGGCCCGCGCCCGGGTCACCGAGGCCCGCGAGGACCTCGAGGCGGCGGCGATCAGCTTCCAGACCCTGACCGGAGTGCCGATCGACCGGGTTTCGATGCCGCCCGATCTGTCGGCCTACCTTCCCGCGACGCTTGTCGAAGCGGACGCGCTGGCTCGCCAGAACAACCCGCGAGTCCAGGAATCGCTTGCCGACCTGTCCGCCGCTCGCGAGGAAATCCGCGCCGCCCAGGCGGGGCTCGGACCGAGGGTCAACCTCGAGGGCCGCGCCCGCTACGGCCACGACATCGACGGTTTCGCCGGCCGGACTCGCGACCTGCTCGGCAATGTCGTGCTTCGCTGGAACCTGTTCGACGGCGGGATCAAGGAAGCCAATGTCCGCGAGCAGCGCCATCGCGCCGACGAGCGGCACGCCCGGCTGTTCGAAATGACCCGGCGCGCGGAGGAAGATTCGCGAAGCGCATGGAGCCGGTTGCAGAACCAGAGCCGACTGGTCGGCGAGCTGGAGACCCAGAGCCGGATTTCCGACGACCTGCTGCTCTCCTACCGCGAACAGTTCAACATCGGCCGGCGGTCGCTGCTCGACGTGCTCGACGCCCAGAACACCCGCGCCAACACCCAGGCCCGGGTCGAGACGGCGAGGCTGGCGCGGCTCTATGCCCAGTATCGCCTGCTCGCCGCGACCAACCGTCTGGTCGAGGCGCTTGGGGTGTCCATCCCGGCAGCCGCCTATAGCGACGAGCGGGCGCGCTTCCGGGTCAACCCGATCCCTCCGGCGGACCTCGAGGAGGGCAGTTATCCGCTGCCTCCCATGGGCGCCCCGACGGGCGGGCAGTAAGCACGAGTGAAGGGGACAGAAGTTGAGTTTCATGCACTGGCTGGATTCCGCGCCATCGCGTGAGATCGACCCTGTCCTCGAGTGCCTGACGTTCGTTGCACGCCAGGCGGACCGGCCATCCTCGCCGGTCCTCCTGCGCGCCGGTCTCGCCCTTTCCGATAAAGGCACTCTGCCGTTCCACCAGATCGAGCCGGCGCTCGAGCAGGTCGGGATGCGCGGCGAGCCGCTCAATCGCGGGCTCAAGCGCTGGCCGTCGCGAAAGCTTCCAGCGATCATCGAGCTCGACGAGGATCGGGCGGCGGTTCTGATCGAAATGCGCGGCGGCGATGCCCTGGTCTATGCGCCGGGCCTGGCCGAGCCGACCTGGGTGCCGATCGCCGAGGTCGACCGGGTCTTCACCGGCGCCGCGGTGTTCATCGAAGCCGACCCGACCAAGGAGCGGGCGGGCGAGCGGCCGTGGGACAAGCAGCGGCGGACCCACTGGTTCTGGTCGGAAGTGTGGAAGGTCCGGGGCGAATTCTGGCCGGTGCTGCTCGCCGCCTTCATCGTCAACATGCTGGCGCTGGTGGTGCCGCTGTTCACGATGAACGTTTACGACCGGGTCATCCCCAACCAGGCGATCGCCACCCTTTGGGTGCTGGCGGCGGGCGTCGGGCTGGCGTTGCTGCTCGACTTCGTCCTGCGCGTCGCCCGGTCGCGGCTGGTCGACGAAATCGGCCGGAGGCTCGACGCGAAGCTCGCCCAGAAATTGTTCGAAAAGGTGATGAACCTGCCAATGGCGGACCGCCAGGGCAGCACCGGCGCCTTTGCCCGGCGGGTTTCCGAATATGAGCTGGTCCGCGACTTTTTCGCTTCGACCACGGTCGTGCTCGCCGTCGACCTGCTGTTCCTGTTCCTGTTCCTGATCCTCATCACGGTGCTTGCCGGCTGGGTGGTGATGGTGCCGATCGTCGGAATCATCATCATGCTCGTCGCCGGGATCAGCCTGCAGCGGCGGATGGGGAAAGTCGCGCTCGACGCGCAGGCTGATTCGAGCCTTCAGCATTCGGTGCTGGTGGAATCGATCGCCGGCGCCGAAACGCTGAAGGCCGCCCGCGCCGAAGGCCAGATGCTCGGCCGCTGGCGCCGTTATTCGGCGATGACGGCGGCGACCCAGGAGCAGATGCGACGCCTCACGGCGGTCGCGGTCAATCTTGCCTCCTCCTGCCAGCAACTGATCAGCGTCGGCCTTCTGATCGGTGGCTTCTACCAGTTCAACCAGGGCAATATGTCGATGGGCGCGATCATCGCCATCGTCATGCTCGCCGGCCGGGCGACCCAGCCGATCGGCCAGCTCGCCTTCCTCACCACCCGCGGGCGGCAGGCTTTGACCACTCTGGATTCGCTTCAGGCGATGATGGAAACACAGGACGAGCGGCAAACGGCGATGCGCAGCATCGTTCCAGAAATCCGCGCCGGCCATATCGAAGCGGCGAATGTGGGATTCCGCTATCCCAACGCGGCCAGGGACTCGCTGGCCGACGTCAACCTGAGCATTCGCCCGGGCGAGCGGATCGGGATCATCGGCCGGGTCGCGTCGGGCAAGTCGACTCTCGGAAGGCTTCTGTGCGGCCTCTACGCGCCGACCGACGGAACGCTGACCATCGACGGGCTCGACAGCCGCCAGTTCCACCCGCACCAGCTTCGCGACGCATTCCGCTTCGTCGGCCAGGACGCGGAGCTGTTCAGCGGCACGGTGCGCGACAATCTGATGCTGGGCGCCGCCCAGGCCGACGATTCGCAGCTGATCGATGCGGTCGTCCGCTCGGGCGCCGACATCTTCCTGTCGCGCGATGCGGCTGGATTCGACCTTCCGGTCGGCGAGCGCGGATCGCAATTGTCGGGCGGCCAGCGCTCGCTTCTGGTCCTTGCCCGAGCCCTGGTCACGCCGTGCAGGCTGCTGTTCCTGGACGAGCCGACCGGGGCGATGGACACCCAGACCGAGCTTTATTTCATCGATCATCTGAAAAGCGCGCTGGCGCCCGACCAGACTCTGGTCGTCGCCACCCACCGGCACAACATGCTGAGCATCGTCAACCGGCTGATCGTCATCGACTCCGGCCGCATCATCGCCGACGGTCCGCGGGACGAAGTGCTCGGGCGGCTGACCAAGGGCTCGGGCAAGGAAGCGCAGGCATGACCGGCCTTGCTCTTGCGCGACGGCGGCTGGCGGCGAGCCTTTCCGCCTGGCGGCTCGAGATCGCCAGCTTCGCCTTCGTCCTGATCGTTGCGCTGACCGCGGCCGCCTTCGCCTTCGAAACGCCGGGGCGCGTCAACGCACCGGTCTCGGTAACGGCTTCACTCGACGATCCGCTGCCGGCCGCGTTGCTCGCCGCGACCAGCGACGGAGTCGCCGACGCCGCGACGGTCGGCGAGGAGGCGAAGGTCATCAATGCCGCGCTTCCTTTCAGCTCGGCGCCGCTCGAAGCGTCCCGGCCGTTCGCGCTCGGCGGCGGCGATCTCGATTATCGCCGGGCCCATCTGTGCCTGACCCAGGCAGTCTATTACGAAGCCGGCTTCGAGCCGATCGCCGGCCGCAGGGCCGTGGCCCAGGTCGTGCTCAATCGGATGCGCCACCCGGCCTTTCCCAATTCGGTATGCGGCGTCGTCTATCAGGTGGCGCGCGCGCCGGTATGCCAGTTCAGCTTCGTTTGCGACGGATCGCTAGGCCGCGCCCCCGCTTCGTCGGCGTGGCGCGAAGCAAGGGACATCGCCGCCGCCGCGCTCGCCGGATATGTCGAAAAGTCGGTCGGCGCCGCGACCCATTATCATGCCGATTACGTCGCTCCCCGCTGGGCGCCAATGCTGACCAAGCTGACCAAGCTTGGAGCGCACATCTTCTATCGCTGGCCGGGCGGCTGGGGCCGGCAGGGGGCTTTCACCGGCCGCTATGCCGGCGAGCTGCACGACCCCGCGTCACTGGCGCCGCCGGCGGTTGACACCGACACGGGCGTTTCAGCTACGGTCGCTGCCGGGCCGATCACCGATGGAACAGTGATCAAGCGCGCCCCCAACGACGTCGGCGGGCTGCTCGACGTGTCGAAGGGATGGAAGCTGGACATTCCCCATCCGGAGGACATCGGCGGAGCGGCGGCCCGTGCGATCGCCCAGCAGCAGGACGGTGCGCAGAAGGCCGGTCCGGTCGCGGCCGCCGGCCAGCACATTCCCGTCATGGCATCGCGGTGAGCAGGTTCTGGAGAAGAGCGTAACCATGGCAACCTTACCTTTCATCGGACGGGCCAGGCGCCATCGCCAGCCCTTGAGCGGATCGCAGCTGATCATCGTCGTCTCGGCGATCGGCTTCGCCGTCTTCCTGCTTTGGGCAGCGCTCGCCCAGGTCGATGAGGTTACCGCGGGTCAGGGCAAGGTGATCCCGACGAGCAAGGTCCAGCTGATCCAGGCGTCGGAACCGGCTACCGTCCAGGAGCTTCTGGTCCGCTCGGGCGAGCGGGTTCGCCGCGGTCAATTGCTGGCGAAGCTCGACAATCCTTCAAGCCGTCAGGTCCAGGCGGAAACCGATTCCTTGCAACAACGGGCCGCTCGCCTGTCCGCGGAAGGGAGCGGTGCCGCCACCGCGCTCAGCGGCGATGAAGCGGCGCTGAGCGCGGTCCGCCGCCAGGCCCTTTCGAGCCGCATGGCAGCGCTCGCGGCAACCGCGGACCAGCGTCGCCGCGAAGCATCCGAGGCAGCGGCGACGATCAGCAGCCTGCAGAGCAGCCTCGCACTGGCGCAGCGGAACGTCGGCATGCTGGAGCCGCTCGCCGAGAAGAATATCGTGCCCCAGACCGAGTTGCTCAACGCTCGCCGCGAGGTCGTCGACCTGCAGGGGAGGATTGCCGCAGCCCGCGAACAGCAGAGCCGGGCAATGGCGGCGGTGCGCGAGGCGCAGGCCCAGTCCAGCGAGGCCGGCTTCAGCTTCCGCCAGGAAGCGCTGAACGAGCGGAGCCAGATCGAGGCTCGGATTGCCGTCAACCAGGAATCGCTTCGCGGCGGGCGCGGGCAGGAATTGCGCTCGCCGGTCGATGGCGTCGTCAACGACGTCCAGGTGACGACCATCGGCGGCTTCGTCCAGGCCGGGCAGAAAGTGATGGAAGTTGTCCCGCTCGGCGAGAAACTGCTGGTCGAGACCCGCATCAAGCCGAGCGACATCGCCTTCATCAAGGTCGGCGACAGGGCGCTGGTCAAGGTCACCGCCTATGATTTCTCGATCTACGGCGGTCTCGAGGGCCGGGTGGTGCAGGTGTCCGCCGACTCGATTTACGACGAGGTCGAGCGACAGGCCTATTTCAACGTCATCGTCGAGACCGAGAAATCCTATCTCGAGCGCGACGGCCGGAGGCTTCCGATCACCCCGGGAATGATGACCGACACCCAGATCATCACCGGCAGCAAGAGCGTGCTGAGTTATTTGTTGAAGCCGGTTCTGAAGGCGCGCAGCGAGGCCCTGCGCGAGCGCTAGGTCCGGACTAGGGCGCGGCCGATGGGCTAAGCGGGCCGATGTCGGCCGAAGCGATGGTGATCGGCGGCAGCGGCCGGCGATAGCCGTGGGTCCAGGCACCGTCGGCGGCCAGGGTCAGCATCGGCCGGTAATCGCTCACCGCGGCGCTATCGAGCACCCGGTCCGTGCCATTGTCGAGGACCAGCGCGCGGCCGCCGGCGCGCACGACCAGCACCGCATGGTCCGCCCGCCGGACCAGATCCTTGACGATCACCAGATAGAGATCGCGGTCATCGAAACCGGCGGCCCTGAGCAGCTGCATCTTGGCGATCGCATAATCCTCGCAGTCGCCGCGCCCGCGCCGCAAGGTTTGGGCAGCGGTTACCCAGACGTCGGCGCGGCCGAACTGGACCGAATCGTCGACGAACTCGACCCGTCGGTTGACGTAGCGGTTGACCGCCTCGATCCGATCGACGGCGTCGAGATGGCGAAGCGAAGCGGCGTATCTGGCATGCTCGCCAGTCAGCCGAGCGCGCTCCACTTTCCGCCAGCGATGATCGAGCGGAGTTCGGCTGATTGCCAAAGCGACGCTGCCGAACAAATCGGGCTGGCCGCGAACGATGGCTTCGCGGACCTTGGGCGCTTCGTAAGCGATTGCCGGAAGGGCCATCACGGGGCTCCCGGCGGCCGGCCGAAGTGGCTCGACCCGTGCCGGGACTGGCAAGGGCAATCCCTTCTGCTCGGCGAGTATCGCCGTAAGCCGGCTCGGGGCTCCGCCGAGGATCGCCTCGCTTTTTGCGAGGGAGGCGTTGGTCAGTGTCGCGCTCGAAACCGGCTGCGCCGCGACCGCCGAGGGAAGCGCGGCTAGCGCCAGGGCGGCCAGTCCAAGTCGGGCGGTAGCGTTGCGGTCCATGCCCGGCGGTGTCGCAGGACAAGACCAAGATCGGCTTTCACATCATGGTAAAGGCCGCGGTAACTATCCGGCAACCTGCTCCGCTTCCGAGAGGAATCTCTCCACCGCGCGGTTGAACTGCTCCGACTGGTCGAGGTTCGAAAGGTGCGATGCACCGGCGAGCTCGACGTAGCGGGCCCCCGGGACGAGTTCGGCGAGCTCGCGCGACAGCGCCGGCGGAGTGACCGGATCCTCGCTTCCGACCAGAATGAGGGTCGGGACCGAGATGGCGGCGGCGCGATCGCGCTGGCCGGCAAGCCAGACGGCGCGGGCAGCGAGCCGATAGGCGGCGGGATCGATCGACGCCATGGTTTCGATCACGTCATCGCGAACCTCGGCCGGCGTCGAGTTGGCGAGCAGGATGGGAGCCCGCTGCTCGGCGATGGCACGCATTCCCGACGTCTGGCTGAGCTCGACGGAGCGGTCGTAAATCGCCTGGCCTTGCGGATGGGCGGCGAAGCTGTTGGCGATGACCAGCGACGCGCATCGCGCCGGTGCGGCATGGTAGATTGCGATAGCCATCACCCCGCCGAGCGACAGGCCGCAGACATGGGCGCGGTCTATGGCGAGCGCGTCCATCGCGGCGACGAACATTTCGGCGATTTCGTCGCGGGTGCAGCCGTCGGCGACAGGATCGCTTTCGGCATAGCCCGGGAAATCGAAAGCGACGGCGCGGCGGGAGCGCCCGAAATGGTCGATCTGGGCATTCCACACCGACTTGTCCGACCCGACTCCATGGAGGAACAGGATCGGCGCGTCCGCGCCCTGTCCGCGCTCAACGAAGCCGATCGCGCCCAGCGATGTCGAAACTCGCGCCACGGCTCGGGATGTGACTGCTTTGCAAGGGCAGGGCAAGCATCTAGGCTCGGCGGCGATGACGCGGATGACGATTAACGGCGAAGCGGTGCATTATCGGCTCGACCCGGCGATGCCCTTGCTCTGGGCGCTGCGCGAAGCGTCCAACCTCACCGGCACCAAATATGGTTGCGACAGCCAGGATTGCGGCGCCTGCACCGTGATCGTCGATGGCCGCGCGGTGCAGAGCTGCGCGGTCACCATCGCCTCGCTCGAAGGCGCCGAAGTGACGACCATCGAAGGCTTGTCGAGCAATCGGTCGCACCCGGTGCAGCAGGCCTGGGCGGCCGAGCAGGTGAGCCAGTGCGGCTATTGCGAGCCCGGCTTCATCATGGCCATCGCCGCCATGCTCGCCGCCGATCCCCCGCCGAGCGAGCAGCAAGTCGATGCGCTTCCCAACCTTTGCCGCTGCGGCGCCTATCCGCGGATCCGGCGGGCGGTCGCCCGCGCGGCGCAATCAGTTGCAATAGCGCCGCTGCCGGGAGCCGCGTCGGCCGAAGAATCGCAGTCGGCGGACGGCGAAATCGGTTAAGCTTTCGCTCATCCGCGAAGGGCCACGTTGCGGCATCGAATCGATCTGTTTGATGGGTGTTTTGTCATGCGTAATCGTCTTTTTCTTATCCTGCTCGTCGGCGTAGCCACTCCAGCGCTTGCTGCTGCCCAGGACCGCGACAGTCGCGGCGATCGCGACGAAGCGCGCGCCGAGCGTTCGGAGCGGGCCGAGCGGCCGGCGCGGGCGGAGCGACCGGTCCGAGCGGAACGCCAAGCCCCGGTTGCGAGGGAACGGGCGATCGCCGTTATAGAAAGCGATGACAGTCCGCGGGCGGCTCGAAGCAATCGCGGCAGTTCCGGCCAGCGCGCGCCGCAGGTCAGCGCCGAGGCCCAGGCGCCCGCTCCGGCGCCGCGCGCCCGCGAAGCCGGCGACAGCGTCAGGGAATGGCGCATGCGCGACCGCCAGCGGGCCGACAGCCCATCGGCAATTCAGGAGCGCAATCTGCGCCGCCCGGCAGATCCCGCCGGCGAAGGCCTGGTCGAGCAGTCCGGTCCGCTGCCGCGCGTGCTGGACCGGGAGCGCCCGCGCGCCCGACCCGAGGGCGGCTTCGCCCAGCCCGACGAGGTTTCAAGGCGCCCCGGCCGGGTGGTCAGCCGCACTCCGCGACTCGGCACCGAGCCGCCGCCGCCGCCGACCGCGACGGCGACCGTCGCCCAGCCGACCCGCCACTGGTCCGGCAACTGGCGCAACGACCGTCGCTACAATTGGCATGATTATCGCCATCGCAACCCGTCGCGATTCCGCATCGGCTTCTACTTCGATCCGTTCGGCTGGAACTATCACCGCTACGGAATCGGCTGGCGTCTGTGGCCGAGCTATTACAGCAGCCGCTACTGGCTGAGCGACCCGTGGATGTACCGCCTGCCGCCGGCCTATGGTCCCTATCGCTGGGTGCGTTACTGGGACGACGCCATGCTGGTGAACATCTACACCGGCCAGGTGGTCGACGTGATCCACAATTTCTTCTGGTAGAAGCGCGCGGGCACTCCGTCGAAACAATCGTTGCGCCGACTGTCCACGGGCGCTAGCTGTGTTATAACTCTAACACAGATGCGCGGGAGTCGCGAATGAACCGCTCGATCACGCTTGCCACTTTGCTGGCGGCGACGATGCTCTCCGGCTGCACGCTGGCCCCGCCGGTCACTCCGATTCCGCCGGCCGCCGCTGCTCCGGCCGAGCCCCAGCTCGCCGCTGAACCGCAGACAAGCGCCCGCGACCGGCTGTTCGCGCTGTTCGAGGCGAGCGACGAGGATCAGCTTCGCCGCAACCCGCTGTTCGCGATCTTTCGCGGCGACACGCGCTTTGCCGATCGCTTCGGCGACTTCATCACCGACGAATATATCGCCGGCGAGCGCGCCGCCGCCGAGGCCGAGCTGGCGGCGCTTCGGGCGATCGACCGCAATGCTCTCAGCGCCGTCGACAGGATCGCCTACGACACGTTCGAATTCCAGACCCGGCAGACGCTCAAGGGCCTCACGCCGGAGATCGTGCAGCTGACAGCGGTTCGGCCGCTCAACCACTTTTTCGGCTTCCACACTTTCTATCCGACCTTCGCCAGCGGCAAGGGCGCGGCGCCGTTCAAGACGGTCGAGGATTATGACAATAATCTCAAGCGCCACCGCGAGTTCGCCACCTATCTCGACCGGGCGATCGAACGGTTCCGGCAGGGGCAGCAAACGGGCGTGGTCGAGACCAGGCTGACCATCCGCAACGTCGTCGAGCAGCTCGACACTCAGCTCAAGCAAGGCATCGAGGAATCGCCCTATTTCGGGCCGACGCAGGACTATCCGGACGATTTCAGCGAGGCCGACAAGGCGCGGTTGACGCAGGCCTATCGAGCTTCGGTTAGCCAGGATCTCTACCCGCCGCTTGGCCGGCTGCGCGACTTCCTTCGCGACGAATATATGGCCAGCGCGCGCGAAGGCGTCGGCCTGATGTACATGGCCGGCGGCGACCAGCTCTATCTGCAGATGATCGAATCGACGACCACCCTGCCGATGCAGCCCGAGGAGATCCACCAGCTCGGCCTGAGCGAGGTGGCGCGAATCCGGTCGGAAATGGACAAGGTGCGCCGCGAGGTCGGCTTCCGCGGCACCCTCGGACAATTTTTCGGGCATCTGCGCACCGCGCCGCAGTTCAAGCCCAAGTCGCGCGAGGCCCTGACCCAAGGCTATTACGCCATCGGCAGAAAGGTCGACGCGCATCTGCCCCGCTATTTCTCGACCATCCCCAAGGCCGGGCTCGAAATCCGGCCCTACGAGGAGTTCCGCGAGAAGTTCGAGGCGGGAGGAAGCTACGAGCAGGGCACGCCCGACGGGAGCCGACCGGGAGTTTTCTACTTCAACGCCTATGACCTGCCGTCGCGAACCACTCCGGGAATGACCACGCTCTATTTGCACGAAGGGGCGCCCGGCCATCATTTCCAGATCAGCCTGGCGCAGGAGAATGAGGCGCTGCCCGCTTTCATGCGCTTTGGCGGCAACACCGCTTATGTCGAAGGCTGGGCGCTATACGCCGAGACCCTCGGCTATGAGATGGGGCTGTTCGACGACCCCTATCAGCGGTTCGGCACCCTGTCCGACGAGATGCTCCGGGCGATGCGGCTGGTGGTCGACACCGGCCTGCACGCCAAGGGATGGACCCGAAACCAGGCGATTTCCTACATGATGGCCAATAGCGACATGGGCCGGACCGACGCCACCGCCGAGGTCGAGCGCTACATCGCCATCCCGAGCCAGGCGCTGGCTTACAAGATTGGGGCGCTGACCATCCAGCGGCTGCGGGCGAAGGCGGAGGCCGAGCTCGGCGACCGGTTCGACATCCGCGACTTCCACGCCCAGGTGCTGATGACCGGAGCGCTGCCAATGCCGGTGCTCGAGAAGAAGATCCACGACTGGATCGCGGAGAAGAAGGCCGCTTAATACGCTGCCGCTAACGTCCGATATGGGTGGGAAGTGGACACTGGGCATAGCCGCTTTCATTAGGCGTTAGGCAACTCCGGTCGTCGCCTATCTCATTGATATTGCTACTGGTGGTGTCGATTAATCGAGACTCGTCGCTTTACCTATGTTAAAGCGTTGAAATTGTCATGCGGACTAACCGGGCCATGGCGACTGAGAGATATTTCGAGCTCCCGCCCCCTTTTAATGCGGGAGACAGCCGTGACGGCTTCCAATTCACAGCAACTCAATGGCTCGACGCTCGAACCGATGGTTCGCAAGCTCGAATATCGCGGGAGGTTCAGTCCTCGCGATCGCGCTGCGCTGCTCGGCTTGCCGCACGTCGTAAAGACGTTCGAGAGCAATCATTACGTGGTCCGGGAGCGTGATCGGGCCACTCATTCCTGCCTGATGCTGTCCGGCTTTTCCATCCGTCACAAGATCGTCGCCGGCGGGCTTCGCCAGATCGTCGCAATCCACATGAAGGGCGAGATGGTCGACCTTCAGAACTCGCTTCTCGGTGTCGCGGACCACAGCGTCCAGATGCTGACCGCGGGAAAAGTCGCCATGATCCCGCGAGAGGAGATCGTCCGGATTGCCTTCGATTATCCGGCGGTGGGTAAGGCGATGTGGACGGATACGCTCGTCGATGCCTCCATCTTCCGCGAATGGATAGCCAATGTTGGCCGCAGGACTGCGCGCGTCCGCATTGCGCATGTGCTGTGCGAGTTCGGGATGCGGCTCAAGCATGCGGGGCTGGCAGAGGAAACGGGTTACGAGCTCCCTATGACCCAGGAGCAGCTGGCGGACGCTACTGGGCTGACCTCAGTCCACGTCAATCGCACGATCAAAGCGCTTGAAGCGGAAGGGTTGATCGAGCGGGCTACCCCCCGCACGATCACTATCGGCGACTGGAAGAAGCTCGCCCACGCCGGTGATTTCGACAGCGGCTATTTGCACATGAAACAGGACGATCCGGTGCTTGCTTAGCCGGGGCTGTGCTCAAATTGGCCCTAATGTCCGCAATGGGTCGAAAGCGGACATTAGAGATATTCGTCACGCCGCCGCCAGCGCCTCGGCGATCAGGCGGCGGCTGTTGTCGATGCCGTAAAGGGCGATGAAGCTGCCCATGCGCGGGCCTTGGCTGGAGCCGAGCAGGGTCTCGTAGAGCGCCTGGAACCAGTCGCGCAGCTGCTCCTTGCCGTAATGCTGCTTGCCGATCTTGAAGACGATGTTCTGGATGGCATCGCCTTCGGCGTCCGGGGGCAGTGCGGCGAGCTGGGAGTCGAGGTCGCGAAGCGCCGCCGTTTCCGCTTCGGTCGGCGGGCGGCGCTCCAGCGTCGGGGCGACGAAATCACGCGCATAATTGACCGCTAGGGCGATCAGCTGGTCGAGCTCGGGATCGCTCTCCGGCGACGTTCCGGGCGCGTAGCGCTGAACGAACTTCCACACGGTCTGCCGGTCGGCGCAGCCGGGCAGGCTGACGAGGTTGAGCAGCAGCCCGTAGGTCAGCGGAAGGGTCTTTTCCGGGACCTTGCCGGCGTGGATATGGTGGACCGGGTTGCCGAGCTTCTGCTCGACCGGTTGCTGCGGATACCGCTCGCGGAACTGCCAATATTCATCGACCGCGCGCGGGATGACGCCGATGTGCAGGCTCTTGGCGCGCCTGGGCTCGCGGTAGATGTAGAAAGCGAGGCTCTCCTCGCTGCCGTAGCGCAACCACTCCTCGAGGCTGAGGCCGTTGCCCTTCGACTTGGAGATCTTCTCGCCATTTTCGTCGAGGAACATCTCGTAGTTGAAGCCCTCGGGCGGGCGGGCGCCGAGGACGCGCGCGATCTTCGATGACTGGATGACGCTGTCGATCAGATCCTTGCCGGCCATTTCATAATCGACGCCGAGCGCCACCCAGCGCGCCGCCCAGTCGACCTTCCACTGCAGCTTGGCCTGGCCGCCGAGCGCCGACTGGGTGATGGTCGTGCCGTCCTCGTCGGTGAAGCGGATCGTTCCTGCCTCAGCGTCGACTACTTCGACCGGAACCTGCAGCACCCGGCCGGAGGAGGGCGAGACGGGAAGCACCGGTGAATAGGTCGCCCGCCTTTCCTCGCGCAGGGTCGGCAGCATCACCCCCATCACCCCGTCCCAATTTCGTAGAACCTGGCGGATCACTTGGTCGAACCGGCCGCTCGAATAGCAATCGGTCGCCGACAAAAATTCATAGTCGAAGCCGAAGCGGTCGAGGAAATGGCGGAGCATCGCATTATTGTGGTGGGCGAAGCTCTCGTGGCTGCCGAACGGGTCGGGGATTTTGGTCAGCGGCTTGCCGAGATGGTCGGCCAGCATCGCCGGATTGGGGACGTTGTCCGGCACCTTGCGAAGCCCGTCCATGTCGTCGCTGAAGGCGATTAGCCGGGTCGGGGCGCTTCCAGTCAGCTCGTGAAAAGCGTTGCGGACGAAAGTGGTGCGAAGAACCTCGTTGAAGGTGCCGATGTGCGGCAGGCCCGACGGGCCGTAGCCGGTCTCGAACAGCATTGGCTCGCCGCCCGGCTTGCCGTCGGGCCAGCGCTTGAGAAGCTTGCGCGCTTCCTCATAGGGCCAGGCCTTGCTGGTCATTGCGGCGGAACGAAGATCGTCGGCGGTCAAATTCGTTGCTCTTATGTTCTCGGCGGCCCAAGGTGCGGCGATGGCCGACCCT
>DATLGC010000102.1:0-5517 GCA_035540655.1 Sphingomicrobium sp. | reverse complement strand
AACCACATCCGACCTTGAGCGGGCGATCGAACGATCAGGCATAACAGGTCCTTATGTGATGGTCGGACATTCGCTGGGCAGCTTGGAAAGCCTCCTCTTCACCGATCGGCATTCGAACGAAGTCGCAGGATTGGTTTTCGTTGACCCGAGCTACCCTGGTCAGGCTCGGCAGTTCGAGCGAGTCGCTCCGGCTCTCTCTTCTTTTGCAGACAAGTTTTACAAATCGAGCTCGGCTGCAATGAGGAGGTGCAGCGTGGCTGCCCGCAACGGCGATCTAAAGCCGGACGGTGCTGATCCGGACGGCTGCCTCCGCTATCCGCGCCATTACGCTCCCGAATTGGCGCGAGAGCTCGCACTACGCGACGCAAGTGATTCCCTTCGTTTCGAATCAGCGGCATCGCTCATCGAGAATTTCAAAAGGAGTACGGAAGACCTATTCAACCTTGACCGCCGGTTCGGCAGCATTCCTCTTATCGTGCTGACAGCAACGAAAGCCGAGCACATGCCAGAAGAAACTCCGCAAGAGGCGGTGGAGCAGTTATCCGCCTTCATGGCTGAACGTGACCGAGCGCATGAGGAATTGTCCCGTCTTTCAACCAGTGGCGAGAGACGGCTAGTCCCAACGGAGCACTATATACAGCTGCTTCGACCTGACACGGTCATCTCCGCAATTGTTGAAGTCGTCGGGACTTCTCGAACGGAGATTCCGAACAAACCCCGTCCCTGAGAGGCATTTCACGCTTTTGCTTGAAACATGCTCGCGTAGACTGTCGCGATCGTATCGCAGATCAATTCTGCGTCAAATAGCTCCGCAAAGTCTTCCGGGTACGCAGCTCGAGCTGCTGCGTGTCGGACAAGCACGCTCGCGGCTTGAAGGCAGGCCTGCAAGCCTCAAGCTGGTCGCGCGAACGCGGGTTCGCCGATGAGCAGAATCTGCGGCGGGCATTCCGCAAGATCGTCGGTGTGGTTCCCAACGAGTATCGCGCCCGCTTCGGCGCCTGACTGTCCTGAATTGACGCCTCTTTGCCGTTTTTCGCGCTGCGCGATTGCCTAATCCTGTCCGGTGAAGCCCGGCCGGCCTCTGGACCATCGGGAGTTCGTCATCGCCGTATTGGCGGGATTGGGAGGGAAAGGATGATCAGCAAGATTCTTGGGTTCGCAGCGGCGGCGTCGATGATTGCGAGCCCGGCGTTTGCCGCCGGTCAGGATGCGCCCGTGTTCTTTCTGGACGGATCTGGCAGTTCCGTGGCGGCGAATGTCTATTTCCGGATTCCTGTCGGCGGTTCGAGCAGCGGCCGACCGCAGTCGGGACTGCGGTTCCAGCTTGACCGGGGCCATCGTCTGGCGTCGGAGCCGGTGAGCGCGACAAGCCGGCCGGAAATCCTGGATCTTCGGCTGGAACACGGGATTGGGACAACCTTTTATGTCGGCGGCCTCCCGCTGGCGGGAAAATATGCCGCTCCACTCAATTTCACGGACGGCGAGACAGTCGCAACAGCTGCGTTGGTCGTCGCCGGGCTGGTCGGGGGCATCTTCCTCTTCAAGACTTTGGACCGGGATCGCGAAGACGAGGATCGGTGCCTGCTCCCGGAAGGCTGTCCCTGATGGGCGGTCTTGAGCGGGAAATGCCGGGACATCGGCCCCGAGATGAAGATCGTCGGGCGCTGCCGTCGATGGAACCGCCGTCGAGGGGACAAGGGACAGGAGATCATCGATGAAGCGTATCTCGATATTGCTTGCCGCCATGGCCGCCTTCGGCCTGTCCGTGCCAGCTGCAGCCGAGGGCGCCTCGCACCGAATCATCATCTGGTACAAGGCCGCGCCCGGCCATCAGCTCGACCTTCTGAAATGGCTGGCCGAGCAGGACCGCCTGGCCGAAGCCGCCGGAACGCCGCGCCTTCAGCTCTATGTTCATTCGAGCGGATCGGACTGGGACTATCTGGTCATTCAGGATGAGACCACGCGCGAGCAGGAAGCCGCGCTCGAAGCCACGGCCCGCCGGCTCAGCATCAACCGCAGTCCGAGCGTGGCCATCGAGCTGCGCAGGCACATCATCAGTCATGAGGACATGCGGGCCTGGGGACCGATGACCCCCGCGGAATATCTGAAGAGGGTGAGCGAACGCTGAATCCGTCCGGTCGGGCAATCGAACTGAAGCCGTTGAAGGATTTCAGATTCATGTGCGGGAAAATATCTGGCTTTCAGGCAGGGCTCGACACCGAATATGCAGATCCTTACTGACGAACCGGCTTTGGCTCGGACGAGCCGCCCGGAAATCTGCGCGCTCACGGCCGCGGCGACCGAGCAGGCCTTTTCCGCCGACTGGCTCAGTCCCGATCAGCTCGCAGCGAACCGGCGCATTGTCGCAATCTCGGGCGAGACGGCACGGGATGCCGCTTGCGATCCCGACCGTCTCTTCGCGGCGGCGTTCGACGAAAGGCTGGTCGGGTTCGTGATCTCGACACGGCATGGCCCGCTCGACCTCGAACTCGACTGGCTGATGGTCCATCCGGATTATCACGGTTCCGGGGTCGCGACCTTGCTGATGGAGACGGGGCTCGCATGGCTCGGTCGGGAGCAGCCCGTCTGGCTGAATGTCATTCGGCACAACGAGCGGGCGATCCGCTTCTACGGGAAGTTCGGGTTCGAAATCGATGCCGACGCCCGCACCAGCCACGCCGTTCCGCACTTCATCATGCGCCGGATGCCAATGACGGTGTCCGGGAGTTCCGGCCCCGCGATGCGGCCAGCGCCGGTGCCTGTTCGCTGATGTCTCGGCCGGGCACGACAGGAGGACCCATTGCCCTGCCCGGATTGTGAGGCGAACCATCGGCGCGCGTCGCGGGCCGAAGCGGCCGAGCGCTCGCTTCTCCTGTTTGCAAAGACCCTTTCCCGGCTTTCGAAGCAGTTGTCGGATATCGAGCAGGAAATCCGGCGCAGGCGAGCGCAGCAGGCTCCGCCAGGCGCCGAGCTGATCCCCAGGCCGCGCTACAGGATCGCGCTCGTGCGCAGCGAGGACGACGACGCGACCTGCGCCGCGGACTGAGGTTCGCCTTTTCCTCATTGCGCCAGCGCCGGACGTCAGGCGGGGACCGAGTGTTCGACGGTCCGGGCGGGTCCGCCCGAGTTCGCCTCTTGCGCTCCGATACGCGCTGTCTATCCTGAACATGCGCCGGCAGACGGCGCCGAGGCGTGAGAACCTTGCTTGTGGATTTTCGGCTTTCAGTCCGGCCGGGTGGCCGTCGCGCATGTCCAGATCGCTTGCGGTTAAAGGCGGCGGCGCATGTCCAAGCATGTTCTCAACACCCGGCTTTGGCCGACAGCCTCGTTTGGGAGAGCCGCCGTCGGAGCAATTGTCAAATGCCGGCTGGCGCGGGCGTGCGCATGCAGTCGCGGCTCCAGTCGTCTTCGCGTCGCCCGTGAGCGGCGCGACGGGAGCCGGCGCCTTCGAGGAAGGCGGACCTCTTCCGGCGGTGGATTCTCCTCCGCATGGCGATGAAGAGGCTTTCCTCGCGGAATTGTACCGAAGCGAATCCCCGAAGCTGATCCGGATCCTGTCGCGGCGGACCCGCTGCAGCGACGACGCCGACGACCTCGTCCAGGATATCTTCTTCCGGTTCGCCAGGATGCGCGGACGCTGGGCATCGCTCGGGCGGCCGCAGGCCTATCTTCGCCGGATCGCGGCCAATCTACTCAGGGACAGGGCCAAGGCCCATTACAGGCATTCCGTGTCTTTGCATGTGGCGGCGGATGAAGAGATGCTGCCTGGTGTCGATCAGCACAGGCTGCTCGAATCCAGGGATATGCTCCGCCGGCTCGAGGCGGCTATGATGCGCCTGCGGCCAAGGACTCGGGAGATCTTCATGGCTCATCGGATCGATGGTCTGACCTATGCCGAGATCGCGCAGCGGACGGGCCTCAGTGTCAAGGGGGTCGAGAAGCAGATGAGCAAGGCGCTCGCGCAGCTCGACCGGATCCTGAGCCGGCCCTGAGGACGGATGGTCTTCCTTCCCCGAACTCGCGAGCGAATTCGCCGGGAAGCGTCCGATTGGGTGGCGCGGCTGGGCGGGCAGGCCAGGGCCGAGGACCATGCCGCCTTTCAGCGCTGGCGGGCCGCGGACCCTCGGCATGCGGAAGCGTACGACCGGATCGCCGCCATCTGGCACCAGGCCGGACGGCTGGCGCGCGGTCCGGCCGCGGGCGATGCGCAGGTGAATGTTCCCGGGCGCGCTCGCGCCTTCAGGCTCGCGCTCGCCGCGTCGCTGGCCCTTGCGGTGGTCGTGTCCGCCATCCTGCTCGGGTCTCGATCCCTTCCCGGCTCCCCGTCGCGGGAGCCGGCCATGTTCGCCGCGGCCACCGGAGAGATCAGGCAGGTCGAGCTTCCGGACGGCTCGCGGTTGACGCTCGATTCCGCCAGCATCGTGGAGGCGGCGTTCACCCGGAATGAGCGCGCGCTGGCGCTGCGGGAGGGGCGGGCCCGATTCCAGGTGGCGCAGGAGGCCAGGCCCTTTGTCGTGAGGGCCGGCTTCAGCGAAATAATCGCGACCGGCACGCTCTTCGACGTCAGTCTCATCGGCAAGTCGACGACGGTGCTTCTCCTCGAGGGTTCGGTGGAGGTTCGCGATCATCGCCAGGCAATGCGGCCCGGATCGGCACTGCAACGCCTGAAGCCGGGGGAGAAGCTGATCCTCGCTGCGTCCGCGCCGGCCGAGCGGCGAGCGGCAACCCCTGGCGAGGCAGCCTGGCCGACGCGAATGCTCGAGTTCGACGATACCAGGCTCGATGAGGCCGCGGCCCTGGTCAATCGCTACAGCAAGGTGCAGCTGCGGCTGGGCGACGAGCGCGTCCGGAGCCTGCGCGTGAGCGGGGCCTTCCGCGCCGGCGATGTCGCCGCCTTCGCCCAAAGCCTCGCCGCGGCCTTCGGACTGCGAGTGGTGCGCCAGCCCGACGGCGACCTGCTGCTGGTTAACCCCGGTCGGGGCCACGAACCTCCCGCACCGTAAAGACCGCGCTCCGATCGCATGAAGAAATTTGGGGGGTAGTTCCTCCCATTGTCGTCAACGCCCCCGAACGGCGCCGCCACGCGCGCCGGAGAAGGAGGGGGAAGATGTTCGATCTGCCATTCACGCCAGGCGGCCGCTGGCCGGGCGCCGCCGCAATCATTGCGCTGGCGTGCGCTACCGCAGCGCAGGCCCAGCCAGCCCGCGAAGCCGATTATGCGCTTCCCGCGCAAGAGCTCGCCCGTTCGCTGCGCGACGTTGCGCTGCGGTCCGGAACCAACGTCATCGCTCCGAGCGAGCTGGTCTCGGGAAAGCAGGCGCCCCCGCTCGAAGGGAGATATGGCGCGTCGCAGGCCGTCGATCTGCTTCTTTCAGGCAGCGGCCTTCGCGCCAGGCTGGTCGGCGAATCCATCGTCATCACCAGCGCCGACGGGATGAGCGGCGACGAGGGCAGCCGGGCGAAAGACGAAATCGGCGAAGGGGAAACCATCGTCGTGACCGGGACCCACGTGCGCGG
>DATLGC010000101.1:0-4470 GCA_035540655.1 Sphingomicrobium sp. | reverse complement strand
ATCATAGGTAAGAGACTAACCCGGACGCAGCAAGCCCCGGAACGATTTTCTTCCTCCGCGGGTTCTACTTGGCCATGCCGCGTTTTTATATGGATGTATCTGAGGGAGCTACTCTCGTTCCCGATCCGATGGGCTTGGATTTCCCGAGCATCGAAGCCGCGATGGACCAAGCGGCCGAAGGGGCACGGGAAATCGTGGCGCATGGGATCCTCAAGAACGAAGACCTTTCCGGCCTCGCGTTCTCGATCCGGGACGAGGACGATCGGATCGTCGCGACGGTCCGGTTCAGAGACGTCCTGCCGGGGCGGTTGAAGCAGAAATGATCTGGAGCGGCGGGAGAAAGGCCCCCTGACCCGCGAGTATAACCTCTGTTATTCAGCAATTATCTTCCTCCTCGATCGGAACTGATCTGCTCGCGAGGCGTAATCCTCGTTTCGTCGTCCGCTCTGGGCGCTCACACGAGGAGTGAAAATGAGAAAGATACTTGTCGCAAGCGTCGCCACTGCGGCGATCAGCCTGGGCTTCGGGGCCACCGCGCAGCAGCAAGGTGGCCAGCCTGGCGCGCCCGCTTCTGCCCAGCAGGAGCGCACGCCAGCGGGCCAGGGCGCGACCGGAGCGACCGGGGTGCAAACCGGCCAGCAGGACCGCTCTCCAGGCGGGCGCGTCGGCCAGCAGGATCGGGCTCCCGGTGAGCGAACCGGGCAGGATCGCCAGCCGGGCGAGCGGATGGGACAGCAGGACCGGATGCCGGGCGAACGCGTCGGCCAGGACCGCCAGCCGGGCGAACGCGTCGGCCAGGACCGGCAGCCTGGCGAACGCGTCGGCCAGCAGGAGCGGGCTCCGGGCGAGCGGGTCGGGCAGGGTCAGCAGGACGCTCGCCCCGGCGAGACCGCGCAGGAAGGGGCCAGAGCCGATCAGCCGGGCACCGCCGAGCAGCGCGCGACCACGCGTCAAGACACCACGGGAGCCACGGGCACGCAGGTTCAGATCAACCAGCAGCAGCGGACGCAAATCCGCCAGCACATTCTCCAGACGGACAATGTGCCTCGCGTCCGCGACGTGCAGTTCAATGTCTCGATCGGCACGACGATCCCGGTTCAGCGGCTCGAAGTCCGTCCTCGCCCGCTGCCGCGACAGGTGATCGAGATCGTTCCCACGCGGTACCGCGACTACCACTACATCGTCATCCGCGACGACATCGTGATCGTCGAGCCGGATACCTACCGGGTCGTTCTGGTGATCTCGGGCTGACACGATGAGGGCCGGGGACCTCCCCGGCCCTCTCATTGGAGGAGGCCTGAAGCCGGTGAGCCCTGTTGCCCCCGACGCGGGCAGCGATCAGCCGGCTGGTTCGGAGGTCACGCCGACCTCGACCCGCATCTCCTGGAAAGCGTCGCTCATGCCGACGAAACTGCCAGCGATCGGCATCGCCTGCCGGAGGTCCCGAGCGACCGCGACCGGGATGAGATTGTACCCGCCGACGCTTCGGTTCGTAGGGTCGAAGGTGATCCAGCCCGCGCCCGGAACATAGACCTCGGCCCAGGCGTGGGTCGAGCCCGCGGCTTCCGAACCGACCCGATCCTGATCAGGGTTGTAAAGATAGCCGGACACGATCCTCGCACCGAAGCCCAGACTCCGCGCCGCCTCGACGAAAAGCACCGCGAAGTCCCGGCAGGAGCCCCAGCCGCGATCCAGGGTTTCTATGGGCGACTGCGTGCCCTCGTACTCTCGGCTCTGGTAGGTCGTCCAGAGTGCGACGCCGGCACTCAGGTCCTTGAGCAGGGCGAGCGTGTCCGTCGGATGGGCGTGGACAAAGCCCTGCGCCCAGCTGCGCAATCGGCCCGCCGGATCCGAGTATTGCTGTACGGCCAGCGCGCCGAGGTCCGTCCACTCGTCATCGGAATACCGGAAGGGATAGGAGGCCGACGAGGCCGCTATGCTGAAGACGGGCCAAGCGAGGGCACTGAGCTCGAGTCTCGCGACGCTGCTGACGACGAGGGTGTCCGCCATGCTGCCGAAGGTGGCGGTCGCGACAGCATTGCCGAACACGTCCTGCGCCCAAGTCACCGTCGCGGGAGGCGTCACCGTGAGCTCGAACGAGATCAATCGAAGGTCACGGCTCTCACGCGGGCGAAGCATGAGCTGGTGCGGCCCGAGGCTCACGGGTTGATTGTAGCGGTAGGTTGTCCGGTGATCGATCCTCAGCGCCAACGAAGAAGCTCCAGCCGGCCTCTCGAGCGACCGAACGCCGGGAGAGTACGGTGATCCTTGGGCCCGCTCAATGAGGCGGTCACGGCGAGGACGGGCACGCCGGCGAGGAGGCTCGGCCGGGAGCGCCATCGATTGTTCCACGGGCGGCTGCTTCGGACGGAACGGCGCCATGGATGCGCCTCGGGATGGAGGTGCGGACCCCGATTCCGGAGCCCCCAGGCTGGATCAACGGTCGTCAGGGTGGCCATATCCGCGATCTCCGGGGCCGACGGATCTGCACGTCAAGAGAACCTGCCGCTGAAGCGCATTCGGCCTCGTAGCCGTCGAATTCTCGAATGAAATCAGAAACTGCGCCTGGCGCCCGGAGGGGAATACGGCCCGATTTCCTCTGTCGAATCAACGTCTGCCGGTGAAAAATACATTCCAGATCCTTCGTACAAACGCCGAAGCAGCTTGCCAGAGTCGGGTTGCCGGCGTAGGCTGGTCCATGGTCGACGAAAATACGTGGTACGTCATGTTCGGGCCGCGGCGATCGTACCGCACCCCCGATCGCCGTTCGTCGCAGACGATCCACCATTTCGACTCGGAAGCCGACGCACGAAGCTTCGCTCGGATCGCGATCCGGAACGGCCACACCGTGGTCGCGGGGACCCGGCCCGGTTTGGAGCCGGTGACGCGGGTCGCCGCTGAACAGGTTCGGATATGGGCGCTGGATCGCGCCGAGCGCGATCCGCGGCAAGGGAGGGCATCGATGGCATTCACCGTCTCAGGCGACCTCGACGGGCGCCAAGAGCTGCGGTGGGCCGCCACCGCGACCGAGGCCGCCGCGATAGCCGCCGAGTTGAAAGGCCTCGGGGTGTCGCCGATCCAGATCAAGAAGGATGGTCTCGCCCTGGAGGATGCCGGCGCGCTCGAGCGCATGATTGCGGCCGAGGCTCGGCAGGGCAGCGGCTATGAGTAGCTCCCCACGTGCTTAGGGTTCGCGGATCGTCCCGAGCCGTATCGAGCGGATTCGAGCCGGCTCCGCGAAGGGGCGATGGATCCCAGGCAGGCCGCCGCGTCCGGAGCTTTCCTCACTCGCGGAGCGTTTTCGCCTGAGCACTGGTCGTCCTCGCACCCAACCGGAGCGCCTTCTCGACTGCCGGACAGCGACCGCGACGGGCAATGACGACCGCGCTTCCCGCAGAAGGAGCCAATCATGAAGCGACTTTTCATCGCCTTCGCTGCCGCCGCCGTCGCCACCGCGGCGTCGGCCTCCGACCAGATCGAGGCCTTCGGCGCGGAAAGGTGCCTTCAGGGCGCGAGGTCCCATACCGTGACCTTCCTCGCGCCTGAAACGGCCGACGCCGAAGCTCGCTCCAAGGTTCTCGTCGAAGGGAGCGAGGAGAAGCGCCGCGAAAGGCAGACGCTTTCCATCGACGGCAAGCCGTGCCCGACCGGGCGCTGCTCGTTCCGCTCGATCAAGGGCCACAGCTACAAACTGACGGCCGAGGTCTCGGGCTCCGCCGCGGGCGAACTGTGCATCTCGGTGAGCCGGCCCTGAGGATTGATGAGCCTTTGATACGGTCGAGCGGAATCGAACGGCGGTGAACCGGATGGATTTCAATTGGCACCGGTTCTCCGATCGTTGGGCCGAACGGGCCGAGCGCGCGCACATGCCTGGCTACGAATTGATCGCTTTCGCCCTGCCCGGGGACAAGAACGGCGATCAGTTCATCGGCTGGGAGTTGTACGCCGGCGACGATTTGAATGAACTCGTCTGCAAGGGGGAAGCCCGCGCTCTCTCTGATGCGAGACGGGCTGCGGAGGCGGCGTATCGCGCGCAAGCCGCGCGCGAGATCGACCATACGACGTTCTCGCCCACAGGGCGCGCTTAGCTACCGCTCCTCAGCCGTTCGACCGCGCTCACCTGCAGCAGCCATTTGCCCGACGTGCGACACCGCCCGAGAGCGGCGGCCACGCAGGCCGGCCCGTGCCCGACCGCTACATGATGAAGATGCCATAGAGGGCAAGCGCCGTGGCGCAGCTCAAGGCCACCAGAAGAAAATCGACTTTGCTGAAACCTAGCCACATCGCAACTTTCCTTCACTGTGACCGCAGGAGCGGCCGATAAAAATGGATCAACTGCCGAGGCGGCCGTACAATACGGCTGCGAGGAGTGCCACCAGGGCTGCAATCCCCAAGAGGAGCTGGATTGTAAGCTTCCGTTGCCGGCGCTCTTCGGCTCCGGGGTCGCGGGGAGGACCGCCCTCGTGCTTC
>DATLGC010000100.1:0-5279 GCA_035540655.1 Sphingomicrobium sp. | reverse complement strand
GGGCGGCTGTAGGACAGCATTTTTTTCGCGGGCGGTTGTGGCGGGGTTCGAGGTGGTAGGAGGCGTCAGCGGCTAATGTCTGCTTTCGAATTGCGGACACTAGCCCACCAGCCGGCAGGACGGCACGAAATGACGGGTCGTTGTCATTCCTGCCAGAGGCGAACCGCTGTACTCATTGGCCCAACAGAAGAACCGATGAGGAAAGTTCATGCTGCGGAAGATCGCCATCATTGTTTTCGAGGACACCAATCTCCTCGACGTCGCAGGCCCTGCCCAAGTCTTCCGCACGGCTGCTGAGCAGCTCATTGCTGCCGGTGCCGCTGTCGAGCCACCTTATGAAATCGTGCTTCTTTCCGCAGGCGGCGGAGCAGTCACCAGCTCGCCGGGCGTTCAGCTCCTCACCACCGGTCTGGCTGACGCGCCGTGCTCCGACTTCGATACTGTCCTCGCGTCCGGTGGGCACGGAGCCCAAGCGGCCGCTTCCAATGAACGTGTCCTTGGCTGGTTGCGAGAAGCTTCGGGCAAAGTGCGGCGGATTGGTTCGATATGCACTGGCGCCTTTCTTCTCGCAGCAGCGGGCCTGCTCCATGGGCGTCGTGCGGCAACCCACTGGGGCTACTGCGGGGAACTCCAGGCAAGCTATCCGGATGTCGACGTCGACTCGGACTCTATTTTCGTCGAGGATGCGGGATGCTGGACGTCCGCTGGCGTCACGTCCGGAATGGATATGGCGCTCGCGATGGTCGAGGAGGACCATGGACGAGAGCTTTCGCTACTCGTGGCCCGGCGGCTGGTAGTTTTTCTAAAGAGACCTGGGGGCCAATCGCAGTTCAGTGCGCCGCTCGAAGCGCAAAGCACTGAGGGCCCGCTGGCTCCGCTGCTGAACTCGATCGTCGACAACCCGGCCGCTGATCTTCGCACCGAAGCGCTCGCCGAGCGCGCGAACATGAGCCTTCGCAATTTTTATCGAGTGTTCGAGGAGACCACTGGCGTCCCGCCTGCGGAGTGGGTGGAGCGAGCGCGCCTCCAGATCGCGCGAAGGCTCCTCGAGCAGACATCAAAGCATGTCGAGCAAGTCGCCGATCAGGCTGGATTTGGCAGCGGCGACCGGATGCGCCGCGTGTTCCTGCGGAGGCTCGGCGTGTCTCCTAGCGACTACCGAGCTCGCTTCACACGTCCTCCGTCTCACGACGCCGGGGAGCACATTTCTGTCCTCACCTCCACCCGAACCTAAACGATTCTGATCTTAGGAGAACGACAATGAGACAGATTGCGTCAACCATTGCCTGCTGCATGCTGTGGCTCGTTATTGCCGTCGATGCAGCGGCGGCCGCAAACTTTCGCCACGTGACGTTCCAGGCCGACGGCGCGGAGCTCGCGGCCCACCTTTACTTGCCAGGGAAGTCGAACCGTGCCCCGGCAGTCATTCTCATCCCCGGATCGCAGGAAAGCCGGAACCTCCCCGGCCTGGCCGAGCACCTCGTTTCCAAGGGCATCGCCGTCTTGTCGCTGCACAAGCGTGGGATTGATGGTTCCGACGGTACTTGGAAGACGGAAACGATCGAGCAGCGGGCCGGCGATGTCCTGGCCGCCCTTCGCTACCTCAAGGGAGTCGGCGCGATTGATTCAAACCGCATCGGTCTCGTGGGCCATAGTCAAGGTGGATGGGTCGCCCAATTCGCGGCTGCGAAGTCCCGGGACGTCAATTTTCTGGTGCTGCTTGCCGGACCCGCGCAGACTGTTCGCGAGCAGATCCTCATTGACGAGCAAATCCACCTTACTCGCTGGGGTATCCCCGCCGCGGAGGTGCAGGAAAGGATTGAACGGCTCGATCAGATGCTAACGGCATCGCTGACGAATCCCGCCGTCTGTGGTGACCGGCCGCAGCACTATTTGTGCGGCCTAATCCGCTTTGATCCGACTGAAGCCATTCGGAACATTCGCGTGCCTGTGTTGGCGCTCTATGGAGAGCGTGATCCGATGACACCGCCGAAGCCCAACGCCGAGCTGCTGCTGGCGAAGCTGCCGGAGAGCACGCGGCCGCTCGTCACCTCTAGGGTCTTCCCCGAGGCTAACCACGTGTTCTGGAAATCGAAGACGGGACTGCGTGATGAAAGTGGTCGGCTGAAGCACCGCTATGTACCGGGCTTTCTGGAAACGATCAGCGGCTGGATAGAGAAGGTCGCCGCCCGCTAAGTCGTGCCCCGGCTGCTGATCGGCCGGGGCAATTGCGATCTCCTGCACCGGCGCGGTTGAATGTCCGCTTTCCACCCAAAAAGGACATTAAGCCGCTAGTGTCGGTTTTCGACCCATTGCAGACACTAGGCCTCCATGTGAAAAGAGGCGGGCGGCCCTGCTGTGGAGAACACCGTTGGCGGACCTCTTGCTCGGCCTGCTGATCGCGCTCGCAATTCGGTTGCTTGGAAAGAGGAACACGTTTCCCGGCTGGCCAATATTGCTGCTCGCGTTTGTCGGGGGGGGGTGCTGCCAAACGTGCTTAATCACTGGCGTTGAACTCGAAAAGCCCATGTCCGCTTTCCACCCATTGCGGACGTTAGCGTCTCCACGGTCTGATCATGGCTTGGGGCGGACGCGGCTCAGGAACTGTCGGTAAATCTCGATCGCGCCCGGCCGCAGGAGAACGTCGTTGTGTCCTGCGCCGGCGATGATTGACAGTTGCTTGCGCCCCTCCGGCAGGGGCGAGAGCGCGTAAAGCTCGCGCGAAAGTGCGGGGGGCGTCGTCGAGTCTTTCGCACCGACGAGAATCAGCAACGGTTCCGCGATCCTGGCCATGTTGCCGCTATTGCCTCGGCCGGCGAGTTCGGGGCTGATACGAATGCGTACAGGCGCGGAACCTGCTTGTGAGCGAACCCAGGCCTCCGTAGTGGTGACGGAGCTTTCAAGCACGACCCCTGCCGTATCTCGGGCGGCGGCGACCTCACCAGCGACAAAACTGCCGAGCGACTGTCCATGGACCACTGTCCGGCGCGCTTCGATCCCTGGCAACTTCACGAGATGGTCGAAGACGGCGATTCCATCCCGCGTGATTGCGTCGGCTGTTGGAGCGCCCCCGCTCTGGCCATAGCCGCGATGATCGACGAGCATCAGGTTCACGTTGAGCGGCAGGAATGCGGAGGCAGCGGCTGGTCCGAGCTTACCCACGGTGAACTGATTGCCGCCGAAATAGAGCACGGTCATGTCGGCACCGGGGCGGCGCAGTAGCACGCCGTACAAGCGCGTCTGATCGGCAGTCACGATCGTCTGCGGCTCGAGGATATAGTCAGCGATCTGCTGGGTGGGGAATGGCCCAGCGGCGACCGGCCGCAGGAGCTGCTGCTCCCCGACCGAGACAGCGCATCCGGCGGTGACAGCCATCGCCACCAAAGCAGCCAACGAAATGATTTGCTTCGAAAACATGCGCGCGCCCCTCCGAATACGATTTGAGTATTCGTCCACCTCCTGGAACCTGAGATGAATGCCAATCCTTGAACCTGGCGGCTCAAACGCGCGAGGAAACCCAAATCAGATTCGCTATTCCGTGAGCGTCGCTCAACGTCCGCTTTCCACCCATTGCGGACTTTAGTGCTTCGAGCTTACCGCCGCCGCGGTGGACATAGTGCTGATTCAGGCGTGCTCGCGGCGGCCTTCGAGCAAGGAATCAACGACCGACGGATCGGCCAGCGTCGAAGTGTCGCCGAAGCCCGACGTCTGCCCTTCCGCGATCTTGCGCAATATGCGGCGCATGATCTTGCCGGAGCGGGTCTTGGGAAGCGCCGGGGCGAACTGGATTCGCTCGGGCGCGGCCATTCCGCCGATGTCCTTGCGGACCTGGCCGTTGAGCTCCTTGCGAAGCGCGTCGCCGCCCTCCTCGCCTGTGTTGAGCGTCACATAAGCGTAGATCGCCTGGCCCTTGATGTCGTGCGGGAAGCCGACCACCGCCGCCTCGGCGACCCTCGGGTGGGCGACCAGGGCGCTTTCGACCTCGGCGGTGCCGATGCGGTGGCCGGAGACGTTGATGACGTCGTCGACCCGGCCGGTGATCCAATAATAGCCGTCCTCGTCGCGGCGGCAGCCGTCGCCGGTGAAATAGAGGCCGGGGTAAGTGGTGAAATAGGTTTCGAAGAAACGGCGGTGGTCGCCCCAGACGGTGCGCATCTGGCCGGGCCAGCTGGCGGCGATGCATAGGTTGCCGCTGGCGGCGCCCTTAAGCTCCTTGCCGTCGGCGTCGACCAGCAACGGCCGGATGCCCGGAAGCGGCCGGGTCGCCGAGCCTGGCTTGAGCGGCGTGGCGCCGGGGATCGGCGCGATCATGATTCCGCCGGTCTCGGTCTGCCACCAGGTGTCGGCGACCGGGCAGCGCCCATCGCCGACGACGCGCCAGTACCAGTCCCAGGCTTCCGGGTTGATCGGCTCGCCGACCGTTCCGAGCAGGCGAAGGCTCTGGCGGCTGTGGCGGGTGACCCAATCGTCGCCCTCGCGCATCAGCGCGCGGATGGCGGTCGGGGCGGTGTAGAAGATGGTCACGCCGAGCCGGTCGACCGTTTCCCAGAAGCGGCCGAAGTCCGGGTAATTGGGGACTCCGTCGAACATGACGCTGGTCGCGCAATTCATCAGCGGGCCGTAGACGACGTAGGAATGGCCGGTGATCCAGCCGACATCGGCGGTGCACCAGAAAATGTCGTCCTGCTCGGCGCCGAAAATCCAGTCGAAGGTGGTCGCGGCCCAGACCGAATAGCCGCCGGTGGTGTGGACGACGCCCTTGGGCTTTCCGGTCGAGCCCGATGTGTAGAGGATGAAGAGCGGATCCTCGGCGTCCATCGCCTCGGGCTCGCATTCGGGCGAGAGAGAGTCGCGGAGGTCGGAATAACGGAGGTCGCGCCCCTCTTGCATCGGCACGTCGGCGCCGGTTCGGGTGACGGTAATGACGGTGGCGACGTCGCGCTTTTCGAGCGCCGTGTCGACGTTGCGCTTGAGCGGGATGACCTTGCCGCCGCGAACTCCCTCGTCGGCGGTGATCACGCAGCAGGCGTCGCAATCGGCGATGCGGCCGGCGAGGCTGTCGGGCGAGAAGCCGCCGAACACCACCGAATGGACGGCGCCGATCCGGGCGCAGGCGAGCATCGCCGCAGCCGTTTCGGGGATCATCGGCATGTAGATCATCACCCGGTCGCCGCGGCCGATCCCGCGCTGTTTGAGCAGGTTGGCGAAGCGGCAGGTCTCCGCATGGAGCTGGCGATAGGTGAGGCGCCGCCCCTCGCCCGGCTCGTCGGCCTCGAAGA
>DATLGC010000099.1:0-6403 GCA_035540655.1 Sphingomicrobium sp. | reverse complement strand
ATCGGCGCGGCGATGCTGCGCGGCCTCCAGGACACGCGGGTGCCGATGCTGTTTGCCTTGTTCGGCTATTGGCTGGTCGGGCTCGGATCCAGCTATCTCCTCGCTTTCGTTGTGGGTTGGCGCGGCCTTGGGGTGTGGGTCGGACTAGCGCTCGGACTGGCCGCGGTGGCCGTGCTGATGCTCTGGCGATGGTGGCGGCGCGAGGAGCTTGGACTGGTCCCCTTTGCCATGGGCACCCGGGCGAAGCTCCAGCCGGCGGGGTAGGTGCCTGCCCGGCAATTCTTTTCCGCGGCGATATTGACGCGCCAGGTCGGCAAAACCATATGCGCGGCGTCGCTGGCACTCTCCACCCGAGAGTGCTAACGCGACCCGGTTCAACCTCATTTGAAAGGGGCTATCATGGGTTTCAGGCCGCTTCACGATCGTGTCCTCGTCCGCAGGGTCGAGGCTGAAGAGAAGACCGCCGGCGGGATCATCATTCCCGACACGGCCAAGGAAAAGCCGCAGGAAGGCGAAGTTATCGCCGTCGGCAGCGGCGCTCGCTCCGAGGATGGGAAGGTTACCCCCCTCGATGTCAAGGCTGGCGACCGGATCCTGTTCGGCAAATGGTCGGGTACCGAGGTCAAGGTCGATGGCGAAGACCTGATCATCATGAAGGAAAGCGACATTCTCGGGATCATCGAGGGACAGCGCGCGGTTCGCGAGGCCGCCTGACCCCGATCGATCAATTTTCAGCGAAACAGAGGAATAGGAACTATGGCAGCCAAAGACGTGAAATTCGCCCGCGACGCCCGCGAGCGGATCATGCGCGGAGTCGACATCCTGGCCGACGCGGTCAAGGTGACTCTCGGTCCCAAGGGCCGCAATGTCGTCATCGACAAGAGCTTCGGCGCTCCGCGAATCACCAAGGACGGAGTTACCGTCGCCAAGGAGATCGAACTCAAGGACAAGTTCGAGAATATGGGCGCGCAAATGGTCCGCGAGGTAGCCTCGAAGACCAATGACATCGCCGGAGACGGCACCACCACCGCGACCGTTCTTGCCCAGTCGATCGTCCGCGAAGGCATGAAGTCGGTCGCGGCGGGAATGAACCCGATGGACCTCAAGCGCGGCATCGACCTCGCCGTCACCCGCGTCGTCGAGGACCTGAAGGGCCGCTCTAAGGACGTGTCCGGCTCCAATGAGATCGCCCAGGTCGGCATCATCTCGGCCAACGGCGACCGCGAGGTCGGCGAGAAGATCGCCGAGGCGATGGAAAAGGTCGGCAAGGAAGGCGTCATCACCGTCGAGGAGGCCAAGGGCCTCGAGTTCGAGCTCGACGTGGTCGAGGGCATGCAGTTCGACCGCGGCTATCTGTCGCCTTACTTCATCACCAATCCGGAAAAGATGCAGGTCGAGCTTTCCGACCCCTACATCCTCATCCACGAGAAGAAGCTGTCGAACCTTCAGGCGATGCTTCCGATCCTCGAATCGGTCGTCCAGTCGGGCCGTCCGCTTCTGATCATCGCCGAGGACATCGAGGGCGAGGCGCTTGCGACCCTCGTGGTCAACAAGCTTCGCGGCGGCCTCAAGGTCGCGGCGGTCAAGGCTCCAGGCTTCGGCGATCGCCGAAAGGCGATGCTCGAGGATATCGCGATCCTCACCGGCGGCGAGATGATCAGCGAGGATCTCGGAATCAAGCTCGAGAACGTCACCGTCCAGATGCTCGGCAAGGCCAAGCGCATCACGATCGACAAGGACAATACGACGATCGTCGACGGCGACGGCTCGCGCGAGGCGATCGAGGGCCGGGTCGGCGCGATCCGGCAGCAGATCGAGACGACCACCTCCGACTATGACCGCGAAAAGCTGCAGGAGCGGCTGGCCAAGCTCGCCGGCGGCGTCGCCGTGATCAAGGTCGGCGGAGCCACCGAGATCGAGGTCAAGGAGCGCAAGGACCGCGTCGACGACGCGCTCCATGCGACCCGCGCCGCGGTCGAGGAAGGGATCGTTCCGGGCGGCGGCACCGCGCTGCTCTACGCCGCCAAGGCGCTCGACGGAATGAAGGGCGAGAACGACGACCAGACCCGCGGAATCGACATCATCCGCAAGGCGCTGCAGTCGCCGGTTCGCCAGATCGCCGAAAATGCCGGCCATGACGGCGCGGTGGTCGCCGGCAAGCTGATCGACGGCGATGATCCGAAGCTCGGCTTCAACGCCCAGACCGAGGAATATGAGAATCTCGTCGAGGCCGGCGTGATCGACCCGACCAAGGTCGTCCGAACCGCGCTTCAGGACGCCGCTTCGGTTGCGGGCCTGCTGATCACCACCGAGGCGACGATTGCCGAGCTGCCGGAAGACAAGCCGGCTCCGGCAATGGCCGGCGGTGGCATGGGCGGGATGGACTTCTAGGTCCTGCCAGCCTGATGCTTAATCGGAAGGGCCGGGGGCATTTGCCGCCGGCCCTTCTTCTTTGGCTTCATCATCGAGCATCGCCTCGGCCTCGTCGAGCCGGGCGGATTCCTCGGCGGTCGGCGCCGCCGGGCGCGGGTCGCCGCAGGCGGTCAGAAGCAACAGTACCAGTGGCAGGGCGCAGCGCATCATCATTGCGCAAACGCCGCGGACGCGAAAAAGGCCGCCCGGAAGCCCGGACGGCCTTTCTTAAATAGTCGAGCGTCGCGCTTAGTTGGTCGCGTTCGAAGCCGCGTTCTCAACCGACTCAGCCGCGTTTTCGACGGCATTGCCAGCTTCGTCGAGCGCGTTGCCGGCCGCGTCGAGGGCGTTGTCGGCGGTGTTGTCGCCGGCCGCGGCGTTGACGTCATTCTCGGCCGCATTCGCGACATTTGCTTCGTTGTCGACGGCATTGTCGGTCCGGGCTTCGCAAGCGGCGAGGCCAAGCGCGAGGACCGCAACGGTCACAGCAATCTTCCTCATGATCGTTCCATTCCCTCAAAGGCCCGGATATCGGGCGGTTGGTCTCGGCCTGTCGCTGGAATAGCTCGGGCCGGCGCGGCCAATACAGATGCTCGACGGGTCACGCAATTGCCATAATTTAATTTGGCACTTGCGCCCGGACCTCGGAAGCCCCTGAGATTGACATATAAAGATATCTTTATATCATTATCCGGTGAGTATGCCATTGCCGCTCGCCGATGTTTTTCAGGCCCTTGCGGACCCAACGCGATTGCGGGTCGTCGCGCTTCTGCGCTCGATGGAACTGTCGGTCGGGGAAATCGCCCAATTGCTCGGCCAGAGCCAGCCGCGAGTCTCTCGCCACGTCAAGATTCTCGCCGATGCCGGAATCGTCGAGCGCCGAAAGGAAGGCAGCTGGGTATTCCTGACTTTCGCCGATAGAGCGCGAGCCGAACCCTTGCTGGCGCTGATCGACGCGATCGCCGATCCGCAAAGCGAGCAGGTGTTTGCCGGGGACGGCGGCCGGCTCGAGGCGATACGCACCGAGCGGGCCGAGGCGGCCTCGCGCTATTTTGCCGCCCACGCCGAGGTGTGGGACCAGATCCGCTCGCTTCATGTCGCGGAAACCGAGGTCGAGCGGGCAATCGGCCGGGCACTCGACCAGCGGCCGCTGGGCCGACTGGTCGATGTCGGCACCGGCACTGGCCGGATGATCGAATTGTTCGGGCCTCGGGCGGATCAGGCGGTGGGAATCGACAAATCGTCGGAAATGCTGCGGCTCGCCCGGGTCAAGCTGGAGGCCGCCGGGATCGCGTCGAGCCTTCGGCAGGGCGACATGTATGCGCTGCCGCTGGCGGACGGCAGCGCCGACAGCATCATCATCCACCAGGTGCTCCACTATGCCCATTCGCCCGCGACCGCGATCTGCGAGGCGGCGCGAGTGCTTGGTGAAGGCGGAACCTTGCTGGTCGTCGATTTCGCCGCCCATGATCGCGAAGACTTGCGCGAGACGGACGCGCACGTCCGGCTCGGCTTTTCGGACGAGGCGATGGCCGGCTGGTTCGAGGCGGCGGGCCTGGCCATCGATCATGTCGAGCATCTCGAAGGCGGCGAGCTGACCGTGACCTTGTGGCGCGGAACTAAGCCCCGGCAACGCCATCGGAGGGCGGCGTGAACCGGCTCGAGGGGCTCGCCTCCCACGCGCCATTGTTCGCCAAAGCCCGCGGCGACATCGCCGTAAGCTTCGAATTCTTCCCGCCCAGGACCGAGGCGATGGCCGACACCTTGTGGGACTCAGTCCAGACCCTGGCGCCGCTCCAGCCGCGCTTTGTCTCGGTCACCTATGGCGCCGGCGGATCGACCCGCGAGCGGACTCACGCGACGGTCGAACGCATCGTCCGGGAGACTTCGTTGACTGCGGCGGCGCACCTTACCTGCGTCGGAGCCACCCGCGAGGAGATCGACGAGGTCGCTCGAGGGTATTGGGACGTCGGAGTGCGCCACCTGGTCGCGCTCCGGGGCGACCCCCCGCAGCCGGGAACGCCCTACTCGGCTCATCCCGGCGGCTATGCCAATGCCGCCGAGCTGGTCGAGGGACTGAAAAGGGTCGCGCCTTTCGACATTTCCGTTGCGGCCTATCCCGAGGTCCATCCCGATTCCGGTGACCGTTCGGCCGACCTCGACAATCTCAAGCGGAAGGTCGATGCGGGCGCCGACCGGGCAATCACGCAATTCTTCTTTTCCGCCGATTGTTTCTTCCGATTCCAGGACGCGGTTGGCGCCGCGGGCATCGAGGTCGAGATCGTGCCTGGAATCCTGCCTGTTTCGAACGTCGCCACCACCCGCCGCTTCGCCCAGTCCTGCGGCGCGGCGATTCCGGCTTGGCTCGATCAATTATTCGAGGGGCTCGACGATCTCCCGGCGGCTCGACAGCTAATCGCCGCCACCGTCGCCGCCGAGCTTTGCGGGCAGCTCTACGCCGGCGGCGTCCGGCATTTCCATTTCTACACCCTCAACCGGGCGGAGCTGTCCTACGCGATCTGCCACTTGCTGGGCGTCAGGGTCCGGCCATGACCAGCGCCGACAGTCTTCGCGCCGAGGCCGCCAACCGCATTCTTATCAAGGACGGCGCCTATGGCACGCTCGTCCAGGCGGAGAAGCTTCCGGCGCGCGCCTATGGTGGGGAGCTGGGCCTGTCGCGCGACCAGTGCGGCAACAACGACTTGCTCAACCTCACCTGCCCGGAATTGATCGACAAGATCTGCGACCGATTCGCCGCCGCGGGCGCCGACGTGCTTGCAACCAACACGTTCAACGCCAACCGGATCAGCCAGTCGGATTACGGCGCCGAACGGCTGGTCGGCGACATGAACCGGGCATCGGCGGGAATCGTCCGCTCGGTCGCCGATCGATGGACGGAAAGGGACGGGCGTCCGCGCTGGGTCGCGGGGGCGATCGGCCCGACCAACAAGACGCTGTCCCTGTCGCCGGACGTCAACGACCCGGCCTATCGCGAGGTCGATTTCGACACCGTCAAGCAGGTCTATCGCGAGCAGATCGAGGCGCTGGTCGATGGCGGCGTGGACTTCATCCTCATCGAGACCGTGTTCGACACGCTCAACTGCAAGGCCGGGATCATGGCGGCGCTCGAAGCGCAGGAGGCGCTCGGTCGCGAGCTACCGCTGATGATCTCGATGACACTGACCGACCTTAGCGGTCGCAATCTTTCCGGCCACACGGTCGAGGCCTTCTGGGCGAGCGTCCGCCACGCTCGGCCGCTCACCATCGGCCTCAATTGCTCGTTCGGCGCAGCGCAGCTTCGCCCGCACCTCGCCGCGCTGGCGGGCATGGCCGACACGTTGGTCATGGCCTATCCCAATGCCGGCCTGCCAAACGAACTGGGTGAATATGACGAGGCGGCGGCGGAAACGTCGGCGCAGGTCAGCGAGTGGATTGCGCAGGGTCTGGTGAATATCGTCGGCGGTTGCTGCGGCACGACTCCGGAGCATATCGCCGCGATCGCCGAGGCGGCAGCGAACCAGCCGCCGAGGAAAATTCCCCCTGCGCTGCAGCAAACCATGCTCGCCGGCCTCGAGCCGATGGTCATCGCTGCTTAGCATGAGCGAAACCGTTCGCCCTGAGGCTGTCGAAGGGCTGTCCTTTCCTTCAGCCGCGCAAGACCAAGACAGTCCCTCGACAGGCTCGGGACGAACGGGCTTGGGTGATGCCGCCGCCGGCGCGCGCTTCGTCAACGTCGGCGAGCGGACCAACGTCACCGGCTCGGCCAAATTCAAGAAACTGATCCTCGCCGGCGACTATGATGCAGCGGTCGAGGTGGCCCGCGACCAGGTCGAGAACGGCGCCCAGATCGTCGACGTCAACATGGACGAAGCCTTGCTCGACAGCGAAGCGGCGATGACGACGTTCCTCAAGCGCATCGCCGCCGAGCCCGACATCGCCCGGGTGCCGGTGATGATCGACAGCTCGAAGTGGAGCGTGATCGAGGCCGGGC
>DATLGC010000098.1:0-22689 GCA_035540655.1 Sphingomicrobium sp. | reverse complement strand
GCGGCGGGCCGGTAGCATGGCGGCAAATGGGGCGCAACCGCCCCGGCTTCAAGGGGCGGGTCAGGCCAGCCGATTGCCGGTCCGCTGCTGGCGCTCGAGCGCCATGAGGATTCCGAGGCAGAGCATCACCGTCATCACCGCCGATCCGCCGTAGCTGACCAGAGGCAGCGGGATTCCGACCACCGGCGCAAGCCCCATCACCATCATCAGGTTGATCGCGACGTAGAAGAAGATGGTCGCTGTAAGGCCCGCCGCGGCCAGCTGGGCGAAGCGGGTCTTGGCGTTGATCGCTACCTTCGTCCCCCAACGGATCACGGCGGCGAAGGCGAGGATCAAAAGCGCTCCGCCGAACAGTCCCCATTCCTCGACGAAGGCCGAGAAGACGAAGTCGGTGTGGCCTTCGGGCAGATAATCGAGGTGGCTCTGGCTGCCCTGGAGAAAACCCTGGCCGAACAGCCCGCCCGAGCCGATGGCGATCTTCGACTGGCTGATGTGATAGCCGGCGCCGAGCGGATCGCTCTCCGGATCCATGAAGATCAGGACCCGCTTGCGCTGATATTCGTGCATGAAGGCGAAGGCGATCGGAGCGGCGATCGCCAGCGCCGTCGCTCCGCCGATGAACAGGCGAAGCGGCAGCCCGGCGAGGAACATGACGGTGATTCCGCTGAGCACGACCATTGTGGCGGTGCCAAGGTCGGGCTGGGCCAGGATCAGCATCGCCGGAACCCCGACCAGCGCCGCGGCCGGCCAGATCGCCCGCCATTTGCGGATATCGCCGGGCGGAAGCAGGTCGTAGAAGCGGGCGAGCACAAGCACGATCGCCGGTTTCATGAACTCGGACGGCTGCAGCTTGACCGGGCCGAGGTCGATCCAGCGCTGCGCGCCCTTGCCGACGAAGCCGATCGCCTCGACCAAGATCAGCAATATGAGGATGATTCCATAGACCGGAAAGGCGAGGCTCTTGAGAGTCGACTCGCGCATCCAGGACATGGCGATGGCGAGAACAAGGAAGCCAAAGAAGTTGATCGCCTGGCGCGATGCCCAGGGCTGGAGCGAGCCGCCGGCGGTCGAATAGAGCGTCATCAACCCCATCGCGCCGATGCCGACGACGAGGAAAATCAGCCGCCACGGCAGCCTGGCGAGCGGCTGCGGAATGATCGCCGAGGAAATCACGTCGACGCCGTCCTCGCCGCCGCCGCGGCCGCTCGGATGCGGGCGGCCAGGCGCTCGTTACGCTCGGCCAGCGTGCCGCCCCATTGCTGCTCGAGCGCGTGGAGCGACTCCATTGCCTTCTTGCGGTCGTAGAGGAAGGTCAGCACGTCCTTGGCGATCGGCGCCGCGGCCCGCGATCCGCCCATGCCATGCTCGATGACGACAGCTCCGGCGTAGCGCGGCTTGTCGGACGGCGCGTAGAAGACGAACAGCCCGTGGTCGCGGAACCTGCGTTCGCCGCCCTGGCCGCGCTGGCCGCCGGCGATCCGCCGCACCTGGGCGGTGCCGGTCTTGCCGCTCATCTGTATGCCGTCGAGCGGCAGGCGGCTGGCCCCGGCGGTGCCGTCGCCGTTGACCACTTCCCACATCGCCCCGCGAACCGCCTCGAGATGCTCCTCGTCGATGCCGAGCATCGGCGCCGGTTCTTCGTGAACGCCGATAAGCTGGGGCTGGAGGTTGCGCCCCGATGCGATTCGCGCCGACATGATCGCCAGCTGCAGCGGATTGACGATCAGGAAGCCCTGGCCGATCGACGCGTTGAGCGTGTCGGAGGCGGTCCAGTCTGGCCGCTCGATCAGCCGCCGGTTCTGCTCGTAGCGCCGCGCCTTCCACTCGCTGTCGGGGACGGTTCCGTAGCTCTGGCTGACGACCGGCAGGTCGAACCGCTCGCCGAGGCCGAGGCGCCGCGCCATCGGCGCGATCTTGTCGTAGCCGATCCGGTGGCCCATCGCGTAGAAATAGGTGTTGCAGCTCTTGGCCACCGCACGCCGCATGTCGACCGAGCCGTGCCGGCCGAGACAGCGGAAGAAGCGATTGCCGAGCTGATATCCCCCCGGGCAATTGACCCGGTCGGTCGGCTTGATGCCATGTTCGAGCAGGGCCAGCGCGCCCATCGGCTTGATCGTCGATCCAGGCGGATAGAGCGAGTTCAGCACCTTGTTGAGGAGCGGCTTGCGCTCGTCTTCCGACAGCATCTTCCATTCCATCCGGCCGATCCCGCCGGAGAAACTGTTCGGGTCGTAGGCCGGCATCGACACCATCGCCAGGATATCGCCGGTCAGGCAGTCGATGATGATGCAGGAGCCGGATTCCTCGCCGATCCGGCGGGCGGCATATTCCTGCAAGTCGGAATCGAGCGCCAGCTGCACGGTCCGGCCGCTTCGGTCGGGCTTGGGCGTCAGCTCGCGCACCAGCTTGCCCCTGGCGGTGACTTCCACCCGCTGCCCGCCGGGAACGCCCCGTAGGTGCTCTTCCATCGTCTTTTCAAGACCTTCCTTACCGATCTTGAAACCTGGCGTGAGGAACAGCGGGTTGCGTTCTTCCTCATAATCCTTGGCCGACGGGGTCCCGACATAGCCGGTCAGATGACCCACCGCCGGGCCGTCGGGATAATAGCGCGAGAAGCCGCGCATCGGCTGGACTCCGGGAAGCTCGGGCAGGCGAACGGTGACCGCCGCATATTTCTCGTACGGCACGTTCTGCGCGACCTGCACCGGCTGGAAGCCGCGGGCCGACTTCAGCTCCTCGACGATCCGGTCGACCTGCTCGATGTCGAGCTCGAGCAATTTCGCGAGCGTCTTCAGCGTGGCTTCGGGGTTCTCGAGCTGCTGCGGGATCAGGTCGACCCGAAAGTCGCTGCGGTTGATCGCGATCGGCTTGCCGTAGCGGTCGATCAGCCAGCCGCGCCTCGGCGGCACGACGATCAGCGACACGCGATTGCTTTCGGCGAGCAGCTGGTAATGCTGGTTCTGGGCGACCGACAGCCAGCCCAGCCTTCCCAGAAGCAGGCCGCCGAGTGCCGCCTGAGCGCCGCCGACCAGCATCATCCGCCTTGAAAAGGTCATGGACTGGTGGACGCTGGTGAAGCGCTTGGCTCCGTTCTTGCTCCTCACCGGCCGAGCCTCCAGGCGTCAATCCGGCCGACTAGCCAGGCGGCGATCGGGAAGGTGAAGATGGCGATCAGAACCGGCGGCAGGACCGAGGCGAGGGGCAAAGGCGCGCCCATCAGGTCGGCGACGCGCCATTCGGCGATTTCGTGGACCAGGACCAGAATCGCGGCGAGCGCCCATTCGATCCAGTAATCGCGCCACATCGTCCGCCGGTCGATGATGTCGAGCGTCAGCATCGCCGCGGTCCATATCGCGACCGACAGTCCGACCGGCGCCCCGGTCAGCAGGTCGTTGGCCAGCCCAAGTGGCGCCGCCCACCATGCCGGCCAGACGTCGGCGCGAAGCAGCCGCCAGGCGATGAGCACGAGGAAGCCGAAATCCGGCCACCAGCCGGTCGCGCTGACGATCGGCAGCGCCGAGAGATAGGAGGCGGCAAGCACCGAAGCGGCCGGGACGTAGGATGCCGCGGGACGCGGCCCCTGGCCTATCCTGCGCTTGCCCGCGAGTGCTGAGCGGACCATCAGTCGATGTCCCGGGCCTGGCCGCTTTCGACAGCGACCGCTTCCGGCTCGAAGGGCGGCTCGACGATGGCGAAGCTGGTTCGGGCCGGGTCGGCAAGCGGAGCGGCGATTGCGCCGTCGTCATCGAGCCGAAGCACCCTCGCGACGGGGACGAGCGGCGGGTAGAGGCCGCCGGTCCCGGACGTGACGACGATATCGCCCGGCTGGAACGGGTTTCGGCCGACTTCGAGCGGCCTCAGGTCGACCGTCCCGTCACCGCGGCCCTGGGCGATCACCGGCAAGCCGCTTCGCAGGATGCGGGCCGGGACCATGCTCGCCCGGTCCGACACCAGCAATACGCGCGAGGCGAGGGTGCCGGTGTCGATCACCCGGCCGACCAGCCCGTCGGCCGATCGCACCGGCATTCCGACCTCGACTCCGTCGCGGGATCCGACGGACACGATCGCGTAGCGCCTGGGGCTGGTGAAGGACGAGCCGACGACCCGGCCGGTGGCGATGGCTTCGCGGCTTCGCTCGCGAAGCTGCAGGGTCGCTTTGAGCTGGCGATTCTCCTGGACAATCGCTTCGGCCTCGATGATTCGCTGGCGCATCTGGTCGCGTTCGCGCTTGAGCTTGGCGTTCTGGTGGGCTGCGTCCCAATAATCGCCGGCGCCGCTGACCAGGCCGTTGAAGGTCGCGGTCACTTCGTGGAGCGCTCGGCTGACCGGCGCCGTCAAATCGAGGGCAGCTCCTCTCACAGCCCCGTAAGTATTGGGAGCAACTATCGATAGTGCAAGGAGAATGAGACCAATTACAAGGCCGACGATGGCCGCGATGAAGCTGAAGAACAGGCTATATTGGGCCCGCCTCGACCAGCCGGGGCGCGGCCCTGCCGGCGCCGCCACCGGTCAGCCCCTCAGGCGGTCTGGAGAACGCCGCGGAACTGCTCTTCCTCCAGCGCCCGGCCGGTGCCGAGCGCGACGCAGGTGAGCGGGTCCTCGGCAACGGTCACCGGCAGGCCGGTTTCGTCGCGAAGCACTTCGTCGAGGCCCTGGAGCAGGGCCCCGCCGCCGGTCAGCACGATGCCCTGGTCGCAAATGTCTGCGGCAAGCTCGGGCGCGGTGTTCTCGAGCGCAATCCGGACGCCTTCGACGATCGTCCCGACCGGCTCCGACAACGCTTCGGCGATCTGGCCCTGGTTGATCGAGATTTCCTTGGGCACGCCGTTGACCAGGTCGCGGCCCTTGATGTGGACGGTCTTGCCGATGCCGTCGGTCGGCGGCTTAGCGATCCCGACCTCCTTCTTGATCCGCTCGGCGGTGGCTTCGCCGATCAGCAGGTTGTGATTGCGCCGGACGTAGGAGCTGATCGCTTCGTCCATCTTGTCGCCCCCGACCCGGACCGAGGTGGTGTAGGCGAGGCCGCGAAGCGACAGCACCGCGACTTCCGTGGTGCCGCCGCCGATGTCGACGACCATCGACCCGATCGGCTCGGTCACCGGCATGTCGGCGCCGATCGCGGCGGCCATCGGCTCCTCGATCAGATAGACGGCGCTGGCGCCCGCGTTGGACGCGGCGTCGCGGATCGCGCGCCGCTCGACCGACGTCGATCCCGAAGGCACGCAAATCACGATTTCGGGGAAGCGCCAGGCGCGCATCTTGCCGCCGTGCACCTTGTGAATGAAATGCTTGATCATCTGCTCGGCGACGTCGATGTCGGCGATGACCCCGTCGCGAAGCGGGCGGATCGCCTCGATCTGGTCGGGGGTCTTGCCCATCATCAGCTTGGCGTCGTCGCCGACCGCCTTGACCTTCTTGACCCCGTTGATCGTCTCGATTGCGACGACCGAAGGCTCATTGAGGACGATACCGCGCCCGCGGACATAGACCAGGGTGTTGGCGGTGCCGAGGTCGATCGCCATGTCGTGGGACATCCACTTGAACCACCGAGTCCAGAACATTCTTCCCCGTCTCTCGCCTTGCTCGGCAACGGCGGATGACCGATGCCATCCGCTTCACCGACGATTAAACACTTCCCATTGAATGCAGCCTGAATTTTCGGGAAAATCAGCGCTTCGCGGGCGGCTTTGGATTGGGCTAGGACCCTTAACATGTCAATAAGAAGGCTGCCCTCGGAGCTCATCAATCGAATCGCCGCCGGAGAGGTCGTCGAGCGCCCGTCGAGCGCGCTCAAGGAGCTGATCGAAAACGCCCTCGACGCCGGCGCGGGCACAATCGCCATCCGCCTTGCCGCCGGAGGGCTCGATCTCGTCGAAGTGGCCGATGACGGCTGTGGAATGGCTCCAGGTGAAATGCGCCTGGCGCTGGAACGCCATGCCACCTCGAAGCTTCCCGGCGACGCCATCGACGCGGTCACCAGTTTCGGCTTTCGCGGCGAGGCGCTGCCGTCGATCGCCAGCGTCGCCCGGCTGACGATCGAGAGCCGCCTCCGCGATTCGGACGGCTGGCGGATCGAGATCGATCATGGCGAGCGGGCAGGGGAGGGGCCGGCGGCGCTTCCTCCGGGCACCCGCGTCCGGGTCGCCGACCTGTTCGGAAAGGTGCCGGCCCGCCGCAAGTTCCTGCGCAGCCCGCGCTCCGAATATGCTGCCTGCCTCGATGTCGTCAGAAGGCTGGCGATGGCGCGCAGCGACGTCGCCTTCACGCTAGATCATGACGGCCGAAGGATCCTCACTCTGCAGCCGGGCGACTCGCCGGCCCGGGTGGCTTCGCTGCTCAGTCCCGATCTTGCCCGCCACGGCGTCGGCATCGACTTTGCCCGCGGTCCGCTCGCTTTGAGCGGGGTGGTTAGCCTGCCGACATTCAACCGCGGCATGGCCGACCAGCAATATCTGTTCGTCAACGGCCGCCCGGTGAAGGACCGGCTGCTGGTCGGGGCGCTTCGCGCCGCCTACCGCGACCTCATCGCCCGAGACCGGCACCCGATCGCCGCTCTGTTCCTCGACATTCCGCTCGACGAGGTCGACATCAACGTCCATCCGGCCAAGACGGAAGTCCGTTTTCGCGATCCTTCCGCGGTTCGCGGCCTGATCGTCGGCGGGCTTCGCCACGCGCTCGACGAGGCCGGCCAGCGCAGCGCCGCGCGCGAGCAGTCGGCGGCGCCGGTGATGTGGACGACGAGTGAGGATTGGGATCGTCAACCCCGCGCAAGCGGGGGTCCCGCTTACTTTGAGAACAGCGGGATTCCCGCTTTCGCGGGAATGACGGATGAAGTTGACGGCGTGGGTGAGGAGCATCGCCTGTTCGACCATGCTCCCGCCGCCCGGGCCGAGCCCGCGGTCGAGCCGGTTCCGACCTTTCCGCTCGGGGTCGCGCGCGGCCAGGTCGCCGCGACCTACATCGTCGCCGAGGCCGAGGACGGGCTGGTCATCGTCGACCAGCACGCCGCCCACGAGCGGCTGGTGCTGGAGCGGATGCGCGCCGCCCGGGAAGGCGGAGACGTTGCCCGCCAAGCCTTGCTGATGCCCGAAGTGATCGAGCTGGACGAGCCCGATTGCGACCGGCTGGAGGAGGCGGCTGCCGATCTGGCTGAAATGGGCCTCGAGATCGAGCGCTTTGGCCCGGGCGCCATCCTCGTCAGGTCGATGCCCGCCGCGCTCGGCCGCCCGGACGCCAGGGCGCTGATTACCGACCTTGCCGCCGAGCTTGCCGAGCTTGGCCAGGCGCTCGGCCTTCGCGATCGGCTCGACCATGTCGCCGCGACCATCGCCTGCCACGGCTCGGTCAGGGCGGGGCGGGTGCTGTCGGTCGCGGAAATGAATGCGCTGCTGCGCGAAATGGAGGTCACTCCCCGCTCCGGCCAGTGCAACCACGGACGACCGACCTGGGTGAAGCTCGGCCATGGCGAGATCGAGAAATTGTTCGGCAGGCGATGATCGGGTGGTGACGCCATGACGTCGGCGGCGACGCCCTACCTCCTCGTGTTCCTGGGCGGCGGCGTTGGTTCGGCGCTTCGCCTGGCGCTGTTCCACCTGTGCCGGCTTTGGCTGCCGCCGGGATTCCCCTACGGGACTCTTGTCGTGAACGTGGTCGGCAGCCTCGCGGTCGGCGCGGCCGCCGGATGGCTGCTCAATCGCTCGGCGGGGGGCGTCGACCCGCTCGCCTTGCTGCTGGTGACCGGTGTCCTAGGCGGCTTCACCACTTTTTCGGCCTTCAGCCTCGACGCCCTGCTGCTCTGGCAGAAGGGCGACCATGCCGCCTGTCTCGCCTATGTTGTCGGATCCGTCCTCCTGTCCCTCCTGGCGGTCGTCGCCGGACTGAGCCTGGTGAGATGGCTCGGCTGATTTTCTGAATATACGTTCACGAAAATCCGGAATGTCGGCCTATTCTGAACCGGTGTTCAGAAAAATGTGGCCCTATCGACACTAATCCACCTGCATTTCTGTCAATCATGCATCGAAATTCGAGTAGTCGAGTTTCCCTATACCTAAGCTGCGGCGAGATCGTGCCGTACGGAACAGGGGGTTCGTTCCGATTAACATGAAACCTAGGAGTAATTCGTGAGAAAATTTGTAGCACTTAGCGGAATTTCAGCGCTTGCATTTGCGGCTGCCCCCGTCGCCGCCCAGACCATCGCCGCGCCGGCCGGAGCCCGGGCCGAGGCCGTTGTCGGCTACGACCGCCCGCTAATCGCGATCCAGGGCTTCGAGGATCTCAAGGACGACGGCGTCATCTACGGTGTCGGCGCCGGCTATGACGTGCCGATCGGACCGTCGATGGCGATCGGCGCCGATGTCGAAATCACCGGTTCGACTGCCAAGTGGGAGTCGTCGGCGGCAGAGCTCCGGGTCGGCCGCGACATCTACGCCGGTGCTCGCGTGACCTTTCCGGTCAGCGACGTCGCCAATCTCTACGTCAAGGGCGGTTACACCAACCTTCGTATGACAGGCGAAGTCGCCGGAATGAACGAATCGGAGAATCTCGACGGCTGGCGAGTCGGCGCCGGCGGCCAGTTCGGCATTGGCGGACGGGCCTATGTCGGCGGCGAATATCGCTACTCCGATTATGAGCAGGACGTCAGCCGTCACCAGTTCGCACTGACTGTCGGCACCCGCTTCTAGGCCGACACAATCTCGAGAAGGGGCGTCTCGCTTCGGCGAGGCGCCCTTTTTCTTGGAGGATTGGGCGGGCCAGGGGCGACTTTGCCACCCCGGCATGTTAGGGGAAGAACGATTCAGCAGCAGGAGCCGGGCAATGGAGCACAAGGACCGCGTCTATTATGCGCGCCGGGCGGCCGAAGAGCTCGACCGGGCGCTCGCTGCGGCGGACGATGATGCCGCCACGGCGCACCGCCAGCTGCAGCGCGCCTATCTCGAACGGGCGCTGGTCGGCGACCGGCCGAGCCAGCCGGTCGAGGTGGTCGGCTAGCTTCTCCTCGGATCGCGAAGGCTTCGGAAGACCTGCTCGACGCGCAGCTCGCGCGCTTTTGCCCGGCTGCCCTTGAGCCGCGAATAGTCGCTTCTCCGCTCCCGATTTAGCTCCTCGGCGAAACTTCCGCTGCGGATTTCGGCGAGGATCTCCCGCATCCTTCCCCGGACCGGGGAATCGATGACTCGCCCGCCGCCCAGCAAGGCTCCGAGCTCGGCGGTGTTTGAAATCGCCTCGCGCATCCCGGCGATTCCGCGCTTCTCGATCAGCTCGGCGATCAGCTTGAGCTCGCCGACGCATTCGAGAAAGGCGACTTCTGGCGAAATGCCGCCCTCGACCAGCGTGTCGAAGCCGGCGATCAGCACTTCCGGCACGGCGCCCCAGACCACCGCCTGCTCGTTGAACAAATCGGCTTCGCATTCTTCGGCGAAGCTCGATCCGATCAGGCCGGCTCGGGCGCAGCCGATTGCCCGGCCATAAGCGAGTGCCAGATTTCGGGCGCGACCGCTTGCGTCCTGCTCGACCGCCCACAGTGCGATCATTCCCTCGCCGGCCTCGAAGAGCGAGCGAAGGGCGCTTCCCGGCCCCTTGGGCGCGACCATGAAGACGTCGAGGTCGGCTCTCGGCTGGACGAGCCCGAATCGCACCGCCAGTCCGTGGCTGAAGCCGAGCGCCGCCCCCTTTCGGAGATGCGGCTCGATCGCGCTGTAAATCTCCCCCAGCACCTCGTCGGGGGCCAGAAGCATCACCACATCGGCCGCGGCAGCTGCCTCCTCGACAAGCGCTGCTTGCAAGCCGACGCCCTCGACCAGCCGAGCGCTGGCCGATCCACTGCGAAGCCCGACGACTACCTCGATTCCGCTATCGCGCAGGTTGAGCGCCTGCGCACGGCCCTGGTTGCCGAAGCCGATGATCGCAACGCTCTTGCCCTCGATCGGGGAGGGGTCGATGTCGTCCTCGCGCAGCAATTCCATCGCAGTCGCGCCTAGCCCTTCGCGCCGAGCAGGGCCAGCGCCTCGCTTATGGCCTCGCCCTCCAGGGGCTTGGTCAGCCGCGGCCAGTCGCCGGGCGGCTGGTGAGCGAACCACGTATATTGGCGCTTGGCGTAGCGGCGCGTCGCCTGGCGGCCGGCGGCGATCATCTCCTCGTAACTCATCTGCCCTCGCAGGAAGGCGGCGATCTCCGGCACTCCGATCGCCCGCATTACCGGCAGCGCCGGGTCCAGCTTACGCTTGAGCAGCGCCTCGACCTCGCCGATCGCCCCGTCAGCGATCATCCGCTCGAACCGCGCGTCACAGCGCCGGTAGAGCCAGTCGCGCGGCGGCAGAAGGACCAGCGGCCGAAGCTCGACCGAGCCGCTAATTCCCCCTTGGCGCCTGGCCTGCCACTCGGCGAGCGGGCGGCCGGTTGAAAGCACGACTTCGAGAGCCCTGGCGATTCGGGTCGTGTCCGATGGCTCGAGCCGTTGCGCTGCCTTAGGGTCGAGCTCGGCCAGCCGTTGGCGATTGTCCGCGGTCGCCGCCGCGCGCACTTGCTCGCGAACCTTCGGATCGATGGGCGGCACCGGCGCGATCCCGTCGAGCAAGGTGCGCAGGTACAGACCCGTCCCTCCGACCAGGATGGCTATCAGCCCTTCCGCGTGGACGGCGTCGATTTCCTCGCGGGCCATCGCCGCCCAGTCGGCGGCCGAGCAGGGGCGGCTACCGTCGAGGATGCCGTAGAGCCGGTGATCGGCGAGCTTCGTCTCGGCGCGCGTCGGAGCTGCGCTGACTATTGGCGCGTCTCGATAGACCTGGGCGCTGTCGGCGTTGATGATGACGCCGCCGGACCGCCTGGCAAGCTTGAGCCCAAGCGCGGACTTGCCGCTCGCGGTCGGCCCCGCAATTAAGGCAAGTGGAGGACGCGAAGAACCGATGCCCATTGCCACGCTGATAGCAGCCGGACGGCTCGATGACAGGTTGATCGACCGCGCGCTCGGAATGCTCAGGGAAGTCGACCCGGACGCATCATTCGCCGAATGGATCGATGATGGCGACGCCGCCGACCTGCGTTTCACCGGTGACGTCAGGTCGGCCCGCTGGGCCCTCGAGCCGATCGCCGAAGTCGACATCATCGTCCAGCAGGAGGAACCGCGCTTCCGCCGATTGCTCGTCGCCGACATGGATTCGACCATCATCGGCCAGGAATGCATCGACGAGCTCGCCGATTTCGCCGGCCTGAAACCCCAGATCGCCCGGATCACCGAGCTTGCGATGCAAGGCGATCTCGATTTCTCCTCGGCGCTTCGCGAGCGCGTCGGCCTGCTCGCCGGGCTCGAGGAATCCACCATCGAGCGCTGTCTCGCCGAGCGGGTCCGGCCCAACCCCGGGGCGGCGACTCTGGTCCGGACCATGCGGCTTGGCGGCGCCAGCTGCCTGTTGGTCTCGGGCGGTTTCCTGTCCTTTGCCGAACCGGTCGCCGAGATGGTCGGTTTCGACCAGGTCCGGGCCAATCGCCTGGCGATCGACCGGGGCCGCCTTTCCGGGTCGGTGGACGGCGACATCGTCGATGCCGGTGCCAAGCGCTCCGCCCTTGTGGAAACGCGCGACGAACTGGGTCTCGCCCCGCCCGACGTGCTTGCGATCGGCGACGGCGCCAACGACCGGCTGATGGTCGAGGAAGCTGGTCTCGGGATCGCCTATCGCGCCAAGCCGGCGCTCGCCGAGGCTGCCGACGCCCGGCTCGACCAGCACGGGCTCGACGCGCTGCTGTGGGTCCAGGGCATCCGCCGAAGGGAGTGGGTGAAGGCCGGCTAGTTCGCCGCGACCGGGAAGCAGGGCTGGCCCCTGGCGGTCATGGCCGCGCAGGCCGCGGTCGCAGCGGCACGCGATTCGAATGGTCCGACCTGAAGCCTGGTCACCGCTCCAGCCGGGATCAGATATTGCTGCTTGCCGGCCAGCGGACCGCTTCCGGCAAGCTTCTTGTACAGCGCCTCGGCCGACGACCGCTGGGAGAAGGCGCCCAGCTGCACCCGCCAGTTGCCGTTTGCGGACGCCGCGGTCGCCGCCGGAGCCGTGGACCTGGCTGCGGGCGCCGGAGCGACAGCGGTCGCCTTGGCCGGCTGCGACACGGACGGCGCAACCTTCCCCGGCGGAGTGGGCGCGGCCCTGGTCGAATTGGCCCTGTCGAGCGCCAGGGCGACGCCCTTCTGCCGCTGGTCCAGCGGCAGGATCGAGTCCATTTCTGCAAGCGTGGTTTTGGCCGGCGCGAGGCCTTGGGCGGCGGCGCGACTGACATAGGCGTAAGCGAGCACCGGGTCGCGCGCGACTCCGTCGCCGTTGAACAGCGCCGTCCCATAGACCAGCAGCGCCCGCGGGTCGCCGCGCTCCGCCGCCGTTTTCAGCCACCTCAGGCCACCCGCGCGGTTGCCGCTTTCGAACAGCAGCAGCCCGAGCGTCGTCTGTGCGTCGAGATGGTCCTTTCGTGCCGCCCGCTCGAGCCAGGTCTGGGCCGCTCCAAGGTTGATCGGGACTCCGCGGCCCAGACGATAGGCCTGGCCGAGGTTGAACGCTGCATCGGGATCGCCGGCTTCGGCGAGCGGCCGCCAGATCGCGACGGCTTCCGCGAAGTTCGTGCGCTGCCAGGCCTCGATTCCCGACTGGACGTTCTGGCCGCCGGCGGGCGCCGCAAACGCCATCGTCGCGCAAAGACCCGCCGCAATGGCTCGCACAATGCGTTGAAAAGGCACTGTCGCTTTCCCCGAGAACCACTCCCGTCACTAACGTAGTCGAGATCGATCGAACGGCAACAGGGTCGTAGCCGCGTTAACCAGATTTTAGAGCCTTGAGTGCCACTTCCGCCGCTGAAAGATCGTCTGGGGCGAGGGGAAAAGCATGCGCGTTCTGGCAATGGCATCGCAGAAGGGCGGGTCGGGCAAAACGACTCTGTCCGGACATCTGGCGGTGCAGGCGCAGCTGGCGGGCGCGGGACCCGTCTGCCTGATCGACATCGACCCGCAGGGCAGTCTTGCCGACTGGTGGAACGAGCGCGAAGCCGAAATGCCGGCTTTCGCCCAAACCACCGTCGCCCGCCTGGCCTCGGACCTCGAAGTGCTTCGCCAGCAGGGCTTCCGGCTCGCCGTCATCGACACCCCGCCGGCAATCACCATGGCGATCCAGAGCGTCATCGCGGTGGCCGAGCTGATCGTCATTCCGACCCGGCCGAGCCCGCACGACCTTCGCGCCGTCGGCGCCACCGTCGACCTGTGCGATCGCGCCGGCAAGCCGCTGATCTTCGTCGTCAACGCCGCCACCCCCAAGGCCAAGATCACCTATGAGGCGGCGGTCGCGCTGTCGCAGCACGGCACCGTCGCCCCGGTCACCATCCATCACCGAACCGATTTCGCAGCCTCGATGATCGATGGCCGGACGGTCATGGAAATCGATCCCCAGGGCCGCTCGGCCCGCGAGGTGATCGAGCTGTGGGACTATGTCTCCGATCGCCTCGAAAAGAATTTCCGCCGCACCGTCTTTGCTGCGCCCAACGCGGCGCCGGGCATCAGTGCCGCCAGCCCGCGTCCCGTCGGAGGCTTCGGCCGCCGCGTGGTGGGCCAGTAGGAGTTGGTGCACGTGAAGAGTGAACCCAAGGCTTTCGCCTCCCTCTCTTCCGGATTGCTCGCTCGCAAGGGCGCGGCCCGGCCGGCGATGCGCCCGCAGGGCTTCGGGCAGGGCGGGAGCGGCCTCGAGGACCTCGGCTGGAACGACATGGGTTTCGAGCCGCCCAAGCCGGCCGTTGTACCGGCGCCCGACGGTGAGCATGACGCCTTCGGCGAAGAGCTTCCGGTCCAGCCGCTGCGCAATCCGCTTGCGGCGCTGACGCCCGTCGGTTCGCCGGTCCACGACCAGCAGGCTGAGATCGAAGATCGCCTCGCCCCGGCGGACGAGGAAATCGACGAGGACTATGACGAGACCGCCGAGCTCTACGATCCGGACTACGAGGCAGTCGAGCTGCCGGAGGTCGAGGCTGTCGAGGCGCCGAAGGTCGAAGCACCCGCTCCGCCGCCGGAGCTCGTTCCGGCGCCCGTCGCTGGTCCGGCTCCCGTAGCCCGCCGCTCGACCAAGGCGCGTTCGGCTCCGGGCAGCAAGGCCAAGGCGGCCTTCACCCTCCGGCTCGATCCGGACCGCCATCTGAAGTTGCGCCTCGCCTGTGCGGTCAACGGCCGCTCGGCGCAGCAGCTTGTCACCGACGCGCTCGATCAGTTGCTTTCCGCGATGCCCGAGCTCGACGCCATGGCCGCGAAGGCCAACCGCAAGGGATAATCCAATGTCCAGAACGCTTCGCTTCGGCACCGCTCTTTCGGCTCTTGCAATTGCAACAGTGCTCAGCGGCTGCGCGGCCCCAATGTCGAAGCGCTCGGTTTCGGCCAGCAAGAGCGACAGCTCCAATATCGGGCTTGCGACCCGCGCCTATGCAGCGCTCGCCGCGCAGGACTTCGAGACGGCGGTCGGCTTTGGCGAGCGCGCCGTCGAGGCCAAGCCCGACGATCCCAACCTTCGCGCGCTTCTCGGCAACATCTATCTCGCCGCCGGACGGTTCGCTTCGGCCGAAAGCGCGTACCGCGATTCGCTCACGCTCCGCTCGAACCAGCCCGATCTGGTGCTGAAGCTTTCGCTGGCGCTGATTGCCCAGGGCAAGAGCGGCGAAGCCCGCGGCTTCCTCGAGGCCGGCGCCGGACTGATCGCTCCGGCCGATTATGGCCTGGCGCTGGCGCTTGCCGGGTGGCCGGCGGAAGCTGCGCGGCTGCTCGAGCAGGCGGCGCGTCAGCATGGCGCCGACCCGCGGGTCCGCCAGAATCTGGCGCTCGCCCATGCCTTCGCCGGCGACTGGGAATCGGCGCGAATCATCGCTTCGCAGGATCTCCCGGCTCACCTCGTCGATTCGCGAATCCACGAATGGATGGCGCTGGCCAAGCCGGTCCGCGCTTCCGATCAGGTGGCGGCGCTGGTCGGGATCACTCCGGCCGCGTCCGACCCGGGTCAGCCGGTCAGGCTGGCGCTCAAAACTGGCGGCGGCGAGCAGTTCGCTGCCGTCGCGGCGCCCGCTCCGCTGCCGGTCGCAGCACCCGAGCCCGCTCCGCAGCCGGTCCCATATTATGCGCCGCTGCCTGAGCCCGTGGAGGTCGCCGTCGCCCAGCCGACGCCGGATCCCGCCACGGTTTATGTGCAGCCCATAACCGCGTCCCTGACAGCCTATTCGCCGCCGCCCGCCCCGGCCTTCGAGGCACCTCCGGCGCCCGTGGCCCCAGAGGCGGCCGCTTCACTGGTCAAGCCGGCCCGCTCGGTCCGGGTCGCGTTGCCGGCCGCCAGCCGGGCTCCGGCCGAGCGTGCGGCAGCACCCGCCAGGGGCAATTCCACCTCGGTCGTCCAGCTTGGCGCCTACGGCTCGCCCGAGCGTGTAGCCGCGGCCTGGGACCAGGTCGTCCGCCGTCACGCGTCGCTGCGCGGCTACACCCCGGCGAGCGCGCGCTTCGAAAGCACGCGCGGCGTCGTCTACCGCCTGTCGGTCAAGGGCTTCGTCAGCGACAGCCAGGCCCGCGACGTCTGCGTCGCGCTTCGCCGCGAGGGGGGCAGCTGCTTCGTGCGGACCATCGCCGGCGATTCGCCGGTCCGTTTCGCCGCTCGCTAGGCGAAGCCGCCGGTCACAAACTCCAGGCAGGCCATCCGCACGGCCACGCCCATTTCGACCTGAAGCGCGATCAGCGATCGTTCCGGGTCGTCGGCGATTCTGTCCTCGATCTCGACTCCCCGGTTCATCGGACCGGGGTGCATGACCGCCGCGTTCATAGCGGCCTTGGCCAGCCGCTCGGCGTTGAGTCCGTGGCGGGCGAGATATTCGCCGGGCGAATCGCCTAGGTCGGCCTCGAGCCGCTCGCGCTGGACTCGAAGCATCATCACCACGTCGGCGCCCTCGATCGCCTGGTCGACCGATCCGCTGCCGGGCAGGTCCGGCGGAATCAGCTCGGGCGGGCCGGCCAGCCGCACCTCGGCGCCCAGCCGCGGCAGAAGCTTTGCGTTGGAGCGCGCGACCCGGCTGTGGCGGATGTCGCCGCAAATCGCGACCTTGAGCCCCTCGATGCGCCCGAAACGGCGACGGATGGTCGCGGCATCGAGCAGGGCCTGGGTCGGATGCTCGTTGGTGCCGTCGCCGGCATTGATGACCGGCGTGTCCATGATCGCCGCGACGATCGCCGGAGCGCCATTGTCGCGGTGGCGAAACACGGTCACGTCCGGGCGCATCGCGTTCAGCGTCCGCGCCGTGTCCTCGAGCGTCTCGCCCTTCTTCACCGACGAATGCTCGACCGACAAGGCGATCGACGAGGCGCCGAGCCGGTGGCTGGCGGTGGCGAACGACATCGCCGTGCGGGTCGAGTTTTCGTAGAACAGGTTGAAGACGATCCGGCCGGCAAGGGCATCGCTGCGATCGCCGGCGCGGGTGCGATCGAACCAATGGTCGGCCCGGTCGAGAATCGCGGCAATCTGGCCGTCGCTCAGCGAATCGATCGAAAGCAGGTCCACGAACGTGCCGCCTAGCCGCGGGCCGGCAGATTGGCCAGCGCGTCGATCGCGCCCTGGAGGATGTGCGCGGCGGCGAGCGAGTCGACCTTCTCTGCCCGCCTGGCTCGGCTGACGTCGGCTTCGATCATCGCTCGCTCGACCGCCTGGGTCGACCAGCGCTCGTCCCACAGCAGGATCGGCAGGCCGAGCGGAGCGAGGTTGCGGGCAAAGGCGCGGACCGACTGGGTTCGCGGGCTGTCGCTTCCGTCCATGTTGAGCGGCAGTCCGACGACCAGGCCCGCGACCCCATTGCCGGCGATGAACTCGCGGAGCCGTTCGAGATCGGCGGTGAACTTGCTCCGCCGGATGGTCTCGGCCGGCCCGGCGAAGGCCCAGCCCGTGTCGCAAAGGGCAAGGCCGATGGTCCTTGTCCCGACGTCGAGCCCGGCGAGCTTGCCGCCTGCGCCAAGGGCCGCTGCGAATTCGGCCGGTTGAGCGGTTACCGCCGCTGCCATTCGGACAGCCTCCGCTGCACGTCCCGGCGGATCGCCTCCCAGAACAATACATAATCATAGACGTGATAATTGTTGCCCGGAAGGACGAACGGCCCGAGGTTCGGGATGTCGCCGTCGATCAGCAGAAAACCGTTTTCGCAGCGCGCCCCGACCCGGCCCGAAACGACCCTCGCATCGCTCATGTCGGCGGTGGGAACCAGGGTCCCGGGGTTGGACTGCGCCGGGGCCGCCCCGCCAATGCTTCCGGTCAGCGGGTTGACGCACAGCATGTCTCGGCGGCGGCGCTCTGTCCCGTCGGGTCCGCGGGTCCCGTCCCAGGCGTCAAGCACGATGGAGGGATTGGCCGGCTCGGCGAAGCTCTGCCACGACAGGACGCAGCCGCTTTGCCCGGCTCGTTCGCAGGCCGGCAATCCGGTTGCGGGAAGGTCGGCGGCGGTGCTGACCGGCCAGCCGACGACATATGCGGCGACCAGCCGCCCGCGCAGCTGCGGTCCATGCTCCCCGAGCAGTCGAAGCAGGTGAAGCGCGCCCTGGCTGTGGCCGGCGAAGATGATCGGCTCGCCCTCGGGAATGGTGGCGAGAAACCGCCCGAAGGCCGCGGTCAGATCCCGATAGGCGAGCTCGAGCGCCTTTTGCGCATCCTCGTTGCTCAGCAGGAAGGCGCCGAAGGCCGCCTGGCGGTATCGCGGAGCCCATACCGCCGCCACGTCGCTGAACGCGCTCGCCTGGCTCTGGACGAATAGCTCGGCGCGCTGCCGGCTCTCGGCATCGTCGAGCGGGGCGTTCCAATGATCGCGCTGAAGATAGGTGGTCGGGTGGATGTAGAAGGCATGGGCCGGCCTGGTCGCCAGGGGCCTCGGTTCACCGTCGGGCCGCCACCAAGACGGGTCGTCGGCGATTCCGGGGCGGGCGATCCACTGTTCGCTTGCCGAATAATCGGGGCCGTTTCCGGCCGGCGCTTCGAACTGGCCGCGCGGCACCGACTGGCTGACGATGACCTGATGGCCCCATTGGAACAAGGCGAAGGCCGCTGCGACCACCAGCAGGGTCAGGACGAATATGACCATCAGGAAGCGGCGGGCGCACATTGACGGCGCCGTTAGGCGGCGGGCGAAGGGCGGGCAAGCGCCGCGCAAAAAGAAGAGGGCGGCGCCGGCCTTGGCCGACACCGCCCTCCGCCGCTAGCTGACCAATGGGTTACTGATAGTCAGCGGTAAGGTCGAACTGCGCCGAATAGAAGCCGTTTGCCTGGTTGGCGGCGATGTTGAAGGTGCCGCCGACATAAACGGTGAAACTTCCCCCGGCGCCGATGACTCGCGTCGCGCCGCCCGAATCGAGACCGAGAAGAGCGCCGATCGAGTTCGCGCCGCTGGTCAGAACGCCGCCCGCGGGCTGGTTGAGAGTCAGCTGGACCTCCTGGCCCTGCGAACCATAGCCGATGAACTGGGCGCGGCTGAACGATCCGGGCAGAGCGACGACTCCGCCGCTGGTCGAGCGGACGCCGGTGTTCGCATTTATCGAGACGGTGCCCGGGTCGTTGGCGTCAGGAGCGACGACGCCGAAGTCGAGATCTTCGACATTTGTCAGAGTCAGCGATTGCAGGACGGTGCCCTGGGCCTGACCGGCCGCGCTGGCCGACTGGGCCAGTGCCGGAGAAGCCGTGGCGACGGAAGCGGCAAGCGCCGCGAGGCAGAGAGTTAAACGCATCTTGATTCCCCACTTTTCGATTGAGGAGCCCAGGCTAGCCCGAGGGTCTCAAAACGCTTTGAAGACACGTGGTTTGCCGGATCTTAACCGCGTTCGTCAGCCATTTTCGACGGTTCCCGGCCCAGATCCCGCTGGCCGCGCGCAATGGTAACCAAGCCTGAAACCATGCTCTTTCGCGTAAATGCGATGGCCCGAGGGCGGGACGCGGACCAACGAGCGCAATTAACCCGCTGTTTTCCACGCGAATCGGGTCGACCAAAGCCTTACCTTGCCGCCTTTCGCCCTCGCCGCTATCCGCCCGCCAATGTCCGTGAACACCGATCAGGTTCGCCACATCGCCAAGCTTGCCCGAATCGCCATGAGCGATTCGGAGGTCGAGGCGCTGGTGCCCGAGCTCAACAATATCCTCGGCTGGGTCGAGCAATTGGCCGAGGTCGATACAGACGGCGTCGAGCCCCTGACGGCGGTCATAGCCAACCCGCTTCGGCTGCGCGACGACGAAGTCACCGACGGCGACCGGCGCGATGCCGTGCTCGCCAACGCGCCGGATGCGCAGCACGGCTTCTTTGCGGTGCCCAAGGTGATTGAGTGACCGATCTCACCACCCTCACCATCGCCGAGCTTCAGGGCGGCTTCCGCAACGGCGACTTCACCGCGCGCGAGGTGGCCGAGGCCTATAACGCCGCGGTCGCCGCCGCCCGGGCGCTCAACGCTTTCACCGTCGAGACCCCCGAGGACGCGCTTGCCGCCGCCGCTGCCGCCGATCAGGCGCGCGGCTCCGACGGTTTGGGCGCGCTCGCCGGGATTCCGCTTGGGATCAAGGATCTGTTCGCCACCCAGGGAGTCGACACCACCTCCGGCAGCCGAATTCTCAAGGGCTTCAAGCCGCCCTACGAAAGCAGTGTCACCGCCAATTTGCGCAAGGCCGGCGCGGGAATGCTTGGCAAGCTCAACATGGACGAGTTCGCCATGGGCTCGTCCAACGAGACCAGCGCCTACGGGCCGGTGATCAGCCCGTGGAAGCGCGGCGACGGAAGCAACGCAGCGCTCACCCCCGGCGGCTCCAGCGGCGGCTCCGCGGCGGCGGTCGCCGCCCATATCGCCCCGGGCGCGACCGGCACCGACACCGGCGGCTCGATCCGCCAGCCGGCCGCCTTCACCGGCATTTGCGGCATCAAGCCGACCTACGGCCGCTGCTCGCGCTGGGGCATCGTCGCCTTCGCCTCCTCGCTCGACCAGGCGGGGCCGATGGCGAAAACGGTGCGCGACTGCGCGATCCTCCTGGAGGCGATGGCCGGGTTCGACCCGAAGGATTCGACCTCGCTCGACTTGCCCGTGCCGCCGTGGGAAAAGAATTTGTCCAGCGACCTCAAGGGCAAGCGCGTCGGCATTCCCAGGGAATATCGCATCGGCGGAGTGCCCGAAGACATCAACCGGCTGTGGGACCAAGGCATCGAATGGCTTCGCGACGCCGGCGCCGAACCGGTCGAGATCAGCCTGCCGCACACCAAATATGCTTTGCCGACCTATTACATCATCGCCCCGGCCGAGGCTTCGTCCAACCTCGCCCGCTACGACGGGGTGCGCTATGGCCTGCGCGAGACGGTCGACGGCGGCGGCCTCGATGGCATGTATGCCGCGACCCGCGCCGCGGGGTTCGGCGCCGAGGTCAAGCGCCGCATCATGATCGGTACCTATGTGCTCTCGGCCGGCTTCTACGACGCCTATTTCACCAAGGCGCAGAAGGTTCGCTCGTTGATCAAGCGCGACTTCCAACAGGCCTTCGAGCGGTGCGACCTGATCCTCACCCCGACCGCGCCGTCGGCGGCGTTCGGTTTGGGCGAGACCACCGACCCGCTGGCGATGTATCTGAACGACGTGTTCGCGGTCCCGGCGAGCCTCGCCGGCCTTCCGGCGATGAGCGTGCCCGGCGGGCTCGACGGCCAGGGGCTTCCCCTCGGCCTCCACATCATCGGACGCGAGCTCGACGAGCAGACGGTGCTCGATGCCGGCCTCGCCATCGAGGAGCGGGCCGGGTTCACGGCAAGGCCGGAGAAATGGTGGTGAAAGGGTTGGGCAGGACAATAACAGCCGTTCGTCCTGAGCGAAGTCGAAGGGCGCTGGCACGGCAATGGTGCACAACGCCCTTCGACTACGCCGCTTCGCAGCTCCGCTCAGGACGAGCGGAAGTTGCAAGACCGGACAACTTCAATGGCTGACTCGACCGCACCCTATCGAATCAAGGGCGAGACCGGCGAATGGGAGGTCGTCGTCGGCCTCGAGGTCCATGCCCAGGTCACCGCGACCGCGTCCAAGCTGTTCTCGGGCGCCGCCACCGCCTTTGGCGCGGAGCCCAATACGCAGGTCAGCCTGGTCGATGCCGCAATGCCCGGCATGCTGCCGGTGCCCAACCGCGAATGCATCCGCCAGGCGGTGCGCACCGGCCTTGCCCTGGACTCGGTGATCAACCGCTGGAGCCGCTTCGACCGCAAGAATTATTTTTACGCCGATCTGCCGCAGGGCTATCAGATCAGCCAGCTTTACCATCCCCTGGTTGGCGAGGGCGAGGTCGAGATCCTGCTCGACGACAAGGACGAGAGCAGCGCCAAGCGCATCGGCATCGAGCGAATCCATGTCGAGCAGGACGCGGGCAAATTGATGCACGACCAGCATCCGACCATGTCCTATGTCGACCTCAACCGCTGCGGCGTCGCCTTGATGGAGATCGTCTCGCGGCCGGATATGCGTTCTCCCGCGGAAGCAGGCGCTTATCTGCGCAAGCTCAGGTCGATCCTGCGCTACGTCGGCAGCTGCGACGGCAATATGGAGGAAGGCTCGATGCGCGCCGACGTCAACGTCAGCGTGCGCCGCCCCGGCGAGGCCTTCGGCACTCGAACCGAGACCAAGAACGTCAATAGCGTGCGCTTCGTCATGGCGACGATCGAGCATGAGGCGCGCCGCCAGGTCGAATTGCTCGAGGAGGGCGGGACAATCGTCCAGGAAACCCGCCTGTTCGACCCCGACAAGGGCGTTACCCGGGCGCTTCGCTCAAAGGAAGACGCCCACGATTACCGCTATTTCCCCGATCCCGACCTGCTTCCGCTCGAGCTCGACGAGGCGTTCGTCGAGGAGTGCCGCGCCTCGCTTCCCGAGCTGCCCGACGCCAAGCGCAAGCGCTTCGAGGGCCTTGGAATCACGCCTTATAACGCCAGCGTCCTGACCGCCGAGGTCGAGACCGCCCGCTGGTTCGACGCGTTGCTCGACGCCGGCGCAGCGCCATCCCAGGCCGCCAATTGGGTGGTCGCCGAGCTGTTCGGCGCCTTGAACCGCCTGGGGCGAACCATTGCCGATTGCCCGGTGAGGCCGGAGCAGGCCGCCGGATTACTCGGCCTCGTCGCCGACAAGACCATTTCCGGCACCATCGCCAAGCAGGTGTTCGAGATCATGCTCGAGACCGGCGAGGGCGCCGCGGCAATCGTCGACAAGCGCGGCCTTCGCCAGACCAGCGACACCGGCGCCATCGATGCCGCCGTCGACAAGGTGCTCGCCGACAATTCGGACGAGGTCGCCGACTACAAAGGCGGCAAGCAGCAGCTCTTCGGCTTCTTCGTCGGCCAGGTGATGAAGGCGATGGCCGGCAAGGCCAACCCGCAGCTGGTCAACGAACGGCTTCGGGCGAAGCTGGCGGACTGAAAAGTCCGTCACCCCGGACTTGATCCGGGGTCCATGAACACGGATGTGCAACAATGACGATCCAAAGAGTTCATGGATTCCAGCTTTCGCTGGAATGACGGGAAGGAATCGCATGCGTAAATCCCTATTCGCCGCAGCTGCGGGTCTCGCCGCCACCGCCGCCTCGGCCATCCCGCCGATCCCCGGCCCGCCGCCGCCCGCCCCGCCGCCCAGGCTTCTCATCGCCATTTCGGTCGACCAGCTGTCGTCCGACC
>DATLGC010000097.1:0-2602 GCA_035540655.1 Sphingomicrobium sp. | reverse complement strand
AGGACATATTTGTCGGCGCGGGTGAAAGCCTCGCCAAGCGCGATGGCGGCGGCTTCGCCGTCGTCCTTGCCGGTGCGGTCGAAAACCTCCCCGATGCCGGTCGCTTCGCCGCCGACATAAGGCCAGTAGGCCGCGAAAATGTCGTAGGTCCGCCGGCCCAGCAGCAGGCTGTATTCGGCGCCGAAGAACGCATCGATCGCGGCACCGACATCCTCGTCGAAGAATTGCGGCAGCCAGCCGCCATGCTCGAACCCGCCGGTCGGATCTTCGCTGGGGCCGCCCGGCGCCTGCATGACGCCGTCGAGCGACAGGAAGACGCTCCCGCGGATCTTACGCAACGGCGGTCTCGCTGCGCGCCGCAGCCTCGATCGTCGCGATGTCGATCTTCTTCATCGTCATCATCGCTTCGAACGCCCGCTGGGCCACGGCCCGGTCCGGATTGGTCGTAGCCTCGAGCAGCAGGCGCGGAGTGATCTGCCAGGAAAAGCCCCATCTGTCCTTGCACCAGCCGCAGGCGCTCTCCTCGCCGCCATTGCCGACGATCGCGTTCCAGTAGCGATCGGTTTCCTCCTGGTCCTCGGTCAGGACCATGAAGCTGACCGCCTCGTTGGGCTTAAAGTTCGGGCCGCCGTTGAGGCCGACGAACGGCCGGCCGAGGACGGTGAATTCGACCGTCAGCTCCTCGCCTTTCTCGCCGCCGGGAAAGTCGCCGGGCGCGCGGTTGACCACTTTCACTTCGCTGTCCGGAAACACGGAGGCGTAGAATTCCGCCGCCTTGCGCGCCTCGCCTTTGTCGAACCACAGGCAGGTCACCAGCTTGTCCATGCTTTCCCTCCTTATCGATTGCGCGGGCCGACGAGGCCGAATGCGGCGCCCTGCGGGTCCATCCCATTCAGCGCAAATTCGCCGCCCGGGATTTCCATTGGTCCGTTCAGGATCGTCCCGCCGCATGCGGTCACCGCGCTCGCCGCACGGTCGATGTCGTCGACCCCGATATAATAGGACCAGAGGCTGACCGGCATCTCGGGCATCTTCGGCATGATCGCACCGATCATCACGCCCTGGTGATGGATGAAGCGGTATTTGCCATGCTCGCCCATGTCCATATCGCCGTCCTGCACCCAGCCGAAATGGCGGGTATAGAAAGCGACGGCTGCGTCGCTGTCGGTCGTCGACAACTCGTTCCAGCGCACGTGTTGCGGCTTGTCGCGGGAGAATACGTGGCTGTCCTGCTTGCGCTCGGCCATCTCGCGCGCCGGGCGCATCAGGTAGAAGGGTGCGCCCTGCGGGTCGGTGACCATCGCTATCCGGCCGACGCCTTCCACCTCAAAGGCGGGCATCATCACCGTGCCGCCATCCTTTTCGACCGCGGTTAGCGCGGCGTCGAGGTCGTCCACCCCTATGTAGCCTAGCCACATGGGTCGGGCGCCATGCCGCGCCATGTCGTCGCCGAGGCGCATCAACCCGCCGGCATTGCCGTCGCTTCGACGGATCATCCGGTAGTCCATGCCCTCGGTGGAGGGCTGGGACTCGACGTCCCAGCCGACCACAGCGTCATAGAAAAGCTTGGCGCCGTCCGGGTCTGGCGTGATGAGCTCGTACCAGATGTGGCTGCCGTGCCAGTTGCCCACGATCACTTTTCCAGCGTGTTCAGGATCGGCTTGAAGCCGCCCCAGAACATGCGCTTGCCGTCGAACGGCATCTCGCCATTCGGCTGCATTTCGGGGTCGGCCATGATCTTTTCCCAGGCCGAGTCGCGGGTCGGCTTGTCGGGCCAGACGATGAAGGAGAAGACGACATTCTCGCCGTCCTCGGCCTTGACCGCGCGGAAGAAGTCGGTGGTGTGGCCATGTTCGAGCCCGTCGCCGAGCGCCTCGACAGTGCCGATCGCGCCAAGCTCGCTGGCCTTTGCGGCAAACATTTCCGCCATCTTGCGATAGTCGTCTGCCTTCTCGTCTTTCAATGGAAGGACGAATCCGTCGATGTAGCTCATGCTGCTTCTCCTTCGGGTTGATGGGCCGCGTAGACGGCGAGCTGGTCGGCAAGAGCGCGCTGGAACGCCGGGCGCGCTTCGCCGCGCTTCACATAAGCGGCGAGGTTCGCGAATTCGGCGACAAGGTCGGTGTGACGAAGGATCCGCAACACCGTCACCATCAGCAAATCGCCGATCGTGAAGCGCTCCTCGAGCCACTCCTTGTCGCCGAGCCAGTCGGACACGCGGTTAAGCCTCTGGCGGACAGAATCTTCCGCGCCCGGCCGGCGCAGCCGGGCCCACTCCTCGCCGGCATGGAAGAGGTCGATGGTGGCGAGGTTCAGCACCGACGGCTCGACGCTGTTCAGGGCCGCATAGCTCCAGCCGATCGCCCGAAACCGGCGCTGCGGATCGGTCGGCAATAGCGCCTCGCTCTTCTCGCCGACATATTGGACGATGGCGCCGCTCTCGAACAGCTGCACCTCGCCGTCGCGGAAGCACGGCACCTGGTTGAACGGCTGCTCGAGCAGATATTCCGGCGGCCGCTCGTCGAGAAGTCGGACGCGGTAATCGCGCCCCGCCTCCTCGAGTGCCCAGCGCACCCTCAGGTCGCGCACCAAGCCCTTGGCG
>DATLGC010000096.1:0-4377 GCA_035540655.1 Sphingomicrobium sp. | reverse complement strand
ATTCTTCCTCGGCACCGACAGTGCGCCGCACAGCCGCGAAGCCAAGGAATCTGCGTGCGGTTGCGCGGGCATTTTCAACGCGCCGCACGCGCTTGAAGCTTATGCTCAGGTGTTCGACGAGGAGGGCGCGCTCGACCGGCTCGAGGCTTTCGCGAGCGAGAACGGGCCGCAGTTCTACAATCTGCCGCTGAACCAGGCGCGAGTGACGCTCGCGCGGGCGGAGGTGGAAATCCCGTCAGCCATTTTCGGACTGGTGCCGTTCCTCGCCGGGCAGGCGATCGGCTGGCGACTCGACGATTGAGGTCAGCGGCGCGTTAACCCGTTGCGCTTGCGAAATGGACGCATTCGAGGCAGATATTCGCTGTTTGAATTCGGGGGGAGTGACGAGGATGCGCAAATTCCTGACGGGGGCCATAGCGGCGGCAATGTGCTCGACGGCATTCGCCGCGAGTGCCGATTATTTCCTCAAGATCGAAGGCGTCGCGCGCGACGCGGCGGCGGGGCCGATCTACCTCAAGGTCAGCAGCACCGGCGACCTCGACGGCGATGGTTTTCCCGACGATGGCATCCTGCGCATCAACTGCACCGGTGATGAGCTGCGCGCGGCTCATTACAATAGCGCGAAAAGCCAGCGCGACGCAGCCTCCGGGCAGGCAAGCGGAAAGCGAACGCATTCACCGGTGACCTTCGTCAAGGAATGGGGTCCGTCGACGCCGATGCTCCGGACGATCAGCCCCGGGTGGGACATCAAGAAGAACGAAGGCGGCCGGATGGCTGTCGACGCCGGCGGCTGGACCGAGGTCTCGCTGACGCGAGCCGACGGACTATGCGCGGCGGCGGCCGAAAGCCTTGTCAGGGCGAAAAAGTCGCGATCGAATATCCAGAACAACTAGCGCGGATCGATCAGCCGCCGCTGCCGCCGGCGCCGATAACTCGGGCGTAGTGGCTTTTCAGCGCAGCATGGCAATCGCAGCTTCGGCGCTTGAGGCCAACCCGGTCGACGATGTGGATGACTCCGCGCCGCTTGCTGATCAGATTCTCGTCCTGAAGCTGCTGCACCACCGCGTTGACCGTGGTGCGCTGGACTCCGAGCAATCCGGCGAAGGCTTCCTGGGTAAGCTCGAGCCGGTCGCCGGCGCGGTCCTGGGCAGTCAGCAGCCAGCCGGCGGCGCGCGCGTCGACCGAATGGAAGGCATTGCAGGCCAGCGACTGCATGACCTGGGCAAGCAGAAAATCGGAATAGCGGCAGAACAGATGCTCGATGAACGGCGAGCGTTTCTTGGCGTCCTCGAGCGCGGCCATCGGAACGCTCAGCGCCGGCCCGCCGATCAGGGTCACGGCGCGGGTGAAGGCCGGCGCCTGGCCGCAGCTGACGATCCCGCCGATCGCGCCTTCCTGGCCGATCGAGGCAACCTCGATCGACCGGCCGCCATCGACGTCGACGATCATCGACACCATCGTCGAGCCGAACGGGAACAGGCTGTGGCCGACGTCTTCGCCGCGGCGAAGCACGAGGTCACCCGGCGCCAGGTCGGTCAGTTCCCCGAACGGCTCGAGCAAGGCGCGAGCTTCGCGCGGGAAGGTCGCAAGCAGCCGATTGCGGGCGAACGCATGGTCGATACGTTCAAGCTCGTCGGCGGCGAGATCCATGGTCCCTTACTCCAGTTACAGCTGAGCCGGCACGTACCGCGCCTGCTTACTCCCCGTCCCGCCGCAATACCATAACAGGGTTCAGCGCCCGGTCGTTCCAACCGGCGACACGATCGTTCGAGTGCCGACCAGAAGCGCGTCGGCGACCAGCCTCAAGGGTGCCACGTCGACATGGCTCCGGCGCTCGTCGATCAGGTCGACGAACGTACGGAAGATGTCCGGATATTCGCCTTCGCCGGCGCAATGCCGCGCCTCGCCGTCGACCATCAGGCGCGATCCGCCGTTGAGCAGCCGAAGCTCCATGCCGTCGGCCGTGCGGACGGTGATCGTCCACTCCTCGCCCTCGGTCCGCCGCCAGTCGAGGCTGCAGGTGAGCGGCCCGTCGGTGGCCGGGCTGGCGAATTGGATTTCGGCGGCGATCGGAGTCTGCGAGTCCTCGGGCACCGACAATTCGGCGCTTCGGACGAGCAGTGGGCCGGGGAAAATCCGGCTTGCGATGGAAAAAGCGTTGATACCCGGGTCGAACACGCCAAAGCCGCCGGCTTCCCAGATCCATCGTTGGCCCGGGTGCCATTTGTCCACGTCCTCGTGCCAGACGATATCCATTGCGGCGATCCGCTTGCTGGCGAGCAGCTGCTGCGCCTCGGCGACCGCCCGATTGTGCTGCGCGTGCCAGGTCGTGAACAGGCTCACCTGCCGCTCCTTGGCCAGCAGTGCGAGGTCCTCGACTTCGCCAAGAGTGACAGTCGGCGGCTTTTCCATCAACACGTGCAGGCCGGCTTCGATGCAGGCGCGGGCGATTTCGTGGCGGGGCGATGGCGGAGTGGTGATCGCGACCGCCTCGAGACCCTCGACCTTTTCGAGAAGATCGCGCCAGTCGGCGAAGCGCGGCTCGGGTCCCGAGCCCGAGCGGCTGCTTGTGCCGACGAGCTCGAACCGATCGTTGCCTTCGATCGACGGCACGTGCTGATCGGCGGCGATCTTGCCGAAGCCGATGATGGCGATCCGGATCGGCCGCATCAGCGCATCACGCCGGTGACATAGGCGCGGGCCTTTTCGGCCGTGGCCTCGGCCGACTGGCCCGGCACATAGATCCCCGAGCCGAGGCCAAAGCCGTCGGCGCCGGCGTCAAGCCACGGCCGCATCGAATCGGCCTTGACCCCGCCGACGACGATCAGGGGGATGTCCTTTGGAAGCACGGCCCGCTGCGCCTTGACGACCGGGGGGGAGGCGGCTTCGGCCGGGAAGAATTTCAGCGCATGCGCGCCGGCCCCGAGTGCGGCGAACGCCTCGGTCGGAGTGAAGTAGCCGGGGCAGGAGACCATTCCGGCGGCGACCGTCGCCTCGATGACGTCCGGCGACATGTTGGGGGACACGATGAGCCTGCCCCCCGAGTCCTTCACCTGTTCGACCTGCGCCGGGTCGAGCACGGTTCCGGCGCCGATGAGGGCGCTGTCGCCCAAGGCTTTGGCCAGACGGGCGATGCTGCCCAGCGGGTCGGGGGAGTTGAGCGGCACTTCGATAATGCGAATGCCGGCACCATAAAGAGCGGTGCCGATCGACTCCGCCTCGTCGGGAGTCACTCCGCGGATGATCGCGACCAAAGGGCAGGCCGCAAGATGGCGATGGAAGATTTCAGCAGCGCTCATTCGATCCGCTCCGCAATGCATTTGATGCCTTCGATGAATGCCGTCTCCCCGTCCACCTGGCGGGAAGGACGGCCGGCCTCGGCGAGCGCGGCGGCGTAAAGCTCGGTGAGCTCGGGCCGGCCCATGACGATGAGCACGCCTTCGCCGCAGGCTTTCATGCCCACCCTTATGTCCTCGCCGATCAGGAGACCGCTCGCAAAGCAGGCCGATCCTTGTTCCGCCGCCTGGCCGAGCAGCACGCGCGCTCGAAGGGTGAACAGTTCGGCGGTGATGCCGCCGTCGGCCAGCCCGCGGCGGACCCCGGCGGCAAAGGATTCGCCGGCGCTGACTTCACCGGACAACAGGTTTGACAGGATGCTATGCTGGCGGAGCAGGTTGAACAATTCCCCGGTCATCACGGTCCGGAAGGTGGCGATCCGGCCAGCCTCCATCCGGACCCATTTATTGTGGGTACCAGGATGGCAGACGATGCAGTCCGCCGGCACCAGGCCGGCGGCGACGGCTCCGACCAGCTGGATTTCCTCGCCGCGCATGACGTCGGCGCGGCCCTCGTCGGCATAAGCAACGCCAGGAACGATCGCGCAGCGGTCGCCGGCCGCGACCAGCCCGGCAGCGAGGTCGTCGAGCCCGGCCGGGCAATAGGCATAGGGCGCCTCGACCCAGCCGCGATTGGAACCGATCATGCCGCCAAGCAACAAGGGCAGGTCGCCAAGCCGGTCGCGGATCTGCTGGACCGCGGCGGGGAAACCGCCGATCTCCACCGCCAATATCCCTTGGTCGTCCTCGAATTCGGACGAGCAATTTCCGCCGCCGTCGAGCAGATAGGCGCGACGGTTCGTCGTTCCCCAGTCGACGGCGATGAAACCTTCCGCCCAGCGCATGCTTTGGCCCATTAGCGCAAAACTTCGAGCAGGCGACATGGCTCCAACGCTTTTGTTTTGGCCCGCGCGAGCTATCGGGATGACCAAATGCGAATCGAATGCGAACCCCACTGCGTTGCCGATGTCGGAGCCGTTCTCGGCGAGGGGCCGGTCTGGGTCGAGCGCGAGTCGGCGCTCTATTGGGTCGACATCAAGGG